>JACUUO010000219.1 GCA_014859275.1 Actinomycetota bacterium | reverse complement strand
CAGCCACAAGGGCAGAGGCATGCAAGATGGTGCAAGCACTGGTAAAATAGCGATTTTTATATGGCCATAAGAGTTAAGTCTGGTCCTCATCCAAGTAGGTGAGGACCAGACTTTTTAAACCTTATAGAAGAGTAGCCCACCTTAAAGCTCCCAATACATCGTCTTCACTCCTAATCTCACATAGGAAGTATGCTCGATTACAATAGTCATTATTATGGCAGTCCTGTGGGGTCTTTACCAGTAAATAAAACACATAGTGCCAGGTGCTTGTATTATCTTGCTGCACCTGGCACTATGTTTAATTAAGGGTAGTTTAGGTTGTCGCTAGTCTAGCTATCACTCATATGTGATTTTCGGCGTGCTAATATGATGCCAACTGAAGCTAATATAGCAATTAAAGCAACCGCTATAGGCACTATGACTGCCATTGAGGTTGGATATTCTTGGTCATCACTACCAGCTCCACCAGCCATATCACCCCTGGGATAGGCCTCAGCTAGCTGGTTAAGCTCTTTAGTGATCTTCGCTAAGACATCTGCAGCTGGGTATACCTTTTTCTCTTCCAGGGCTATCCTTTTAATACCACTAAAAAGCGGGATAAGGTAATCTCCCTTCTCCGCATCTACGTAAATAAAGTTAACGCAAAAAGCCTCATTTTCTAGGCGCTTTATGGTATTTACATTTCCAATGCCCTGCTTGCTAAGATATTTGAGAATAGCATCTTCATCGGCGCTAAAGAATTCGAGCGCCTTATTTGGCTCTGGTAAGTAGGGACCCATCCCACGAAAAGCCCAGGCGCCATCTTCTTTATAGACTTGAGCAAACACAACAACCCTACCATTTTTAGCAAACAGGGGATACTCCCAGTAGGGATCGGGCCATAGAAATGAATCAATACCGCCTTTCTTGTAATTCTTGGCAGATGTCTTAACCTTGCCAAGATCTAGGCTATATACCTGGTAGGGTTGGCCCAGCCTCATTGGTACATCAGATGGATCCTTAACGCCCCAAATATCGGGTTTTTGCTCTATATCGCCTATTATTGAGGCTAAGTTTTCCTTGATGATTTGGTCGACTTCTTCTGGCACGCTCGCAAGTGAGATGCTGCTGGGTAGCAGCAAGAAGACTATCATACTAAGGAGTAATAATCTCTTCATCGCTCGCTCCTTTTAATAGTAATAATAGATTGTAGATGTCCACCAATGATGGTTTTTATCGTCTAGCATCCAGCTATACGATTTTTTGTGGGCATAGCCATCTTTTTGGCTCGCTATAATAGAGATATTGAAAGCCAGGCGAGGGCTCATCATAGCCCCTGCCAACAATCATATGTCCTACCCCAGGGGAGGGGGGTTATATAACGCCCAGCGGATAATAAACGGACAATTTAAGCCATGACCGCTCTCTCTGGATTTAGCAATCCAATCATGTAAAGCATTAGCACTAAGTAACAATTCGATTAGATAGTAATAGATACTGGTGCTATCATAGCATCTTAGTATGCAACTAAGAAGTCATAATTTTCCAGTGCACATGGCGTTAAGACTACCATACGTGGTATAAGCTGGGGATATCATGCAAAATACTTTTATGAAAATATTTTAGTCGCCTACTTTTTAGGCGACCATTACAGGTGTTATGAAGAAGCCACTAGGCTAACTTTTATGGTTGCCTATTTTTGATATTTAAGTTTAGGCAGGATTGGTAGGATTCTTTTTGCTCAAGTGCTTTCTTATCCTATCCTCTTTAGCTTTAACCCGCTTAAGCAGAATCTCCGTCTCCTCAGCCAGCATCTCAAGCCTTAACTTCTTATTGACGAGATGCGATACCTGCTCCAAGGTTGTTATTAATCACGTGTACCACCGATGTTTGGTTTAGGCATGAAATCTTTATCAACCGTAATCTCTAAAAGATCTCCGTATTTTGCTTGCAGGGCTTGTTTTGCCTCATCGCTAATTGTTCGAACGATTAACTCCAGTTTTTGGTCGCTAGTATTTGAACCTAGAGCATTTGGAGCTTCAACGCCGTGCAACCACAATACTGGTAAGCGAAAAGTTCAACCTCGGGCCTTTAACTAATTTGCTAAGGCCATCCTTACTCCCCGGGAGCACCCCAACCTGGTGCTCGATGGAACAACCACAGAGGCCCTTAACCGGAATACCAAAGAGGATATTTTTAAAAGTCTCGCCCGAAAACACGTAAACCGGCTGCAGGTAGGGCAGGTCATAATCCTCCCAGTAGCCGATTCCCACTTCAACTATTGATGCTTCTTTGGCTCCAGACGGTATACCATTTACTGCCTTACCCTCCTTCACCTCATTGAAGGCTTCTTGAGCTGTCTTAGAGCAGTCCTTTACTACCATGTGAATTATATACTTAATCACACCCCGCCATCACGGTCTCTGTCTTTTATCGAGATTCTTGCGCTTTTTTTACTTGGGGATCATCTGAGAAGCCTATCATGTTTTGGTGCTTGCGATAGCAATCATAGATAGGATAATCGCAAAAATGACAGCGATAATTATAAGCCCTGGAACCAATAAACACCTCTTGAAAGATATCCTCCACATCACGTGTATCCTTAGAGATACGTATGATCGTAACGTAGACAGAGTTACGGTACCTCCTCATAAGCTCTTTGAAAGCTTGCCTATCGCCTGATTTCACTTTTTCTACCAAGGCCTCATCTGACAGCAATTCTCTATCTCCACTAGAGTAAACGCTACAGATGGGCAAAAAGTCCCCCTTTTGCTAAAAAATTTTGCGCCTATTTTTTCAACAGGCGCAAAATTCTCTGCTATTTTAGGGTATGTTTACTTAGATGTTGCTTAATCTAATCTAGATCTCTTCTAGGCCACGGTTTTTGAGGATGTGGCTAATGGTAGGCTCATCTATGTGACCTTCAAGTCTTAGCTCATCGTCTATAAAGATGGCTGGTAGTGCAATCCCATTCCATATAATTTGATCGACAAGTGATCGTATT
>JACUUO010000218.1 GCA_014859275.1 Actinomycetota bacterium | reverse complement strand
TCCAGAAGGACTCGTGCCGGGACCGACATTTTTAAGGTTTACACTGTCGTGTTTGGTTGATGCCGACCACACCGATACAGCACGGCATTACGGCAACACGATTCCGGACGACGAAATGCCGCTTAACGTCGAGCAGCGGCTTGCTGCACTTGACCGGTATGTTTCAGGTTTGGTTGCCGACAACGATGATAGTAAGGAACGTAACAGTTTGCGACAACAGGTGTATGATGCCTGCCGTACGGCCCCGCCTGCCAAAAACGGGTTGGTTGCATGTGACAGTCCGGTTGGGACGGGAAAGACGACCGCCGTTATGGCGCATCTGCTCAACGTCGCAAAGCAGAAGGGTCTGCGACGTGTGTTTGTTGTCCTGCCGTTTACTAATATCATTGATCAATCGGTTGAGGTTTACCGCAAGGCGCTGGTATTGAGTGAAGAAGATCCTGAAAAAGTAATAGCAGCCCATCATCACAAAGCCGAATTCGAGGAAGAGGCAAACCGGGCGTTCTCTTTTCTCTGGAATGCGCCGGTCACGGTTACAACCGCCGTACAGTTTTTTGAAACCCTTGCCAGCAATCACCCCGCTACACTTCGCAAACTGCACCAGTTGGCCGGTTCTGCTATCTTTATCGACGAAGCTCATGCTGCTTTACCAGCGCATCTGTGGCCACAGGCATGGAAATGGCTCCAGGAGCTTGTAAAGGATTGGGGGTGTTATATTGTAATGGCCTCCGGTTCGCTGACTCGTTTTTGGGAGCTAGAAGAATTCTCATCTCCTACAATGCAGCTGCCTGAATTGGTGGCTTCATCAGTGCGTGCTTCAACAATGGATGCGGAACAAAAACGAATTATCTATCGGATGAAAGATGAACCGCTCACACTTAAAGAATTGTGTGAATGGATTGCCGAATTGCCTGGTCCTCGTCTTATTATCCTCAATACCGTCCAATCTGCTGCAGCAGTAGCTAGAGAGATGGCAAAGCGGTACGGTAGGGATAGAGTGGAACATCTATCTACTGCTCTTGCCCCAGTCCATCGCAAGGCAATTATTGATCGGATAAAAAAGCGGCTAAAAGATAAAAATGACACTGATTGGACGCTTGTTGCCACTTCATGCGTGGAGGCTGGGATTGATTTTTCTTTTAAATCGGCGGCTCGTGAGCAGTGCGGCTTGGTTAGCACCATCCAGACCTCCGGCAGGGTTAATAGGTCTGGAGAGTTCGGCACATCAAAGCTTTGGATATTCAGAATCAAAACGAGTGATATACTAAAAGAGCATCCGGCCTTTAAAACATCTGCACGTATTTTGGCTGATTTGTATCGAGAACAAAAAGTATCTTCCGATTGCTGCAAGGAAGCGATGAGGCGAGAGATTCGCGATTTGAATCAGGGGTTATGTGAGAACAATCCGATTATTGACGCCGAGACAGCAAGGAAATTCCCTGAAGTTGAAGAGAAATTCAAGGTCATCGCCTCGAATACTATTTCTGTTCTTGTGGACGAGAAACTGCGACAGCGACTTGAAGACAGTAAGCGACGAAAAGGGGTCAGGCCACAAGAATTACAGCAAAAAACGGTGGCTATTTATAGCTGGAAAGCGTTTCAGTATGGCGTTATGCTACTTCAAGGAGCAGGCGACCTCCATTATTGGACGTTGGAATATGACGATTTTCTTGGTTATATGGCAGGCGTCCTGAAATTAGGGGATATCGAAAGCTATGTTATCTAACAAGAATTATGAGATAGACGATCTTGTATTTCTCTCGGCGCTCAATCACTATCTCTACTGCCCCCGCAGGTGTGCTCTAATACATATCGAGCAGCTATGGAGTGAGAACATATACACGGCTGAAGGCCGCATCATGCACAATAAAGTCGATACTGCCGACCATGAATCGCGGGGGAACATTCGTATTGAATATGCAGTGCCTTTGCGCTCACTGAAGCTTGGCCTTGTTGGTAAGGCCGATGTTATTGAGCTTCATCGGACTGATGAAGGAACATGGATGCCTTTTCCTGTCGAGCATAAACGTGGCAAACCCAAGTCGGACGACTGCGACAAGGTACAGCTTTGCGCTCAGGCGATCTGCCTTGAAGAGATGATGAACATCGATATTAAGAATGGCGCGCTCTTTTATGGACGAACCCGGCGCAGGTGTGATGTAGTCTTCGATGATGCGCTTTGGACAGAAACCGAGAACATTGCAAAGCAGGTACATGAGCTTATTGTATCAGGTGTCACACCTAGAGCTGATTCTTCGGCAAAGTGCAAGAACTGTTCAATGGCGGCGATCTGTCTGCCAAAAGCAAGCAAACGGGTAGGAAGTTATCTGACAACCATAACGAGGGAAGAATGAAGCGGCATCTAAATACACTATTCGTCACGACTCAGGGCGCGTACTTGTCGAAAGACGGTGAAACTGTAACCGTCAAGGTAGATAATGAAGTGAAGCTTCGCGTGCCAATCCATACCGTCGGCGGAATAGTCTGTTTTGGTAACATAGGCTGCAGCCCGTATCTGATGGGATTTTGCGGGGAGCAAGGTGTTTCAATAAGCTTCTTGACCGAGTACGGCAAGTTCTTAGCAAAGGTACAAGGGCCAGTCTCTGGCAACGTACTGCTAAGACGCGAACAGTACCGTAGGGCAGATAACCCGGAACAATCCGCCAATATAGCCAGGATGGTGTTGTTAGCGAAGATTGCCAATAGCCGAGCTGTATTGCGTCGGCTATTAAGGGATCATGCGTCCAAAGTAAAAACTAAAGCTGTGGATCAAGCCGCACAAAAGCTAACGGCGGCGATTGAAAGGTTACAAGATACTGAACTCACGCTTGATACATTACGTGGAATAGAGGGCGAAACCGCGAGCACCTATTTTGGTGTATTCGATAATCTGATTACCGCACAAAAAAGCGAATTTGTCTTCGATAAGCGGAATCGCAGGCCACCGCTTGACAAAGTCAACTGTTTGCTATCGTTTGTTTATAC
>JACUUO010000217.1 GCA_014859275.1 Actinomycetota bacterium | reverse complement strand
CTCTTGAAGCATCGGTACTGTTTCCTTGCCGGTCTTACCGCGTAACTCCTTGAATTTAAAATAGATGTCGTAATCTATGCCAATCGTTTCGCCCACGACAATGCCGGACATCCTTCCATCCGGCTCGTTGATCATTATCCTCATCTTGGCCTCCACGCACCTTTAGCCGATTATCCAGTTTTCATTGCTTTGGTTATATTATAGCTCATAAGCTATCCCAGGCCGGATTCTCTTTATGTCGTCCAGGAATTTTACAACTGAAATCAGCAATCAGCTAACCAGCAACAGTAACCTATAGAAATGTAGCTGCATCTACAGAAATGTAGTTGCCCGATTTATCGGGCGAACAGATTATCGAGCGAAAAACACGCTCAAAAAAGCCCTATAGGGCCACCTTCTGGAAGCATCCCGGATCGGGCAATATTCGAGCTTTTTGAGGACCTAATCAAGCGAGTAGTCTTAGCCTGTCCCTCGGTACCCAGATGGCATCGGCTGATATGCCTAAATGTATGAGTCGCTGTCTAACTAAGTCTCTGCCAGATATATTGTTACATAGCGTCGGCACTACTATATAGAATTCGCCCCCGATGCTCCTTGCATAGTGGTAAAAGGCCATCCATTGATCATGTGTGTGAGCATCAGATAAAGTATCGCACGTTTCTGCCTCTAAGATAATAGGCGTTCTCCTGTGATCACCTTTTCTGCATGTTAAATCCGGAGTGCAATCAGAGATCTTAGCCGGTTGTGAATACCCCGTTACGTCCGCTCTTATGTCGGTATAGCCCTGCCGCTGAAAATACCCGGCCATCATCCTGATTAAGTTCTGGTGCACCACGCCTCGAATTCCAATCCGCATAACCTTAGCGCCCTCCCCTTTACCGCACGATGAGCTTGCAATATTATTTCCCTACCTTGGAGATTTATTTCCTATTTATTGATTTCATAACTCATTGAGTAACTATCCACTTTGTGTCTCATACATCAGCGTCGTTTAGAGTTGATACCCGCGATAGCGCTAAGGCCCTGCTTAAAAGCAGGGCCTTAGCGCTACGATTATACGCTCTGTAATATACCTCAAAGCCCTTTTCTTGAAGAACACGAGCTATGCACCCCTTCCCGCACCTTGTACTTTTCACTCGTAAGGACGATCCCGTAGCTTCCTGCTAGCGCCGTATTCTCTTGCTGTACGTCTCCATCCGAAATTTCCAGCCCAAATATATAATCGCTTTGGTATAAGAGGTTTTGCCATTAGCTTTACTAGATTGCTATCAGGCTCTGCTTTTTCTTTAGCTCCTTCCCATGCCGATATTCAGCAATTGCCTCCAAGGCCCTGGTAACGGGATATGGCAGGCTGTCCACATAAAGCGGACTTGCAAGGACTACTGTATCGGCCCCATCTAACGCTAGAAGCAAACTGCTTAGGCCTTCACTATTACGTAATGACTTACCTATGTGAATCTTCTCTGTGCTCAAGCCCCTTGTTTGTAACTGGTCGATAAGGTAATTACTCAAGGATTCTGAAGTACTTTTGCTTGATTTAGGGCTTCCAATTAATAAGAGAACGTGTTTGTCCGTCTTCATAACTATCCCACCTTAGCGAATAACGTCCTAATTCTTTCACGCACCGTCTCTTGCTTTTGATCGCTTATTAACACTTCGGCATCCCAGCGAGGGCTATGGAGATTGATGGCATTGCGACCCACAAGGGTTTTAAATGTGCGCTCGCTCTCCTTGTCAGATTTACCGAGAATGCCGATGCCGAGAAGTGCGGGGTACTTCTCGTAGCGTGGTTTATGGTGAACCTCCCCGCCGATCGTCGTAAAGAAGGGAGAAATAAGCGGTATAAGCCGGTCCATCGCCTTCTTGGGCTCTGAGGAATATCCCCCAAATGTAACGGGCGTAACTAAAAGGACGACATCGCTTTGCACTACCCGATTCGCTATATCCCTCATGGCATCATTAATAATGCAGATACCCGGTGTCTTAGCCCAGCACTTGAAGCAGCCGCGACAATGGTCAACGTCAATACCTCGCAGGGCTATCGAATCAGCCTCCCATCCCTTGGCCCTTAGTTCATCAATGGCAACACCGCAAATTGGCTCAATATATGCATCGCTTTGTCGCAAACCATCTAGAACTAATATCCTCATAACCATCCCTTCTACGCTTCGACATGTTCTTAACCCTTCAATTCATCCAGTTCTTTAAGACATTCCTCAGCCCATTGGATCTCTGCTCCAAATACAAGAAGGCCTTTCTTTATGGTTAATCGCTGGAAGAATATCTTCTCTGAACTGGTATTATCCTTGCAGTGATCTGTATGTTCATCCATCATGCGCAGGGCATTTACAACCTCCTGCTTTTCTTTGATAAACTTCCTTAGCTGGAATTCAAGCTCTTCTAACTGAATCCGAGAGCCAAAAAAAGTTCGTAGGCAGATCTCGTCTCGGATAGCAATTGAAAGTTTTTTGGGGAAATTATTCAACCACTTCTGGAATGCGCCATCCCCTTTCGGTGTTATGCTGTAAATTTTCTTGTCTGGCCTACCCTGTTGTGGCTTAATTTGTGAGGTCACATATCCTTTGCTTTCAAGAGTTCCTAAGTCCCGGTAAATCTGGCTAAGCTGAGCCGTCCAAAAGTAGTTCACGGAATTATCAAAGATGGATTTTAGCTCGTATCCAGTCATTGGTTTATGCGTCAGCAATCCAAGAATCGCATGCTGTAGAGACAACCTCATCATTCCTTTACTAACAGATTATACCGCCTACATTTTATATATAACATGTTATATATTAATTGTCAATTAATCGTTGTGCGTTTGAGTTTAGGAAGATGATCGCTTATAAAGACCGACATCAATAGGGATAGATTCGTGAATACGCCGAGTCGATGGGCATGAAGGCGGTTGCAATGATTTCGGTGGATGATGATTGGTCCGCACTGCGATTGAAGATTGTAAAGTAAACTACCCCGCCCAAAGGGCGGGGCATTCAAGAAATACCTCAAAAAAG
>JACUUO010000216.1 GCA_014859275.1 Actinomycetota bacterium | reverse complement strand
CACCTTGGCCGCGATTCCTTGCCATGATCTATGAACATTCCTTATGTATAACGCCCGGCTCACCGAGCAAATTTTTGATGGCGACTTTTGTGCGTGTTTTTGCACAAAAGGTGACAGCGGAAATTTGTCCGGTGCAGCCGTTTGTTAGCACTACTTAAGCCAGTGTGCATAAGCTGAAGCTGATTTGGTAGGAACTGATGAAGGATCAATGAGCTTCACTAGCTCCTTGAAACGATTCCGGCAATTTGAATGAGACTTCAATCTCTCACCAACTATAATCTTCTTGTTCGGTAAGCTAAGCATGATTTCTACCTCACTCGGGGAAAAGCCTTGTATTATCTTATGGTAATGAGGGACAGCTGCATTTGAAACACCATAGGGATTTCCAGTTGCGCATGTAACCACAACCGTCACAAGCTCTTCTTTCACCGTATCAGGAATTGCTCCTTGCTGGGTTAGTTGTAACAATCTTTCAGCAAATGGTGGTTCATTATAAAAATTATCCATAGCCTGATGAACACCCAGCAACCGTTTTGACGCATTAGACAAGAGAGCGTGAAATTCATGCTCTCCTAACAGAGCGAGCATCCCCAGCTTTTCGAAGAATTGCTGTGATGCTTTGTGCCGTTTTTCGTCCCCTTTCGCTATGTAATCATGATGCCTATTTATAAGGTCTGATTTTGCTTTTGGTGTGAAATGGGGAGCAAATGCGGAGGCAATCATTAAAGCATTTACTCGAGATTGCTCAACGCTTGCTGGGTCACTGTAAATTCCATGCAATGTTCCAAAGAGGAGGTATTGTTGAGCCTCGTGAGTCCGCGTTATTCTCTGAACCCATTGGCTTTTTTGCTCTTCAGAAAATTTTGTACCTTTTACTGCGACCATGAAAGCAGAAATATCTACACCTACCGGGTTATGCTCATTTCCCAGCGCATACTTGGCGCAACGATTTGCGAAACCAATAAATTCATGATCGTCTATTTTTCCTACTACAGGGTGCGCAGCAGAGAAGTTATTTCTAATATCTCTACATTGGTCGAGAAAGAAATAACCATCTTCAGTAATTAAGTTAAGCTTAAGGCAGAGACTTAACAGTTCAGCATCTTTCAAATCTAATAGAGCTTGTTCATCGAAATTTGACTTGCTTAACAACTGCTCAACGACAGGCAATCCAAATCGCTTTACTTTTTCACGAAGTTCAATTACCGAAGTGTTCCAGATATAATTTATAGCGCTGTCAAATAGTCCTGCCGCAACCGCAACACACATACGAGCCAGTCCCTCCGTGCGCAATGCGGGAGGGATTTTATTCATTACACCTGGAAGATTATTCCATGCAGTTTGAATTTCCTGACCAGACGCAAGAATATCTCTAGGCACTCCGAGAGCGGCAGTCAGTTGATCGAGTACTGGAAGAGTATTCCCCACTACCGCCGGTAAATTTACGTCTGTCATATTTTTTTCCTTATTGATGCTGATAATTAAATCGGGCGGGTGCTAACGCCCAAAAGCAGTCGCGCGCTGTTCAGCGTCGGCTGGCTTTGTTTGTTAAATAGCGCTGCCTGATTTCTGATAGTGCTATAGAAGCTACAGCACTTGCTAATACTGCGATAATAATACCCAATAACTTACCCATTTCTCCGTCGGTGCTTCCAAATGACCTTTCATGTCCCTCGACAGTAAATCCGTAAGGCACGAAGAAAATAAGATAACCCATCGTGGCTAGAAGCATAAAATATGGGTTGGAAATTCTAACTATCATCCATGAATATCCGAAAGCCAGAATAAACCCAACAATAAAAAGGATCGTCATACTGGATGTTGCACCTAATGTTGATTGCTATTTAACGCCAGCAATAAACGGCGCCCTGAAAAGGGCGTCCGGTGGAGGCCGAAGGCCGGAACGAATTTAATTGCTTTGTTATATGGGCTAGACGCTTGCTCCAATTAAACAGCAACCTCATTTGTTTCTATCAGCTATCGAGCGTTGCCACTTACCAGCGAGATATCCGACTAATCGAATAGAGGCAAGGTAAGCGATGGCGGCACCAACAAAAATCCATTGGTTCTCAAATTCTGCCTTCAGCTCATAATAGAAGACACCAAAAGTGATGATCCCCACCATATAGATGAAGTATTGAATATCTAGCTTGCGCATCTCATAGCCATCGGTTGGTAAAAGAACATATAACAGCTAATTATACGAACACGTTCGTATATCCCGCGTTCGTATAACTCCACCCCAAACGCGCCCAAACCCTCACACTTTTCCAGGGAAAAACAGAAGGATAAAATCATTTCACTACGGCTACCGCCGGAGTTATACGCCCTCTTTCGAGCCACCCCACTCCCCACTTCGGGGCGTATAACTCCGCTCCTGAAAATCCTAGTTTCTAACCATATCAGAAGGTTAAAAGCATTTTCTATGCATTTTTCCGTAGTTTTGCGAACACGTTCGTATAACTACGACCCCTATCAGGGGATTGACAAATTTTTATTCCACTATACTGTATATCCATACATATAAAGAGAGAGTCCAGGATATGGATATCCGTACCCCTATTTCACTGCAATCTCCCCGCTTTCTTGATCAACTCAGGAACTTTATCCGGCTACGGGGCCTGGCCTACAAAACCGAGATAACCTACGTTTTCTGGATCAAACGCTTTATCCGGTTTCATGGCCGAAAACATCCGGAAACGATGGGCACTGCGGAGGTAGAGGCGTTTTTGTCTCATTTGGTGCTGCAGGCAAATGTCAGCGTGGCTACCCAGCGAGTAGCACTGAATGCTATAGCGCGACAATTAACTTGGCCGGTCCAGCGACAACTATCTTGGCCGGTTGATCTGATAGGGTCCGACACAGCAGAACGGAGGAGTCGCTGTGTCGGGCAAACACATTACAGATCAACAGGTCAGGTTATTCATGCATCATCGCAAAAGCCAGACACAGACCGTCGCGGCGGCGCCACCACATGCTGGACCGAACGGTACAGAAGCACTTCAAGATTGCCA
>JACUUO010000215.1 GCA_014859275.1 Actinomycetota bacterium | reverse complement strand
GGGCCCTCGCCCTGGTCGATGAGCTGCATGACCCCGGCCCGATCCAGAAAATCGGTTTTATCGCAGAACTCACTGAGTTCCTGCTTTGTCCTCTCCCCAAGACGATCGAAGAACCACTCGTAGACGGGCACGCCAAAGCCTTGCTTTTCGCGATCGATCAATTCATCTGGTATCAGCCCGCGCACTGATTTTTTAAGAATATATTTAAGCGTACCGTTTCTGGTTTTTACCGCCTCTGGGATACTCATGGAAAGCTCCACGAATTTATGGTCAAGGAAAGGTACTCGTCCTTCAAGGCTCACCCCCATACTCATCTTATCCACCCTCATCAGTAGCAACTCCGGCAGGCGCAGGTTGAGATCTATATAGCTCATCCAATTGAGATGCGATCTCTCCCAGGCTTTCTCTTCGAAGCGCTGGCGGATAGGCCGCAAAACTTCCCAGGAGGTTAGACCGGCAAACTGCTTGCGGAGGCGCGGCGAGACCAGTCGCTGTTTTTGCTCTTCGGTAAAGGCCTCTGCCCCACCCCAGAAAACTGGGTGGCCGATCGCTCCCCGACGTAACCACTCAAAATAATGCGCCTGCTCTTTCCCCAACAACCTCAAGCCGGTGAGACCCAGTCTCTTGAACGTACGCGGTACCGGCAGATCGTCGTATCGCTGGAGTTCAAGCGCCGTTTTCCAGGCGGGATACCCCCAGAACAGCTCATCCGATCCTTCGCCTACCTGACACACGATGACGCCATTGTCGCGCGCCAACTTTGAGACGTAGTAGACAGGCACGCATACCGGATCGGCGATGGGCTCGTCCTGCAGATGCACCATCTGCGGCAAAAAATCGAGCAGATCATCCTGTGTTAACAGTAGCTCATGATGATCGGCGTCGACCAGCTTGGCCATCTGGCGCGCGTAGTGCAGCTCGTTTTGGTAGCTCTGGTACTCGCCCTCATAGCCGATCGAGAAGGTCTTAACCGGCCCGCCCTCTCCTTCTGAGAACAAGGCAGCGTTCGTACTCGAATCGATTCCGCCGGAGAGGAAGACCCCGACCGGAACATCGCTTACCTTGCGCAGCTTTACCGACGTGCGTAGCTCAGACAGGAGGCGCTCAGCAATCTCGTCCTCGGATGCGCCATTCAGGGGAGTTGCGTGGTCCAGCATATCCCAGTAGCGGTGCTCGCGCACCTGGCCCTCCTCATTTACCTTAAGCCAGGTGCCACCGGGCAGCTTCTTGATGCCATCAAATAACGTCTGTGGAGCCGGCGTTGTCAAAAAGGAGAGGTAGTGGTAGAAAGCTTCCTCATGGACCGCCCGCTTTTGATCGGGGTCCTGAAGAAGCGCCTTTATCTCAGAAGCGAAGGTGATACGGCCGTTATGAATGCTATAATAAAGCGGTTTGATGCCGATGCGATCGCGTATCAGCCAGAGCTCCCGTGCCTTGGCGTCCCATAAGGCGATGGCGAACATGCCTCTGAACTTATTCAGGCAATCTATCCCCCACTGCTCGAAGGCGTGCAATATTACCTCGGTGTCGGAGTGATCGGTCTTCCACCGGTGGCCTCCAATCTGCTCCAGTTCGGCGCGAATACCGGCGTGGTTGTAGATCTCGCCGTTAAAGGAGATCCACAGAGTACCGTCCTCGTTGCTCATCGGCTGGGCGGCGGCATCCGAAAGGTCAATGATGGACAGGCGCCGGTGTCCAAGGCCTATCCGGCCGTCCTCGGCAATCCATACGCCCGCCCCATCCGGGCCACGGTGCGCCATGGTATCCCGCATGCTAACAATATAAGGTTCCGTAACGGTGAAGTTGCTATTTTTAAACGATAACGCGCCAACTATGCCGCACACTACTTCCTTGCCTCCAATGCGATAAACCAACCCCATTTATCAGGAAAATACTTGCTTAGCCATCCTGGCCATTTACTTGTATCATATGGAGTTATCAGCGGCTTTGCAGAAAAATCACTAAATCCTGAAAATAACTCTTTCAGCTCTGAAACTGTATACGCCTTGGTTCCCACACTCTCCATATGATGCCAAATTACATCGGCAAAACTTCGCCAAGGTCTACCCTTTAGTAAAGCATGCTTTAGCCAAAGTTTAAAAGCCAATACTGAACGTCTTCCATACATCATCCCGATGAAAACGCCTTCCTTCTTAAGCACCCGCTTAATCTCCCGTATTATCCGCTCTGGGTTCTCAGTATGGTGGATAACCCCCCAGGAGTAAACTATATCGAATGATTCGTCATCAAATGGCAACTCTTCGGCGTCAATGCGCTGCAAATTTGATTTGAATCCATATATAGAAAGGTGCGCTCTGGTGGTCTCAATTGCAGCATCGGTGAGATCTACCCCATAGCACTCTGCGCCTGCACGAGCCCACTGGAGATGATCTGTACCAGATCCAACGCCTACTTCTAACACCTTTTCCCCGTGATGGCGGGTGAATTTGGCGACTGAGTGTATAAAGGGCTCAACATTATAGCGATACTCCTCAATACGCTTAAACCACTCAATGCTTCCCTTATCTGAGGCACCAGTAATCTGCTGGCTGGACCCACAAGGCTCTTGTTCCCAATATTGACGAACCTTCTCTTTTAAAGTTTCCGACATTTAGACCCCCTTTTAGAATACAGGGCTTAATACATACTATCTTAATGGCTAAAAACGTGCGGTACGTAATTGTCTTGAGCGCCCCCAAAATCGTACCACACTCCGATAGCATAGAAAAAGAACGGGTATGGTGAATGGTAGCCAAGCTACTATTTCGGATAGCGATTAGATACAAAAACAGCAGTTTGGGCCAAGGCCAAGGGGACGTACATCGGCTGTAGTGCCCAAAGTAGGGGCGTACATCGGTTATAGCGGTTTCTATATATACACATTAGCACACTAGCACAGCAAATGAATAGGCCACCTGTTTCAAAATCGCTATAAGTCATTTGTTGTTGGTCAAAGAGGTGTAGTTAGAGCAAGATCTGCTGACATTTGGCTTGACATGATAGAGATATGGGTTTTTAACCAATGAGCTCTCAGCAGC
>JACUUO010000214.1 GCA_014859275.1 Actinomycetota bacterium | reverse complement strand
TTTTACGGTTACGGCGCAAGCAAAGAACTTGCTCAAGAGAGTCTCTGAGGATGAGGAAACTTCGTCGGATATTTCTTCTCGTTTCGAGAAATGGCTTGAGCAGACTCTTGACAGTTACGCAAAGTGTCTGCAGCTTGGGGCAGAGTTGAACAAGGTGAGAGCGCGGTACATGGCTGCTAAGAGGCTTCCTGATAACCACAAATGGGTTAGCGCCTACGAGCGCCTCATGTCATTTCGCACGTCACTTCCAAGCGAGACTGTTCTTGACTGGTCTGAAAAAGAGAGGGGACGGCCATACGAATACGATGCAGATATCAAAACACTTTTGTCTAGAGCGGTTCAACTCAGGTATAACGAAAAGATTGACAAGCTAATGGTGAAAGGATATGGCAAGTATCATAGGGCTTCGGTGAATCTCTCACTTACTGATAAAGACTGTGGCGTTTATAAAAGCACTGAGGACTATCCTAATTTAATGTTGATGCAAGATAACCATTTGAGTTCTGTTTCTCATGTTATGACAATGAGGCCTCATTTGTTTGTTGCCGTACCTAAGGAATGCGAAAGAGAAATTGACTGGCGAATTGCAGTTTTCCCATGCGGCAAATACCTAATTGCCTTTGATGGTGATGCGCTTCTGCTAATGGAGGTATTTAACAAAATGCAGAGGCTGGCAAGAATCAATTGACTTACTATCGACGTCATGCCTAGGCGAGATACTATAGAAAGCCATTTGAGGTTAACTTGACTAACGCTTATGCACACACGGCTGTGGAGCTGTGAGGGACGTAGGCAGGCTTGTCGTCCAAAGTAGCTCTTAAAATGTTTTCAAGAAAATACTGCTGTATTTTAATATGGAATTGCTTAGAAAAAGGATTAGCATGAATAATGAGCATACCATTGAAATCAAAATGCTAACACCTCTCTGGACAGGTGGCGTGGATGGCAAATGCGACCGGTTGCACGAGACCGGCATCATTGGCTCGATGCGCTGGTGGTATGAGGCGATTGTGCGCGCCTTGGATGGCTATACTTGTGATCCTACTTCAAAAGACCACTGCGAATTATCTGGCAAAGAGAAAACGGAAGAAGAACGCCGCAAAAAGCTATGCCCAGCTTGCTGGCTTTTCGGCTGCGGCGGCTGGAAGAGAAGGTTTCGGCTTGATGTTCTGGCTTCGAGTACAGAACCATTCTCCCTATCATCGCTTTTCTATAAAAATCAAAGAAATCAAGAAGAGTTTAATCGTTGGTGGCTTAAGCAAGTTTTTAATAAGAATCTTAATGATAATCTCCCAATTGGAGATGTTAAGTTTAGCATCCAACCTTCTGCAGGGAATGAGGAGATTATCTTGGGCCAAGTAAAAGCTTTGATTTCTGCTATGGCGCAATTAGGTGCGCTTGGTGCAAAGGCACAATATGGTTTTGGTCAGTTTGAGCGGGCAGAAAGGCAAAGTATTCAAGATGTCCTTTGTGCAATCAACGATTTTGTAAAAGCTGGAGGTTTTTTGACAAAAGAAAATGACGCGGGTTGGTATAGTTTAGAAAACTATTGGCTGTATGAATTATCACTCCCAACCAGCAATCCACAGGTTAAGAGATTTGAAGGCGCAAAGTTAATAGGCTCAACCCAAAAGCCTTTGACCTATCTACCTGTTTCCTTTGATATTCGGTATAAGCTTCCTGGAAGGAATAATCTTGGTCTTCGCCAGGCATATCGGCAAAGCCATACAAAAGAGCAAACACGCAAAGTGTTTGGAACCTTAACGGGAGAAAAACAAGGTAGTAGGGTCTTTGTTAGTCATCTTTTTAAACAGCAAAAGGACGAAGAGAATTATTACTTGCGAGTCTGGGGTTTCACGGAGGATATTGTTAGAGCCTTTTTAGGCGAGGAATTAAAACGTATATTTGGACTAGAGACAATGCCAGGAATAAAGTTTAGCGGTGCGGAGCTTATCAGAGGCATCAAGCAAGGGGGCTGCGCATGACCTACGACAAATATGCTCATTTGTTTCAGGCAGAAGAATTAGAAGATAAAGTTGGCGATCTTTTAAAAACCAAAGAAGAACTTGCCTTAGCCAGGGGCAATGTAAAGAAAAAGAAACAAAAGGAAGTTGAGGAGGCATATAAAGGATTAATTAAAGCTTCTCAACAAAAGTGGATGTCTACTCTAAGGGATCTCTCATAGCAACCCATGCCCGCAAAAAACACGGCGAAGAGTCCCTAAAAGTTGAGCACTACATCGATGTCTTTAGAGTAAAGCCAGGCTCATTTGAAGGATCAAAGCCGCTTTACCAGTTAAGACAAGAGGGTGTCTGGCCAGAAGTATTTGATGAGATCTGGGGCCAACTTATCCGAAGGGATGGAAAAGCCAAAGCTGACAAAGAAATGATCGAGATCCTGGCTCTCATCAGAAAATTTGAGATAGGCGAAGTTGCCCAAGCTGCAAGACTTGGCTCTTCATGCGGTATCTTAAACGCTTCTGGAATTTACCAGTTTGCGCAAAAGCTTAAAGAACCTAGAACATTCTCAATCGATGTAGGCGAGCTTAATGCATTCAATCGAAGTGCTCCAAACACCGACGAATACGATATCTTGTGGCTTGCCTGGAGAAATTAAAGATGAAAACAAAAATTGAGGCCTTATGCCGTGAACTAAAGCTGCCAACAGTTGCCGCCAAGTTTGAAACCTTAGCTAAAAGCACTCTAAGAAGAGGGGCAACTTTTGAAGAATACCTGGCTGAACTACTTGAAGAAGAAGTGTCTGAAAGAATGGACAGACGAAGAACAAGACGGATCAAGGAGGCAAAATTTTCTCTGCTTAAAACGATCGAATCCTTTGATTTTGCCAAGGCCCCTGATCTACCCCAGTCTATTGGGTTGTGATGAGCCGGTTGAAGATCAGCTCGATAAAGCTAGGAGCTTTTAGATTGTATATAGAATCCGTGCTATATTTATACGCAAGAATCTCAAGGCCTAAGTACTTTAGTCTGAAACGAGGTTACGCTAGTGGAAGTAGCATTTACCGAGCATGCTCTTGAAAGAATGA
>JACUUO010000213.1 GCA_014859275.1 Actinomycetota bacterium | reverse complement strand
AAGGGTCGAGACAGGCTCGACCCCTACGGCTGGTGGCTGATAGCTTTATTGTCATTGCGAGCCCCTCACCCACCTGAAGGTGGGTGGTTAAGGGAAGAAAACATCCTACTAGAGGAAGTGTTTTCTTAGGAGCCCCGATAGAGCCGCAGTCTGTATAGCGCCGATGAAAAGGCGCGGGTCGCCTACGAAACTAAGATGCTGGCTCTCTACTCGTTCATCTCTACGGGAAAGTTGATGATAGGCAGTATACGAGTTTCTTAAGACCAAGCTCAGCGATTTTAACTCTTACGCTAGACATGTAGGTAAAGCTATTGCTTAACTTTATGCTTATATAACTAGCGCTCCTCCCAATACCGCACATTAGTTTAATCTGCCCAGGTAGATGAGGTAAATAATATACCCTATACCTCAAGTTAAGGTATATGAATGCTATATTGTCGATAGTAGTGACATCGGTAGCTATGCCATCAGGCAATAATAATTTAAACTCTCATCTCTCACCTCTAAATTAGTTATTGGGGCCTGTTCCCAGGCCCCTAGTCCCTCTTAGACTCCCTAGCTATCTTCTGCAAAGCCGTTACTATGCCGAAGATGGCACATTGGTTGCTGTACGGAAGCCACCAGGCATAATCTTCTTCTAGGCACTTTGCCTCCACCTCTGAATTACTCAACAATGGGTAATACGTCTCATCACCCACCGCCACCACCTCCCCTGCTCTCTATGAACTCCTGAAGGTCCAATTCCTTAACCCGTACAGTATTGGGCCCGAGCTTAACTGCCGGCAGCTTGCCGGACTTAGTCCAGCGCCTTATGGTTTCAGGATTAAGCCCCAGCCTATCTGCAACTTCCTTAAGGCTTAAC
The DNA here is from genome assembly GCA_014859275.1 of Actinomycetota bacterium. Classification (GTDB taxonomy): domain Bacteria; phylum Actinomycetota; class Aquicultoria; order Aquicultorales; family Aquicultoraceae; genus Kmv33. Next base: position 2,184 of record JACUUO010000213.1, on the reverse strand, counting down.
AGTTTATCATTCAATATTACCACCTCCTAGGCATACAATAGCATACTTTGCTATATTTGCATAGACATCTTTAGACATTCTTAGAGCCTCTCTAAAAGCATGTGGTAATGGTTTCATATCTCCAGAAAAAAAAGCGCCTAGATAGATATCTAGGCGCTAGTATGGTTATTTACAACTCTTAAGTGCAGCATCTGCTAATCTAATCCCACGATGCTAAGTGGCATCCTTCTTCTTTCGCAACCCGTTTAACCTCTCCTTTATAGCTTTCTCATACCCGTTCTCGGTTGGGCGATAGTATACCTTATCCTTTAGGTTTTCCGGTAGATAAACCTCATCCACATAGTTATTTGGGTAATTATGCGGGTATTTATACCCCTTGCCGTGACCAAGCTTTTTAGCCAGAGTTGTCGGCGCATTTCTTAGGTGATCGGGTACTGGCTCAATCCTTCTGTTTTGGACATCGGCAGTTGCATCAAAAATCGCAGTTTTGGCGGCGTTGGATTTCGGTGCGCTGGCCAGGTATGTTGCACATTGAGCAAGAGTTATTTTAGCTTCCGGCAGGCCGATAAAATTTAAAGCGTCTACGGTTGCCGTAGCCAGAAGCAATGCATGAGGATCAGTATTTCCTACATCTTCTGATGCAAAAATAACCATTCGTCTTGCGATGAATTTGGGATCTTCACCGCTCTCAAGCATCCTAGCCAGGTAATACACCGCTGCATCGGGATCGCTCCCTCGCATGCTCTTTATAAATGCGCTTATAATATCGTAATGGCTATCGCCGGCACGGTCATACTGGAGCTGTTTTTTATTGATAGCTCTTTCAGCAACTGCAAGCGCTATTTCGTTACCCTTACCCGTACTCTCTTCTTTAAAGATGCTGTTGGTCGCTATCTCCAAAGCCGTTAAGGCCACCCTGGCATCTCCATTGGCGTTCTTTGCTATGTGATTTAGTGCCTCATCCTCGACCACTACATTAAGCCCTCCGAGACCTCGCTCTCTGTCCGAGATTGCTACCTTTAATATTTCTATTATGTTTTGATCGGAGAGTTGCTCAAGCCTGAATAACCTTGAGCGTGAGAGGACAGGGGCGTTGATCTCGAAACCCGGATTCTCAGTTGTGGCCCCGATTAATATGATAGTTCCGGCCTCGATATGCGGCAGAAAAGCATCCTGTTGGGCTCTGTTAAAACGGTGTATCTCATCGACGAAAAGAATGGTCTGCCTTCCTTCAAATCTTCGCCTGTCAGTCGCTTCTTTAACGACCTTTCGTATGTCGGCAACCCCGCTCGTTACCGCAGAAAACTCTACAAAGTGAGCCTTTGTCATATTTGCAATTATCCTGGCGATTGTCGTCTTACCGGTGCCGGGAGGTCCCCAGAGGATAATCGAATTAAGCCTATCATTTTCGATGAGAGTTTTTAGCAAACCATTCTTGCCCAAAAGGTGCTCCTGCCCGATAAACTCATCTAAGGTTCTGGGGCGCATCTTTTCGGCCAGCGGGGTATGCGCGGTGACATTGGCGGAAAATAAACTATCCATAATCTGCATTGTAGTAAGAAAGGCTTAAGAATACCAGCATAGTGGCCGTTCAGTAATGCGGATTTATATATAGAGCTGGTCCTTTGCAGCTTTTTGCCTCATTAGGCAAGCAGCCTCAAGATTTTATTTAGAATTAGAGGGTATCATGTAATTTACACGTATTTGCCTATTCATGGGCGATCTTTAGGCTGATTGTAGTTTCCCCATTTATGGGGAGATCTTTAGCCACAAGACTGGGTAATGTTTGCTCGATGAATCGAGCAACTGCGACAACAGAGGGATGATGAAAAAATGAAAGCATATATTGGTGATGAGGCTGGTGGAGCTGCAGTGGTTGTCGGCGTAAAGGATGGAAAGGTTAAAGTTGCCAAATCAGTTACTCTGCAGGGCAAAAATATAAGGGACCCAAAAGTTGTAGAGAGGGCCCACTGGCTTAGATTCGATAAAGGAGTGCCAAAAGGCTGGAGAAGAGCGCCGGAATATGATGATTATGTGAACCAGCTCTATTTCGAGAGACTTTCCTAATCTGCTCCTAGTGCTACTTAGAAAACCGTAAAATTCCTGACTCATGAATCTATACTCAGGATTTTACAACTGCTTGAGCCATACCTCTTCCTATCGCATCACAGAGCCGTAGCGCAG
>JACUUO010000212.1 GCA_014859275.1 Actinomycetota bacterium | reverse complement strand
GGAATCGTTCCCTCGCTTAATCTCGTAGGGAAACTCTAAGAAAAAGACGCCTCTCTCCTCAATCCCTTTAATAAAATCTGATTTTCGAAACCCTATTTGATCGCCAAATTCGTAATCCATTGGATCTGAATTCCCTTCGATGAAAAGCACATGTTTCTTGTTCTTTATGCCTTCCAGCATCTTATAGAAGGGCTCTACATTTGCCACTCTGTTCACCATATCTCCGGTAATGGCGATCAAATCATAATCAAGGCTATTTATCTTCTCAACCAGTCGTTTCTGGTCTTTACCGAATTCTTTCTGGTGAAGATCACTGATCTGTAGAATGGTAAAACCCTCAAAGGAATCTGGGAGGTCTTGAATGCCTACTCTCGCCTCCCTCACGACGATTCGGTTGTTATCGTAAAAGTTATAGATAACGATAAAGCCGATTAAAACAGCTAAAATAGATATGAGAACCTTGATTCTCAACCTGTCACCTTCTTTTGATAATGATCGAGCAGCCGCCATTGTAAATAGATTCTGCCTTCCATTGGACAGCGCTACTTTTACTATCGTAACTCCTGCTAACTATATCATAGAGGTGAGAAGGATTGGATGATAATACCTCCTCAGCATTGCAGCCAGAAATCATAACCCTAAAGGTTCCGGACTCCGCTAACTTGACTTTAACGTTAAAATCGATACCTCAGGTGGGTTGTTGAGCCTAAATCTAAATAAGAAAAACCCTGTCGTTCCCAAACCACCGCTAGTATTCATTACTCTGTTGTTCAGACTGTATATACCTTTTAAGTATTTAGGTTTAAAGCCCATGCCCTCTGCCTTTTCCCCTGGCGCATATATTCCGCCTATAAAGGGGAGACAAATCTGCCCACCGTGCGTATGCCCTGCAAGAAATAAATCGTGAGACGAGGGACGAGGGGACGTAGTTTCCTAGGTGTCCTAGAACACTAAATCTAGCAATTCAAAGAGATAGTTTACTTAGGAAACTGCGCCCCCTGCTCCCCCTACGCAATATTTTCAACCCCGCATTAAGTCATACATTTACTTTAGTTTTGCCTTGTTAAACGTCTGTTCCGGGAGTACTTTATTATTTAGTGTATAAGGGAATATTTAATGCTTCTCAAATAATCGTAAGTAAAGTTAAGAAAGCGCTGTTACGGATTCTTAGGGTTATGCTGGAAATTGGAGAGGAGGATTTAATGCTAAAAAGAAGGACCTACTCATCTTAATGATGAGCGCTCATCCAAGCAAAGCTAAATGCAGCCCAATGGCCTTGGGGTCCCTGCTACCCTACTTGCCTGAACAGCACCACCAGGAAATAACATGAGAAGATAAGTCGCTCTCCCTTTGCTCTGCCCGAGCTTGCTGTTCATCTCCTTTAGCAGGAGCTTGATCTCAGGCGAGATGCCATGCTCCCGGTAACAATCGCGCACGATACGAATGACCTCCCAGTGATCATCCGATAGCACCACATCGTCTAAGTATGCTAGATACTCTGCGACTTCCTCGTTCCAATCGTCAAGATTTTGCAGGAAGCCCTCGTCATCGATTTCATAGATGTTTCCGTTAAGTTCAAATCCAAAGCCCATAGTACACCCTCAACTAAGTCAATCTCTGGTTATAAAACACCGACTAACTTTGTATACCAGACTACAATATATTGTACTCGCGATAGCATAAATTACTATACCTTTCTAGGTATTGGTGATCTAAAAGAGGATACCTGCCAACGGCGGGTATGCTATGCGGGCAAACTTTCTAGCCCATACAATTAGTGGTTGCTTTGGATGAGAGCGTAATTGTAAGCTATAGTCTCCTGCAGAAACAAAATTATCGCTCTACTGAACTATAAATTAACGACATTCCCCGGGTTGGATTTGAACTGGGAGGATTTATGCTTGGCAATATGACTTACCCTAATAATACTTATGGATCTGTTATTCTACCAATCCTTTTGTAAGCACTGAGCGATAGACCTTTCCCTCATCTCCATCAACAGTCACGATTTCACCATCCTGCAAGGATCTCATAGCTCCGGGAACATTAACCACAGCAGGTATGCCATATTCCCGAGCAACAATCGCCCCATGAGAAAAAAAGCCACCTACCTCCATAATGAGTCCTGAGGCTCTCAAAAACAGGGGTGTCCAACCTGGGTCAGTGGATGGCGCCACAAGTATTTCCCCTGGTTGAAGAAGATGACCATCCTTGGGATGGTGAATCAACCTGATAGCTCCGGTAGCCTGTCCTGCGGCAACTCCAATACCTTTAAACACCTCTCCGGAGACTTCCTCAACAACAGCTTTAGGCTGTGGGGTCTCGTCGATAATTACATCAGGTGGATCAAGCTCTTCATATTCCTTGTGCTTCTTCCTTCTCTCTTCAACAAGTAGCTTCAACCCCTGTCCATCCCAACTGCCATCTAATATTGATATTAGCTCTATAAGGGTGCAATGGTAAACATCTGCTCTTTTATCGATAAATCCCCGGGTAGCCAGTCGATTGCCCATTTCTTCGAAGACTAAACGAACCGGCTCCATTCCCTTTGCTCCTATAGATTTTGACTTCTCGCGCATGGCAGCGTTCTTGATTGTTTGCCGTATAAGATAGCTGATCTTAAGACGGCTCGGTCGCAAGCCCAGTTTTTCCTTAACCTCCCGCTGCGCCTGTTCGCGCTTTTCCCTCTGCATCGCTTTATAGTCAACCTCTACTGGATGTATTATCTGGCTGCGTATAAACTCCAGAAGGTAGGTTGGGTCCTCACTCCAGCGGGGGTTCTTCAGATCCATCTCGTAGACCGCACGGTGGCCGTATCTCTTGAGGAACTCCTCAAAGCGAGAGCGGAAGTTGTGGGTTCCGGACGGGGTAAGAGGCAGTTTCTCGCGCCACTCCAATGGCCGGAAATTATCTGCGGCAAAGAAGCTGAGAGCATCTTTATCATTTCGGGCGATCTCTGCAAGCTCTAGAGCAGGGGACGTTCGTAATATTCGTAAAATTCTCACGTAGTAAAAGTCTTGGCGCTTCAACCCAAAACAATACCCAAAAAAC
>JACUUO010000211.1 GCA_014859275.1 Actinomycetota bacterium | reverse complement strand
TCTGAGCGTAGCGTAAGCGGAGCGAAGAATCTCTAGTATATTCACTATTTCTAAGGGTTTACAAGGAAAGATTGATCTAATAGAGTCACTTAACCGTGGATGCAAAGACTTAGAGTCAAGGGATAGTTTAAGTCTTAAGGAAGGTAGATGGTATAGTTTAGATCCTTCAGAGCCTTACGGCTCTTTAAGGATGACAGATTGGTGAATTGCAAAATCGACTGAGACATACTGGTAATATATGGCATATAATAGCATTAAGCATATAGCCTTAAGCCAGGATGGATGGCTTAAGCCGATTTGAGGAGGTTTTCGTGCACACCGCAGAAGGAAGTAAACTAGCGCCGGGGGCCGTACTCCCGCCGAGGATGATAGCATGGGAGATAACGAGAAGCTGCAATCTCGCCTGCATCCACTGCCGTGCATCAGCCCTCCATGGTCCTTATGAGGGCGAACTCTCAACGGAGGAAGCAAAGGCGCTTCTCGATAATATAAAATCCTTTAGCAGTCCGATAATTATTCTTACCGGCGGTGAGCCCTTGGCAAGGCCAGATTTCCACGATATAGCAAAGTACGGTGCCGATATCGGTCTGAGAATGGTTCTCGGCACGAATGCAACCCTTATGACGCCGGAGATTGCCGCAGGGGTTAAGGAAGTCGGCATCCCAAGAATGAGCGTTAGCATCGATTTTCCAGTTCCAGAAAAGCACGATGAATTCAGAGGTCTACCCGGCGCTTTTGAGGCGGCCGTTAAAGGGATCAAAACCGCACAGGAGGCGGGCATCGAGGTTCAGATAAATTCCACTATTACAAAGCTGAATGTAGCCTATCTAGATGGCCTCTTGGAGTTCGCAAAAGGGGTCGGCGCTGTTGCATTCCACCCCTTCCTTTTAGTGCCGACCGGTCGTGGCAAGGAGCTAGAAGAGCAAGAGCTCCCGCCAGAAGAGTATGAGAGAACCCTCAACTGGGTCTACGATAAGCAGAAGGAGGAGAAGGGCATCTTCTTTAAACCAACAGACGCACCGCACTATTTCAGAATAATGCGCCAGCGTGCGAAGGCCGAAGGGGAGAAGGCCTCAAAGATGATGTCCGGACACCCGCATGCATCGCGCGGACTTGAGACGATGACGAGGGGTTGCCTTGGAGGCATAGGGTTCTGCTTTATAAGTCATGTCGGCCAGGTGCAGCCATGTGGATATTTTGAAAAGGCGGCTGGCAATATAAAGGAGCAGACCTTTAAGGAGGTCTGGGAAAACTCCCCGCTTTTTGCAGATTTGAGGGATTACGATAAGCTTAAAGGTAAATGTGGTGCCTGTGAGTTCAAGCGTGTCTGCGGCGGCTGCCGTGCCCGCGCTTACGAGGTCACTGGCGATTACCTTGCCGAGGAGCCTTATTGCGTATATGAGCCGAAACGTGCCAAGGTACCAATGTGCCAAAGTACCAACGTCGATGGAATTGCTGAAGTTTGAACAATTTACATGTAGTTGCCCATTTATGGGGCGGAGTAGTTGCCCCATTCATCGGGCAACTTTTACCAGAAGCTGATTGCTGACCGCTGATGGCTGCTTATTAAAACATGGAGGTAAAGTATGAATACATCCAAATCCCAGGAGCTTTTTGCAGAAGCTCAAAAGGTTATTCCAGGAGGGGTAAACAGCCCGGTCCGGGCATTTAAATCGGTCGGTTTGAGTCCGCTTTTTATCGCTAGAGCTAAGGGCTCGAGGGTTTATGATGTTGATGGCAACGAATACATCGATTACGTGGCCTCCTGGGGACCGATGATCTTAGGCCATGCTAATGACGATATAAATGCGGCGGTAAGGACCGCTCTTGAAAACGGTACGAGCTACGGTGCGCCGACCGAGCTTGAGGTTGAGATGGCCAAGGCGGTAGTTGAAGCGGTCCCTTCGATTGAAAAAGTAAGGATGGTAAGTTCGGGTACCGAGGCGACTATGAGCGCAATAAGGCTTGCCCGGGGTTATACCGGTCGCTCTAAGCTTGTGAAGTTCGAGGGATGTTACCATGGCCATTCCGATTGTCTCTTAGTCCAGGCTGGCTCAGGCGTCACTACCTTAGGGTTACCAGATAGTCCAGGCGTTACCAAGGGGGCAGCTCAGGATACAATTAATCTTCCATATAATGATCCCGAAGCAGTTGAAAAGCTGGTCCGCGAGCAGCATGAAGATATTGCCGCGGTAATTATCGAACCGATTGCAGGTAATGCGGGCGTTATTCCACCGAAGAAAGGCTTTCTTGAGGGCTTACGGAAGATAACGCAGGAGTACGACATCGTCTTAATCTTTGATGAGGTTATTACCGGTTTTCGAGTATCCTATGGAGGCGCCCAGCAATACTATAACGTAATGCCGGATTTGACATGCTTAGGCAAGATTATAGGCGGTGGTTTTCCGGTTGGGGCCTTTGGCGGTCGCTCCGAGATTATGGATACGATCGCTCCGGTTGGTGTAGTTTACCAGGCGGGGACGCTTTCCGGCAATCCGATTGCTATGACGGCCGGATTAACCCTTCTTAATATACTTAAGAACCCATCGATCTACGAAGAACTTGATCGCAAAGGTAAGAGATTTGCTGAAGGCCTTAAGGAGGCCGCTCAGGAGGCAGGTATCCCGGCTCAATTTAACCGCGTGGGTTCACTTAGCTGTATGTTCTTTACAGATCAGCCTGTCTATGATTATAAGAGCGCGAAGACGTCTGATACGGCGATGTTTGCTGCATATTTCAAAGCTATGCTCGAGCAGGGCATAAACCTGGCCCCATCGCAATTTGAGGCCGCGTTTGTATCGACCGCGCATACCGACGAGGATATTGACCGCACTATAGAAGCAGCAAAGAATGCCATGAAGAGCCTTGCAACCGTTAGGGTATAGGTGAATAGGTAAATTGGTAAATAGGTGAATAGGTGAGTCGGTGGCCAGGTTACCAGGTTACCGGGTGACCGGGGATGTGGGTCATCCAGCCAATGGCCAAGAGCCACTATACCCAACTTCCACACTATAAGCACCTTGTAACTATCCACCACTATACGAAGACGTCATTCT
>JACUUO010000039.1 GCA_014859275.1 Actinomycetota bacterium | reverse complement strand
CAATACGTTTCCTATCCATTCTATCGATTCATGGTTTCGACAATTCGAAATCTTCTTAAAAATCTTCCTATGCATATGATCGACGGGATCATCCATCTCCGCCAGTTTAACCGCAAGTTCCGGATCTTTATCGCGAAATGACTTCAAGCATGCATCAACCAAAACCAGAGTTTCTTGTCCCATTTCATCTATATGGTCAGTCAACTCAGGGATTATCCCCGTCGGACAAACCCTTTTAGCACCCTTCGCCATATTTACCGATAAATCCGCCATGCGTTCCAAATGGAGGGCGATAAACAAAATCGACCAGCAGAGTCGGAGATCTCTAGCCACAGGCGCTTGCCTGGCGATAATTGCCATGGATTGCTCTTCGATCTCATAATTTAACCTGTCGATCTCATCATCTAAAGCTATAACTTCATCGGCAAGTTCAACGTCGCAATTTACAACAACCTTAATAGCGTTTTCTATGGCTTGCCTTGCAGCTTTTCCCATCTCTAATACGACTTCTTCAAGATCTTTTAGCTCATCATGGAAACTCTTTCTGAGCACTTTACTCCTTCCCCTAGGTTAACCGTTGAATTGTTCAACTGCCAATCTAAAGCATCCTTAATGTTATCTTCAGACTGGTTTAGCAAGATCATTAACAGAGATTATGTGCGCATCTTCGCATCATCGCAAGCCTCCTCCTTTTATCGACAGAACACAGAGGACCGTCAAATTGCCCACTGTAAACCGGAAGTGCAGCGATTTTTGAAACCCCTTACGTGCCGCATAGCTCTGCACTCATCGTGATGCTCCACTATGCGATATCGACCTAATCGGTCTTTAGCTATATTATCGCAACCAGGGCTGCCTGACGCCCAGTCTTTCCAGCTTCGGCCCTGTATGAGAAGAATATTTCACTCTGGCAGGAGGTACAGCAATCGTTGCATAGGTAAATATTATCAACTTGAATACCGCTTTTAACAAGCTGACTTCGACCCAATGCTCTTAAATCTACTCTATCCCCATAAAGCCAATCCCGGTTCCCTTTAAATTGATCCGAGAACTTCCTTATTAAATCGTTGCTAACTTGGTAGCAACAGGCGCCGATAGACGGCCCGATGAAAGCGATTATCCTATCGGGTACCACTAACCAGCTGCGTGTTATCATCTCTATAGCATTCTTGATTATTTCTGCACGAATACCTCGCCAGCCGGCATGAACAACCCCAACTACCCGTTTTTGCGGATCGACCAGTATTATCGGTATGCAATCGGCAAAGAAAAGCATCAACGGCGCAAACCTGCGATCTGAAATAAGCGCATCAACGCCCTTAATGGAATCTTCAAAGGAGAGGGCTCCGGCTCCAGTGTCCGGATCGGTAACAATAGCTACCTCAGCCCTATGGACCTGCTCAGCGCAGGTTATGCGTGTAGGATCAATACCGAACAGCTGACATACTGCTTCCCTATTCCTTATAACGGTTTTTGTATCATCTCCTACATGAAACGCGAGATTTAGCGAGGAGTAAGGTTCAAGGCTGGTACCGCCCTGCCGCATTGTAAATACGGCTAGGATCCTATGTCTGTCTAAAAGAGGTCTTGAGATATAGAAACTAAGTTCATCAACCGTTTCTAAGCTTAAGCTGTAATCCATATCTCCAATAGATAAACCGTGTCGTCTACTTTCTCCTCAAGAACGTCGGTATATCAAGATCATCGGTATCAAACGTGGGCATTGAGGTAGGCTCCTCCACCTTCGGCACAAATTCGAGCTTTTCCTGCTTTCTAACATCGAAGCCAGTCGCGATCACCGTTATCCTCACCTCATCGCTCAGCGCATCATCTATGACGGCACCGAAGATGATGTTCGCTTCCGGGTGCGCTGCATTAGCGATAACCTCTGCAGCCTCATTCACCTCGAAGAGACCGAGATCCAAACCGCCTGAGATGTTTAACAGGACGCCGTGGGCACCCTCAATCGATGCCTCAAGAAGCGGACTGGATATGGCTGACTTAGCAGCTTCGACCGCTCTATTATCACCACTCGATACGCCGATTCCCATAAGCGCCGAACCTGCATTTGTCATAATCGTCCTTACGTCAGCAAAATCGAGGTTTATCAAACCAGGAACGGTGATCAAATCGGTTATGCCTTGAACGCCCTGGCGGAGTACATCATCAGCCATCCTAAACGCCTCTATTATCGAGGTCTTTTTCTCCGCAACATGCAGTAACCTATCATTTGGAATAATAATAAGGGTATCCACATTTTCCCGGAGGCGCATTATGCCTTCGTCAGCCTGCATTGAACGCTTTCTGCCCTCAAAACTAAATGGTCTCGTTACGACTCCAACCGTGAGCGCACTTAATTCTCTAGCTATCTCAGCAATAACCGGTGCAGCCCCCGTACCGGTTCCGCCTCCTTTTCCAGCTGTCACAAAAACCATATCTGAGCCTTGGAGCGCCTCTTTGATGTCTTCTCTGCTCTCCTCCGCAGCTTGATAGCCAATCTCCGGATCAGCACCTGCACCTAGGCCTTTTGTTAGACTGGCGCCAATATGGACCTTGTAGTCGGCATCGGACATTAATAAAGCCTGTGCATCAGTATTACAGGCTATAAACTCCACCCCTTTGAGCCCGGCTTCTATCATCCGATTAACCGCATTAGTGCCGCCGCCTCCTACCCCAACCACTTTAATGACAGCCAGGTAATTGGCGCCCGCATCTAGCATCACAAAAGTCCTCCCTTGGTACAGTCTTGACTATAACTTGATCCTTACGGGTTATATCTCTAGTACAGGTATAATGCTTCTTCGCCTAAACCTTGGCAATAACCTTATCCTATCCAGGCTGAAAAAGCAACCTCCTTTTTCAGAATAATCCACCAATATGTTAAGATAGATTATGCGATTATTTGAAACCTAGACCCCGCTGAACAGGTATTATGCTATAAATTAAACTGAACAATTCCACCTCTGTAATGCCGCGCCTGATCAGTTTACTTATACTTATGGCACTACATCGATGCGCTTTATTACGGGGTCGGATTGCGGAAAGTTCCTTATATCGATGAGGATGACTTGTTGGCCCTGCTCCTTAAGGATTGTTTGAAGAACCTTATTTTTCTCTTCTGCCTGTTTGGATTCTCCATAAAGTATCTCCACATTATCTCTACCTTTGTATAAGGATAAGTACAGAGATAATTTATCCACCGATGAGGCAGCCAGGAGACTGATCGTTTTTCTAAGCGATGGATCCATTGATTTCAAGCATTTAATGGCATTATCTAGAGAATCGTTAACAATCCCGTCTCCAACCTTAATCTTTTCAATTTCCAGGTCGGTAATAGTGGGAACCCCTATGCCATCTGCATATTGGCGCTCGGCTATAACAAAGAGGTCTTCATCGATTAAGTAAAATTTTCCCCCTTGGGAGTGAGAGATTAGCGCTATCGGAATACGCTCTTTAATCTCTATTCTAAGAGTGTCCGGCAACCTTCTTTTAATAGTAACATCTTTTATCCACGGGTCCTTGAGTATTCTTTCCCTGATCTCCTTTATCGGTACGCTTAGGAGACTTGAATTATCGCTTATGCTGCAAGCCTCTCTAACTTTAACCAATGGCACGGATTTATTGCCCACAACATTGACATTTTTAACGTTGAACATCCCGGATCTGTAAAGCTGGAAGATCCCAATAAGGACAGCAAATACTACCATAAGGATAACCAATGATCGTATCCGGCGTTTCCGCCGGATACCGACCAGTTTTTGTTGCCTCTCTTCCGCTTTGGACCTTGCTATCTCTTTACCATCAACCAACCACTATCACCCTATATCCCAGCTATTGCAATATATGGAAGATACGGGATCATCAGAGAAGGATATTAATATTATTCTATCTCCTTTGCAATAGATCGCACTAAGAATAACTGCTTTGCAAGTGAATGAAAGAAATATAGAAGATTAGCTCTTTCCTGGGATTATCATTACCTCGTTAAATTCACCAAGAAACTTGATCTCCGGTTCGAGAACGATGCCGTGGTGATCGAGAACCCGCTGCTGAACGGATCTTAAAAGGGCATAAACATCGGCGGCGGTTGCATCACCGTGGTTCACTATAAAATTCGCATGCTTAGCTGAAACCTCAGCACCACCGATCCGCATACCCTTACATCCCGCATCTTCAATTAGCTTCCCCGCAGGTATACCCTGGGGGTTTTTGAAAACGCTCCCGGCATTTGGGAATTGCAGCGGTTGGCTATCCCTCCGTTTTGCAAAATACTCCTCCATCTGACGCTTAATTATATAAGTATCATTAATTGAGAGAACCAGCGTTGCTTCTACAATTATATCATCCTTATCGAAATTGCCATTCCTGTACTCGAAATTCAATTGGTCCCGCTCAAGGACCTTGAACTCACAGTCCCTCGTACATACTATAACATTTTTAACGAGATCACCGATGCACTCGCCATAGGCGCCCGCATTCATTACTAAAGCCCCGCCTAAACTGCCTGGAATTCCTATAGCAAAACTTAGGCCGCAAAGGGAATGCTTTGATGTATCCTGAACGAGGGATGATAACGAGATGCCAGCTCCAGCCTGAACCTTAGTACTTTTAATCCTTTTGAGCATGAAATCTCCTCCGAGTCGTAAAACAATTCCGGAGAAGCCCGAATCGGAGACCAAAAGATTTGAACCTTTACCGATGATAAACAGCGGTAAGTCCCAATCCCTCGCTGTATGTAGAACAATTCTTAAATGTTCGAATGAGTTGGCAATCGCAAATATCGCTGCAGGGCCGCCTACCCGCATAGTGGTTTCCTTTGCAAGAATCTTATCCTTAACGGCATTTTCTTTCAAAAATTTCTGTAAAATAACCAAGGCTCTGTTTATGTACCGATTGCCCAATCCATGCTCCTTACCGTAGTATCCGGGTTTACGGAAGATCTTCTACTAGTGAGCATACTAAGGAAATCTTCGCCAATCGCACAGATATCACCTGCACCCATGGTTAAAACCAGATCTCCTTCTCTTACCGTCTCCAATAAGAATTTAGAAATCTCACCCTTTTTCGGCAAATAAACAACCCTTTTCCTTGGGTTTTCCGCAAGTACGGCATCCACGATGACCTTACCGGTCACACCGGGTATTGGCTCTTCCCCAGCAGCATATACATCCGTAAGCACTACAATATCGGCATCCTTAAAGGCCATGCCGAACTCCTTGCCTAAGAACTTGGTTCTGGAGTATCTATGTGGCTGAAAGATACAGATAAGGCGCTCCCAATCGCCATTTCTTGCAGCGCTAAGCGTAGCCATAACCTCAGTCGGGTGATGTGCATAATCATCAATAAGCGTAACTTCAGGCGTTTTTCCAACTAGCTGGAAGCGGCGCTTAACCCCGGAGAATTTGCTTAATGCGCTCAAAATCTCATCCAGGTTTAATCCAAGTTCGGCACTCAAAGCGATTGTCGCGAGCGAGTTACAGACGTTGTGAATCCCCAGGACGTTGAGGGAGACTGTGGCAATATAGCGGTCCATATGATAAAGATCATAGACACTGCCAAACTTCTGCTGCTTCACGTTGCGAGCAGTAAAATCATGGCTCCCTGCCTTACCCGCCTCCCTTGACTCAATTCCGTAGGTCACAAACTTTTTATCGGAGCGCTTCATTAAGCGTGCTACCCCAGGGTTATCTGCACAGGCAACGACAAATCCATTCTCGGGGAGCGAGGCCACAAACGTTAAGAAAATATCTTCAATCTCCTGCAATGAATCGTAGTAATCCAGGTGATCCGCTTCTATATTAGTTACCACAATCACCTCGGGCTTCAGATAAAGAAGAGACCCATCGCTCTCATCAGCCTCCGTTATGAAGAACTCCCCATTTCCGTGCTTTGCATTACTCCCAATATCGTTTAATTCCCCACCGATCAAGAAGGTCGGATCAAGCTTGGATTTTTCGAAAGCAAATGATATCATCGAGGTTGTGGTTGTCTTACCATGCGTTCCTGCGACAGCAATACTCCTCATATTCCTGCCGAGCCAGGCAAGCATCTCCGCCCTGCGCACGATCGGTATACTGCGCGCTTTAGCGGCTTTTACCTCGGGATTTGATTTAGGAATTGCCGAAGACACGACAACCGTATCCGGTTCCTCCAGATTTTCCTCAACATGCCCTATAGTTACGACCGCACCTCTCTCTTTAAGTGCATGCGTATAACGTGAGTCTTTCAAGTCTGAGCCGCTTACCCGATATCCCATCTCAAGCAAAACCTTGGCGATACCGCTCATTCCCGCACCGCCGATACCTATAAAGTGTATATGCACTGCATTTTCAACCATCATTTCTCCTATAGTTACTCCGATTCACCGATCTTCTGCTACCTCGAGCACTAATTCAGCTAGTTCTTTGGCCGCGTTTGGGCGCCCGAGTTTCCTAGAAGCTTCCGCCATGTTTAATAAAACACCTTCACCGAGCATAAGGGTATCGGCGACTTCATATAGCGAGCTGCTCGTCGCATCTCGGTCTAAGACCACCCTAGCCGCACCCAAACTTTCTAGCCGGCGTGCATTTTTTTCCTGGTGATTATCTGCTGCATATGGATATGGAACTAAAACTGCCGGTAGTCCTCTTGCCGTTATCTCAGCAATAGTTGTCGCGCCGGATCGGCAGACCAGGAGATCGGCGCCAGCATATGCCAATCCCATATTATTAATATAAGGATAAGCCTCGTAGAGCAGGCTATCCTTAGATGATTTAACCTTAGCGATCATTCTTTTAACCGATTCATAGTTCATATTACCGGTAGCATGGATTACCTGCAAGTCTTCGCAGTGCCGCCACGCATCATACGCCTCCACAACCGCCTCATTTATCCTTTGCGCGCCTCGACTTCCACCAAAGGCAAATAACACCTTTCTCGATCTGTCCAGATTAAACACCTCAACCGCCTCCAGCCTGTTGGCTAGAAGGATCTCCTCCCTGATTGGGTTACCTGTAAACTCAACCCTTTTGTCTGATGGAAAGTAATCATTCATGTCGGGATAAGATACAGCAACTGCCTTTGCCACCCTTCCAAGAATTCTATTGGCAAGCCCAGGTACAGCATTTTGTTCGTGGATTACTGTGGGTATCTGGCATAAAACAGCTGCACCCACAACGGGCAGACTTACATATGCGCCCATACCAACCACGACATCAGGCTTAAAACGTCTTAATATACTGACAGATTCAAGAGTACCTCTCCCCGCTGAAAGAAACGTGGCAAGAGCTTTAAGTGAACGCTTTCTCGAAAGACCGCTGGCCTCAATGGACTTGAACATGTAACCCGCCTGTGGCACGAGCGCCGACTCAAGGCCAGTCGCCGTCCCCACGTAGAGTATCTCAAGATCTTCTCTTATTTTTTGAAGAGCTGCGGCGAGAGCTAGACCCGGGTACACGTGTCCTGCTGTTCCGCCGCCGCTTATCACCGCTCGCACTTGCTTTAACTCTCCTTACTTTGCTTTTAGTGGTACCAGTCGAACTCTTCTTCGAAGAAGTCTTCGATCTGGTATTGGGAGATCTAGCCAGTCTCTTACTTAAACCCCTTCTAATACCCCTCTTTTTTCCGGTAGTTTCTCTATTTTTTGCTTTCTCATCCTGAACAAGGAAGAGCTTTGGTCCCCGTCTACGCGATGAGGCCTCCCTCCTATTTTCAACTGCGATGCTGAGAAGGATTCCTGCGGAAGCAAGGTTGATGATAAGTGAAGAGCCCCCGTAGCTAATGAAAGGCATCGGAATGCCTGTGATGGGAAGCATCGCAGTTACAGCCCCCATATTTACCAGGGCCTGCAAAACAATCATCGAAGTTAACCCCGCACCCAGAAGGCGTCCAAAATGGTCCTTGCACCGAAAGGATACCCTTATACCATAGTAGGCAAAAAATGCAAATAACGAAATAGTAAAAAGCGCACCCAGAAGGCCGAGTTCCTCCCCGATGATCGCAAATATAAAGTCGGTGTGCGCCGCCGGCAAGTAGAAATACTTCTGCTTACTCATACCAAGCCCGACGCCAAACAATCCACCGGAACCGAATGCTATCAGCGATTGCATGATTTGCCACCTTTTACCCAATGGATCGGCCATGGGGTTGAGAAAAGCAGTAATTCTTTCAAGACGGTAAGAGGCAGAGTAGATAAGGTAAGCTCCAGTAATTAGGCCAGCCGTTCCTATACCAATAACGTATCCCAGATTAAAGCCGCCGATGAATATCATTACAAAGGCGGCCATGCAGATTGCAAGTGTGGTCCCCATATCCGGCTGCTTCATCACCAATAAGATGATTAAAATCATAACTGCACTGTAAGGATATATTTCTTTAAAATCGCCTAAAAATTTCCTTCTCTTGGTTAAAAAATCGGCGGTGTAAAGAATAACCGCAAGCTTTGCAAATTCGGATGGTTGTATTCGAAAACCGCCAATGGGTATCCACCTGCTTGCACCACCAGTGGTTTTGCCAAGCTCGGGGATAAGTACTGTAAAGAGCATTAAAATAGCCGCTATAATAGCGGGAAGCGCCAATTTCTGCAGACTGCGAACCGGGATCTGAGAGAAGAACAACAAAGCCACAGAGCCTATTGCAACTGAAATTAGCTGTCTTTTTATGTAATAGTAGCTATCGCCGGTAGAGTCGAAGGCCCGAGCCGAACTGGCCGAAAGCACCATAATTAGCCCGAACAGGACCATGACGAATATTAAGCCGAACAACCGGTAGTAAATATGACGATCTTTAATTTTTCCCCTCACCATTTGCTTCTCCAAGCCCCAGAACAGCTTCTTTGAATGCATCCCCCCTCTGCGCATAGCTGTTGAAAGCATCAAAGCTTGCGCATGATGGGGAGAAGAGAACGACGTACCCGGGTTGTGCAAGCCTGCCTGCAAGCGCGACTGCACTATCAACCGTTTCCGCATACTCTCGAGGAATATCCGGGGGCATTACATTCAATATCTCGCGGCCGGCTTCACCGAAGCCAATCACTGCCTTTACCTGTTCGTTTATATTTTGGGCGAGAGAGGCAAAATTATTTCCTTTATTTCTTCCACCAACGAGAAGAATAACTGGTTCACTAAATGCGGTTAACGCCTTCGCGGTGGCATCAATATTAGTTGCTTTTGAATCGTTATAGTAGGAGATACCGTTTATAGATGCCACGTATTCGATACGATGGTTGAGGCCAGGAAATTCCTTGATGGTCTGCCTGATCGTCTCAGCATCGATACCAGCTGCCAGGCACACGCCAATAACCGCCATTACATTATCCAAATTGTGGCTTCCGCGGATCTTGAGCTCACTAATCCCGCAGATATCAGCGTCGGTTTGGAGCTTCGCAACAATACGGCCCTCTTTAACGAAAATACCTTTTTCAAGCCCTTGCTTGCTCGTTTTGATAATTTTTGCCTTTATGTCTGGTATAAAGGACCTTATGATATCGTCGTCTATATTAAGCACCGCGAGGTCCCCAGCGGATTGATTTAAAAAAAGACGCTTCTTGGCCCTTATATAGTCCTCAAAATCCGAATGCCAGTCGAGATGATCCTCGGTTATGTTGAGAAGAACCGATGTCTCCGGTTTGAAATCCACGATCGTATCGAGCTGGAAGCTGCTAACCTCAACGATAAGCATTTCAATGCCTTCATCATCTATGGCCGAGACCAGCGGCATTCCTATATTTCCCGCAACGGCCGCTGGTCGACCGGCGGCTTCGAATACCTTGCCTATCATGGTTGTTGTTGTGGTTTTACCATTTGTGCCGGTAATCGCGATAATTGGTTTTCCGGTTAAGCGGTATGCTAGCTCTATCTCGCTCCAGATCGGTACGTTTGCGGCCCTTGCAACCCTGATAACTGGGACCCAGCTGGGAACCCCGGGGCTAACCACAACCAAATCAATCCCATTAATCAGGCTTTCATCCTGCCGACCCAGCTTCACATCTATTCCATTGGCCCTAAGTTCACCAGCTAACCTCACCATATCATCGCTCTCGGATATATCTGAGGCTAGTACTCTTGCTCCAAGTAATTTTAACTTGACTGATGCCGCCCTCCCGCTGCGTCCAAGGCCAACGACGAGAGCACGCTTGTTCGAGAGATCCACTAGCTGCCTCCCGCCGCCATTGCAAAGTATGCACCGAACCCTAGCCCAGCGAGGAGCGCTGCAACAATCCAGAACCTCATCATAATCTGCGTCTCCGACCAGCCGAGCATTTCAAAATGGTGGTGAATTGGCGCCATCTTTAATATCCGGACCTTAAACCAGCGATAGCTGATAATCTGTCCAATCACCGAAAGCCCCTCAATCACGTAAATTCCCCCAATGAGAACGAGGAGCAACTCTGTTTTTGTTAAGATCGACATTATCGCTATTGCCCCTCCTAGCCCTAGAGACCCAGTATCACCCATAAATATGCTTGCCGGATGGCTATTAAACCACAGAAAACCGATGCAGGCACCGCCTATCGCCGCTGATATTATGGCCAGATCCAACCTGCCCTGCTGAAACGCGATTCCAACGAAGGCAAGCATGGAAATGGTAATGGTACCGGCCGCAAGTCCATCTAGCCCATCAGTAAAATTTACGGTGTTTGTTGTTGCTGTGATATAGAACATTACAAGAGCTATATATAGGAACGGAATAACAATGCTTATATTGGCGATTGAAAATTTAAGTGATAGATAATCCAGCGGTATAACAATCCCAGTTAGAGGAATTGATATATCGGTTGAAAGCCCGGCGAAATTCACAGCCGCCAACCCTACAACAATAGCGATAACCAATTGCCAGGTAATCTTTGCTCTCGCCCTCAGGCCAAGCGATCTTGCCTTTACTACTTTCCTATAATCATCGATAAAACCCAAAAAACCGCAGGTCAGAAGAGTAAATATTGCGACCATACCTGCCCTGCTAGCCGATGCGATCAGCGAGTACGTGATTACAACGGTAAACAATATAATGATGCCGCCCATAGTAGGAGTACCGGACTTGTTGAGGTGCTTCTGCGGCCCATCGATTCTTACGACCTGGCCAAGACCCTCTTTACGAAGTACCTTGATCCATAATGGCGTTAATATCGCCGTTATTACAAGAGCCAATATGGCTGTTAAAAATATTTGGTAAGTTGGATAATGTTTAAAAAAGGCAATCATGTTTTAACCAGTGCTTCTACAACTGCTTCTAAGCCTATTCCGCGTGATGCTTTAACCAATACAACATCTCCATGCATAGCTAATTGTTTAAGTAATTTAGCTGCGGTATCTGAATCCGGGCAGGTGATAACGGCCTTAGTACTCATACCGGCCCTTACCGCACTTTCTGCTATTAGCTGGCTTTCCTTGCCAACGGCAATCAGTATATTCACGCCCAGTGATGCGACCACCTCCCCAATTTGCATATGCGCTTCACTAGATATTCGCCCGAGTTCCAGCATATCGCCGAGAACCGCAATCCGCCTCCCTTTCGTCTCCACATCCATAAGCGTCGATAGCGCGGCATGCATCGAGGTCGGATTGGCATTATACGCATCGTTCAAGATCAGCACGTTATCATCGGTCGAAAATACCTCCATCCGCATAGCAGAAGGTCTGCATTCGGCAAGTGCGATTCTAATATCATCGACGCGTATACCCATCTTGATGGCTACTGCTGTAGCGGCGAGTGCGTTATAAACGTTGTGTCTACCCGGTACAGCAAGGCGCACAACATGACCTAAGTAGTTGCCGATAGTCAGTCTAAAAAATGCCCTTCCCAGCTCATCAATTTCTATCTCAGAACCACGAACATCCCCGTTGGTTATTCCGTAAGTAAAGATCTTTGCGCGGGTTGACTCTATAATATTCGGGGTCCAGATATCATCTGCGTTTAGAACCACAACGCCATCAGGAGGGATGGCTTCGATCAACTCGGATTTTGCTCGCGCTATCGTCTCCTCACAACCAAGAAGTTCAATATGGGCCTGTCCGATGTTTGTTACGACACCTATATCTGGTACCGCTATTTCTGCAAGCTCTTTTATCTGGCCTAATCCGCGCATAGCCATCTCAATAATCAGGGCTGAAGTGCTTTGACCCGCCCTGAGTATAGTTAGCGGAACCCCAATCTCATTGTTGTGATTTTTAGCCGTACTGATGACCTGCATCTTACGAGATAAGATGCAAGATAACATATCCTTCGTTGTTGTCTTGCCAGTACTGCCGGTCACCCCGATTACCTTAGCCGATAACTTTTTTCGGTGATGCACCGCAATTGCTTGAAGCGCCCTTAGCCCGTCCTCCACTTCAATTGTAAACAGCGTCCCCCCTGGGGCGGAAAATTTATCTTTCCTGACAACCCGGCTTTCAATTAAAAAGCCGGATGCACCACCCCTTATCGCATCTGCTATATAAGCATGACCATCGTTCTTTCCTCTTAACGGAATAAATAAATCCCCGGGAGAGACCGCTCGGCTATCGATACTTACTCCATTTACTTTAAAATCTGGCAAGCCATATAGAAGCTTCCCATTCACACTATCGACTATCTCTTTAACGGTTAATGGAATCATGCCATCATCTCCTCAAGCAGACTCCTTACTACCTCTCGATCATCAAATGGTATCTTCTCTCCTGCGATTTCCTGTCCTCTCTCATGACCTTTTCCAGCTATAATAATAATATCCCCAGGCTGTGCGTATCCTACTGCCATTTTAACTGCAATTTTTCTATCTTCTTCAACGCAGTAATTTGTGCTCCTAACCTCTCTCGCCCCAGCAACAATCTCTTCAATTATTACCAGCGGTTCCTCGCTTCGCGGGTTATCCGATGTTATTATCGCAAAGTCGCTTAATTCTGCCCCAATCTTCCCCATTATCGGGCGCTTGGCCCTATCTCTATCTCCACCACAACCAAAAACCGTAATCAGCCCTCCTTTAGTCAGCTGCCTTGCTGCCCTTAGTACCTTCTCTAGGCTATCTGGCGTGTGGGCGTAATCCACAATAACCATAAAATTCTGTCCACAATCTATCCTTTCGAACCTGCCCGGTACAGATCCAACACCCTCAAGTCCTATTTTAATCTCATCGATATCCATCCCCAGCGCGATTGCTACGCTTGTTGCTGCCAACGCATTATACACATTATAAAGACCCGGTAACCTTAAGATTAAGTTTATGCTTCCGGCCGGAGCATGTAGCCTCAACTTCGAGCCATCCTGTCTAAGCTCGATATCAGTAGCATATACCTCTACTTTATCTTTAGTGCTATACCTTAACTGATTTTTCTTACCTTGCTTTATCAGCAGGCGCCCGTATCCATCATCCGCGTTAATGATGTGAATCAACCCACGATCGCTGGTGATTTCAAAAATGCTTCTCTTAACCCTGAAGTATTCATCGATTGTCCCGTGGTAATCGAGGTGATCCTGACTTAAATTAGTAAAAACCAGCGCATCAAAATCGCATGCCTCAATTCTGGATAGATCGATAGCATGAGAGGATACCTCTATAATCGCCGCTTCTACCCCGTTATCAACCATATCGGCAAAGAGCGATTGAATGTTAAGAGACTCGGGAGTCGTGAGATCAACGGGAATCCTTGCATCACCTATCCGGTACTCGATCGTACCGATAAGGCCGGTTTTATATCCCGCCGCTCTCAGTACTCCATCAACCATAAAGCTAGTCGTGGTTTTGCCATTTGTTCCAGTTATGCCCACAAGCTTTAATTTACTTGTTGGATGATCAAAGTACGCGCTTGCAGCACGCGCCATAGCAACCCGGGTATTATCAACGAGGATTTGGGTTACGGTGAGATCATGCTGAATCTCCTCGACAATTATGCCCACAGCACCTGTTTCCACTGCCTTTTGCGCAAAATCATGCCCATCAGTATTAAAGCCCTTAATGCAGAAGAAGAGATCGCCGCTCTTGACCATACGCGAATCGTACGCGAGGCCCGATACTTCAATATTCACATCTCCACTTATTAAGCGGTAGCTAACCCCTGAAAGGATATCCTTTAGTCGCACGCTCTCCTCCGTAAACCATGATATCAGGGTCTGAGTTCCAGGAAAAGAATCAGGACTTATTCCGGCGGTATCTTCAAGTACCTCAAAGAGAACTCGGCTATTTTGCTAAACACAGGTGCAGCTACCGAACCGCCATATATACTCTCTTGAGGCTCATCTATTACAACGGATATAACGAGTTGAGGATCTTGAATCGGCGCTATACCGATAAATGATGCAATGTACTTGTCCTTCTCATAACCACGCTCATTAACCTTAACTTTCTGTGCTGTACCGGTCTTTCCCCCAACCCTATAGCCCAAAACTTTAGCCTGCTCACCAGTACCCTCTAAGACTGCCTTTTCAAGTATGTGCTTCATCTCAGCACACGTTTGAGCGCTAACAACTCGCTTCTCATGTAAAATGGTTGCACTTTTTACAACCCTTCCACGCTTACCGGTTGTTTTAATTAGGAAATGCGGTTTCACGGGCACACCATCATTTGCTATTGTCGCTATCGCATTAGTCATGACCAGCTGAGTCGTGTTTATCCCCTGCCCGAATGGGATATTCGCCAGCGACATCTGTGACCAATTTTCGGCCTTAGGGTAACGCCCCAACGCTTCTCCAGGAAAATCTACTCCACTCTTTTCGGTAAACCCAAACCTTTCCAAGTATTTTATAATTATTCCCTTACCAAGCAATAAACCAACCTTTACCATACCGACATTACTCGATTCCTGCACAATCTCGGAGAAGGTAAAGTTTTTTGCTGGCCTGGCGTGAGCGTCCTTAATTCTCTTATTCCCGATTTTAACCGTTGGCTCCAGGTAGAACGATTTTGAGGGAGTACATAGGCCCTCCTCAAGCGCTGCACACGCAATGACCGCTTTCATGGTCGACCCGGGCTCGTAGAGATCTGTAATGGCCCGGTTTCTCAGATTATTATTGTTGATCGTTCCACGTTTGTTTGGATTATAGTAAGGTACATTCGCCATGGCGTAAATCTCTCCGTTCCTCGGATTCATCACTATTACGCTACCCGACCTGGCCTTATATTTATTAACCGCTGTCTTAAGCTCTACTTCAGCTTTATACTGAATCTCCCTATCGATGCTTATGCATATATTAGCGCCATCCACCGGTCGATACGAGGACTGAATACTCCTCGGAATCGGCCTTCCATGCGCATCCCGCTCAGCTATAATCTTGCCTGGTTTACCGTAAAGTAGATCATTATAATAAAGTTCAAGCCCCCCAAGGCCTCGATTATCCATATCCAGAAGACCGAGAACATGAGATCCTATCGATGAGTTTGGATAGTAGCGCTTGCTTTCTTTTATAAAATCAATACCTTTAATTCCCTCATCTTTAATTAGCTTCTTAATCTGGCGGATTGTCTCGGAATCCGTCTTCCTGACTAGGTAGGTAAACCCAGCCTGCTTGGTGAGGTTGTTGAGGATTTTCCACTCGTCCATCTTTAGTATTGGGGCAAGCTTTTTAGCAACCCCTTCGGGGTTCTTGATAAGGTAAGGGGTCGCATAAACGGTATCCATCATAACGCTTACGGCGAGCTCATTTCCGTTTCTGTCGAGAATCGCGCCTCGCTTTGGAGGGAGTTCAATTATGCGAAGCCTCTGTTTTTCAGCCAGCCTATCATATTTTTCGGCCGATATGGCTTGAACAAAGATGAGCCGCCCCGAAACACCCGCAAGGCTAATAATAATGATGGCCAGCAAAAAGCTTAGTCGTCTCTCTATGCTACGAATCCTACCCACAGATGACTTTTCCCTCTTTTATTGAGGCAAGGCCTACTTGTGCAACCTCCACTGCAAGGGCTTCAATCTAACTTAGTATTTCGCGCTGTAGTATTACGACCGGGAACATCTGCAACAGAATCCACAGGGTTAGCGATAGAATACTTATTGGCAGCCACTCTTGGGGTATCAAGCTCAACTCTGATATAAGATATCTTAGGGGCCTTCACCATTGAGAGCTTTTTTATGGCGATTGATTCAATTCTTTGTGGTGATTCAAGCTTGACTTTTTGCGCTAGGAGCTTTTCCTGCACCTGTTGAGCCAATTGAATCTCCCTCTTTACACTCTCTGTCTCATAGCTAAGCTGAGATACCAATGCTTGTTGGGCAACATTTACAATAAGACCCACAGTAAGTACAGTAACGGACAGGATAAAGATTGGGAACGGTATTTCCGGTATAGACAATGTATGCCGGTTTTTCTCCTTCACCACCCGCAACTTCTTTTTCGTCTTTAGCTGCTCTTTGCGTTGTAACTGCCTTACAGTCGTCATCTTCCGCGCAGTTTGTATCGTCCTCACCTCTTATAATCTCTCTGCAACCCTTACCTTAATTCCGGCCGCTCACAATAAGACCTACAGTAAGCACAATAATAGACAGGATAAGTATCGGAAAAGGTACCACCAATAATACAGGAGATGTACGTCGATTTTTCCTTATAGCTACCCTCAATCTCCCTTTCGTCTTCAGCTGCCCTTTATGCTGAGATTGCCTTTTGGCCTCAACCTTCCGCGCAGTTTGTATTGTCCTCACCTCTTATAATCTCTCTGCAACCCTTAACCGGGCACTCTCAGCTCTTGGATTATCCGCTATCTCACCGGGAGTAGGTCTTACAACCCCCCTCACGATAATTTTCAATTCCGGCCTGCGACCGCACTTACAAATTGGCAAACCGGGTGGGCAAATACAGCCTTTGGAGAGGTCGTTGATCACGATCTTTGCTACCCTATCTTCCAGTGAGTGATAGGATATTATTACAAGTCTTCCTCCTGGCCTTAGCCACTTAACAGCATCACGAAAGCTCTTTTCGAGGATTTCTATCTCCCCGTTAACCTCTATCCTTATCGCCTGGAACGTCCGTTTGGCTGGATGTCCTCCACGGCGCCTGGCGGCGGCCGGTATCGCATCCTTAATGATATCTACCAGCTCAAATGTCGTTCTAATAGGGCGATTCCGTCTTGCTCTTACGATCAAAGCGGCGATTCTATTTGCCCAGCGCTCCTCACCGTAATCTCTGATGATGCGGACTAGTTCCTCTCCTGCATACGTGTTGACCACATCAGCTGCAGTTAGCTTCTGGCCTTGGTCCATTCGCATATCTAGAGGAGCATCGAATCTGTAGCTAAATCCCCTCTCAGCACGATCAAACTGGACCGAAGAGACGCCTAAATCGAATAAGATTCCATCTACCGCATAAAGACCTGCATCCGTCAGAATCCGATCCAGGTCCTTAAAGTTCCCCTTGACCAAAGAAAAGCTTTGCTGGCTGAAGCGTGCTAGTCTAACCCTTGCTGCGTTCAGTGCTACGATATCTAAGTCGATTCCTAGTAGGAAGCCTTTCGGCGTGATTAAATCCAGTATTGCCTCTGCATGTCCTGCCCCGCCCAAAGTGCAGTCGATGACCGTGCTACCGTTGGTACAATTCAAATACTTCAAGACTTCAGCCAGCAAAACGGGTTTGTGAAAATATTCCATTATATTTTGCCTTATACGCCGAATTCCGCTATCTCCTCCGCAATCTCGGCGGCTTGCTCAGCGCTGGCGATATACTTCTCGTATCTTTCCTTTGCCCAGATTTCTAGCTTGTTTGCCACACCGATAATTACTATATCCCTGTCGAGCCCCGCGAACTCTCGAAGGTTTTGTGGTATAGAGATTCTGCCTTGGCGACTTACCTCGCCCTCCACTGCGCTTCCGACAAGGAACCGCTGAAAGTTCCTTACACTTGCCTTTGTCGTCGGTAACGAGTTGACCCTATCAACCAACTCGAACCAATCTTTTCTGGTATACACCAGAAGGCAGTTATCGAACGACTTTGTTACGAAGAGCCCATCTGCAAGAGCTTCCCTAAATTTAGCGGGTAATATGATTCTTCCTTTTTCATCTAGCGAATGGTGATGCTCTCCAAAAAACAATTTGTTGTCCCCTCGGCGTTCACTCTACAAACCACTCTACTCCACTTTATTCCACCTTGCAACTACTTTTCTCCAAAAAATTATAATTTTCCTTTTGGTTTTTGTAAAAATATCGGCGTCGCTTGGCCATTTTTAACTAAATGCCCTGGTAACGGCCTTATAATATGATTGTTGGGGATTTCCATCGATAGGGCCTCAAAATCATCGGGAGAACAGCGTGCGAGGGATTGGTTGTGCAAGGAGCTTCACCGAGGTTTGGAGTCAATAACAAAAATGTGCTCAATAAGAGGCTGGTGATTGCTGATGTAACTATCTCCTTAATGTAGCAATCAACCTATTAGAATTAATCAATAAATCCAGCGCATCTGCAGAGCTATTCATGACAATATCGGCAGCCTTAAGCGCATCGCATGCGCATCCCTCTCTGCCGATTACAGCAATTCCAAGTTTCGCCTTTTTGAGCATCTCAACATCATTTGATCCGTTGCCGATTGCAATGGCATGGCACACTAACAGTAGACACCTTCCTAAGGGATAACTTTTAATTATC
>JACUUO010000038.1 GCA_014859275.1 Actinomycetota bacterium | reverse complement strand
TTAAAATAATACAACCGGGTATTCCCTTTTTCAATGAAACCATGATTTAAGAAAGGATGATACCTATGACCGAAAACGAAATCCGCAACCTGTTTGAGCAATGGGTCGATGCTTTTAACGCCCATGATGTGGAGCGCGATAGGACCCTCTATGCCGAGGACGTCGCCCTTTACCAGGCGCCGGTTAAGAAAACCCTTGATACGGCAACCATACTGCGCTCCTTGGGGATAATCACTATACCTGGCGTCCGCCCAGAAGCAGCTTAAAGGATGTAGCTAGTACAATTGCGGATTCTGATAACCTGGACTAACGAAGATACACTCTGCATATGGGCCATAAAGCCAGAATTTCTTGTCTAACCGAAGACTTCAAGTGTTTATTCAGGCATTTAATCGAGCATAAAATTGGTGGAGGTGAAATGCATGAGTCTTGAAGCATGGACAGTGTGGCATGGCATCCTTGGAGTTATCTTCATAATTGCCTTTGCCGCAGTAGCGGAAATACTCTGGGATGCTACTCCACAGCGAATTGGCAGATTAAGATTTCTTATGGGTGTATCGGTTGCATCCGTCGTATTGCACGTTGCTATTGGCACGTATGTTTATCAATTCTATCGCGAAGCGATACCAACGAGCCCAAGAAGCCTGATTCTTGCGAGCACTAGGCCATGGCTACACACCATTCTGATGGAGTACAAGGAGTTTGTTGGCGGATTTGTCCCAATTCTTACCATTGCAGCGCTTTATGCGATATTTTACTATGGCAAGCGCGAACTGACTGAAAAGCGCGGTGTTCGCATGGGTATTTTGGGAATTCTTACTGCAGCTTTTGCATTCGCTCTTATAGCATTTGCTATGGGTGCATTGATAACTAAGTATGCGCCGCTCGGTGGAGGCCTAGGTGGAGGCCTAAGCGGTGTTTAAATGGTTTAAATGGAGGTGTTAGAAGTGGCCAGATCTGAAAGGGCACAAGCGCGTGCCGTTGAAGAGCAACGTGAAACTACAGCTTACCCGCTAACAAGTGGCCTTGAAGATAGAAACTCAACATCTGCAGCATTTATCGCTGCTGGAATCGGGGTTACGACGATGGGTTTACTGCAATTTATCGCTGAGCTAAACGAGCCTTTTAATGATGCCCTTCGCTTTAATGAGGCACTCGGCCCGTATTCGGGCAAATACACGATCTCGTATCTCGTCTGGTTATTTTCCTGGGCTATTTTGTATCCAATTGCCAGAGCCGGAAGAATTAGTACTCGGACATCTTTAATTATAACGGCTATTCTCGTCTTAATCGGAGCGGTTATCCTGTTCCCACCCTTTATCGGACTCTTTACTCCCGAGTAGGGCCCACGGGAAATTGCGTAAAAGGAAATAATCCAGCCTTTATCTGGGTTATTTTCTTTTAGCGTTCGCATTAGGTTGCTATTCTCACCTCCATTTTGCTCCCCGGATCGGATTCAAACACTACTCACCCCCAGGCTTGTTCACGCCAACGTAACGAAGCGTTACATGTGTTACCTATTCTTTCTCCTCGCTCTCATATTTCTGTTTTAGTTCCTTAATAACCCCCGGCTCGGAGAGAGTTGATATGTCACCGAGCGCACGTCCAGTCGCTATATCTCTCAATAGCCGACGCATTATTTTTCCCGAGCGGGTTTTTGGCAGCTCGCCGACGAATATGGTCGTCTCCGGTGTTGCTACCGGGCCGATCTCCTTTCGAACGTGAGCCGCAAGCTCTTTCTGCATCTCCGGGACGCCTTCATATCCCTCTTTAAGAATCACAAATGCGGCGATAGCTTCACCCTTGATCTCATGCGGGATGCCGATAACTGCAGATTCAGCAACAGCTTTGTGATCAACCAGCGCTGACTCCACCTCTATGGTGCTTATCCTGTGACCGGCAACTTTGATGATATCGTCAACTCTCCCTAAGATCCAGAAATAGCCGTCCTCGTCTAGCTTGCCGCCATCTCCGGTCAAGTACTTGCCTGGAAACCTGCCCCAGTACGTCTCTATGTAGCGCTTCTCATCCTTGTAGAGAGTTCTAAGCATAGCCGGCCAAGGCTTAGTGAGAACGAGGTAACCGCTACCACCTGGCTTTACCGGGCTTCCCTGCTCATCGACAACTTCGGCCTCTGTGCCCGGAAACGGGTGTGTGGCAGATCCCGGCTTGCAGGTGGTGATGCCGGGAAGCGGGGTGATTATTATCTGGCCGGTTTCTGTCTGCCACCAGGTGTCAACTATAGGACACCTCTCGCTGCCGACGTACTTGTAGTACCATATCCATGCTTCAGGATTGATTGGCTCGCCAACCGTGCCCAGAAGGCACAGCGAGGACAAATTGTACTTCTCGAGCCACTGGATACCCCATCGCATAAAGCTGCGGATTGCTGTAGGTGCCGTGTAGAGAATTGAGACCTTGTGCTTTTCGATGATGCTCCACCAGCGTCCTCTATCGGGGTAATCGGGCGCCCCCTCATACATAACCTGAGTAGCGCCGTTTAACAGCGGTCCGTATGCAATGTAACTATGGCCGGTGATCCAACCGATATCAGCAGTACACCAGAATATATCTTCTGGCTTGTAATCGAAGATATATTTAAACGTGGCATACACGCCCGTCAGGTATCCTCCAGTTGTGTGCACTATTCCCTTGGGCTTGCCAGTAGTGCCTGAGCTGTGTAATAAGAAGAGCATATCCTCTGCATCCATCTGCTCTGGCTCGCAATAATCTTCAGCGGCGTCCACTACGTCATGGTACCAATAATCACGGCCTTCCTTCATTGCCATCTGTAACGTCTCGCCAACTCGCCTGACCACGATGACACTCTCTATCGTCGGGGTGTCTTTCAGTATTTCATCTGTTGCCTGCTTCATCGGATATACCTTACCCCTACGATACCCACCATCCGCCGTTATAAGAACCTTGGCCTCGGCATCGTTGATCCGCCCCCGGAGCGCCTCCGCACTGAAGCCGCCAAAAACAACCGAATGAGATGCGCCTATGCGGGCGCACGACAGCATTGCTACTACGATTTCAGGAATCATCGGCATGTAGATTGTAACTCTGTCCCCTTTTTTGACACCTAGTTTCTTTAACGCATTTGCAAACCGGTTGACCTCCTGGTAGAGATCGGAATACGTTAAGGTACGCTCCTCTCCGGGTTCGCCCTCCCAGATAATCGCCGTTTTGTCCCTGAAAGGGCCTTGGATATGGCGGTCTACGCAGTTGTACGATGCGTTTATTTTTCCATTGATAAACCACTTTGCGAATGGCAGATTCCACTCCAAGACTCTATCCCATGGCTTGAACCAGTGGAGCTCTGACGCCATGCTTTCCCAGAACGCTTCTGGGTCCTTCCCCTTCTCATAGATCTCTGCGGTCGCTACGGCGTCTTTCTTAAAAGCCGCTGATGGCGGGAATAATCGTTGCTCCTGTAAAAAGCTTTCGAGTGTTTCGTAGCTTTCACCCATGCACATCCCTCTTTTGTATGTTTAGTCTTAAAGTCAATGCTCATGTTTATTCTTACCCAATTATGTTCTTCAGATGGGTAGAATAGATGTGGGCACAGGATTTTGCAACTCTGTAATTTATCTTGTAGTTGCCCCATTTATGGGCGTGTCTTCGCTCGATAAATCGAGCAACTACATTTCTGTAGAAGCATCTACATTTCTGTAGAAGCAACTACACTTTTATAGGCTAGTGTTACTGATTAGGTGATTGATGGTTTCAGAGGCAAAATTTCTGCGTATGAAACAATCCGTGGAAAGTGGGAGGTGGAAAACATTAGTAGCCGGGCGGTTATAGTTACAGGGTCAACGCGTGGTATTGGCTTAGCTACTGCCGCTGAATTCTTGAGAAATGGCGATAAAGTTACTATCTTCTGCCGTCATCAAGACCATGTCGACGAGGCAGTAGAGCGACTAAGTGAGATTACGGGCTTAAGCAACGTCTCCCAGAACATCCTAGGGTTGTTTGGGGATGTTAGAATGTCGAGCGATGTAAGGGAAATAGTAGACATAGCGCTTAGAAACTTCGGTCGAATCGATGTTCTGATAAATAACGCCGGGATTGCCGTCTGGAAGCTTATTGAACATACGACCGAGCACGAGTGGGACAACGTCTTAGATACAAATCTTAAGGGAAGCTTTCTTTTTATACACGAAGTCATGCCGATTATGAAAAAACAAGGAA
The DNA here is from genome assembly GCA_014859275.1 of Actinomycetota bacterium. GTDB lineage: Bacteria > Actinomycetota > Aquicultoria > Aquicultorales > Aquicultoraceae > Kmv33. Next base: position 14,538 of record JACUUO010000038.1, on the reverse strand, counting down.
GTGGCGTTATTATAAATGTTTCTTCTGGTCTTGGTGCACAAGGTCAAGCCAACTATTCAGCTTATAGCGCCTCTAAGTTTGGCCAAATTGGTTTAACTCAAGTCGTAGCTGATGAAACAAGAGATATGGACATCAAAGTCTACGCGATTCTGCCAGGGGGTGTAGCTACAAAACTGCATTTGGACATCCACCCATGGGAAGACCCCTCAAAAATGATGACCCCCGAATATATTGCTAAAGAAATCTTTCAAATCGCTGAAGGAAGGAAGAGATCAGGGGCATCAATTGAGATTTATTACTAAAGAAGGCGTAATTGTAAGGAGGAATACAATGGGAAGAGAGGAATATACGGGTGCCAGGGTGTTTCCGTTTGAACGGGGCGGCCTCGTGCCGAGCTGGTTAAGCCGTATCAGCTGGGGCAGCGTGGTGGCAGGCACTGCTGCTGCAATCTCGATAGAGTTCGTGATTTTAACGACCGGCATCTTGGTTACCTTTTCAGTAGCCACAGTAACATCCTTTGAGGCATTGATTGGCACCAGTGCGCTAATTGGTCTTTGGATACTGTTCGGCGCATTGCTGTCATTTCTTTTCGGTGGATATATTGCAGCAGCTCTTGCTCATGCCAGATATTCTGGCGATGGTGTGTGGCACGGCCTTGCCGTGTGGTCGCTTGCGGTGGCAATTGCGGTCATGCTCAGTGTATTCTTGGTGTCACTGGCAGTTATTCTTGGCGGAATTGCAACCGCCGTGACGGTGGGTGTCTTAGATAGAGCGATACAGGTCTCACCGGAGCAGTTTCAGGCTGCTGCCGGCACCGTGGTGACTATCTCAGGATTTCTTTTATTGATTTTGGTTCTTAGCCTTCTCGCATCGCTTCTGGGTGGCTGGGCAGGATCTGGTAAACTTAGCAGACAAGAAGCGATAGCACTAGAGGAAGAACAGCACCGGGGGCGCCCGGCAGCATAGGATCTAATAGCAATACCGGAAGTGATGCTCAAGAATTAACGTTGAAAAAAGATATGGTAACGGTTTTGAGTTATTGTCAGCCTGCTACTCAATTACTCAAGAACAGTACCGTAGCTGAACAAGTCCAGAGGTAACACAACCGGCACCTGGACTTCTGAACCACCTCATAAGCGAAAGAGAGCCTATCTATGTCGCCAGGAGTACTCCTAGCGACACGTGCTAAATGCAGCCTAATGGCCTTGGGACCCCTGCTACCCTGCTCGCCTGCACGGCACCACCAGGAAATAACATGAGGAGATAGGTCGCCCTCCCTTTACTCTGCCCGAGCCTGCTGTCCATTTCCTTCAGCAGAAGCTTGATCTCAGGCGAGATGCCGTGCTCCCGGTAACAATCGCGCACGATATGTATGACCTCCCAATGATCATCCGATAGCACCACATCATCTAAGTATGCCAGGTATTCCGCAACTTCCTCGTTCCAGTCACCAAGATTTTGCAAGAAGCCGTCGTCGTCGATTTCATAGATGTTTCCGCTAAGCTCAAAACCAAAACCCATAGCACAACCTCAGCAAGTCAACCTCTGATTCTAGAACACCGACTAACTTGTATATCAGACTACAATATATTGTAAGCAATATAGGTAAATATATGCAATCTTTTATCCTCTAATGAGATACCCTCGTAAAATTCCCTGGCTTGCCGTATCATCTCTTCGTCTTCCCCCTCGCCAACCAGGACGAGCCTGAGCACGTGATCTTATGTAAATTGTCGCGGGTAGTAAAATTGTCCTTTCGGGCTATCTGGGACCCCGCCCGAAGGCGACCCTCATAAATACCGTGAATTGTTATTGCGGTGAGCCGAAGCCCTGAGCAAAGCGAAGGGGACCAAAGGCCGTAGGGAAGTCATGGCAATCTCAAGGCAAAGCCATCAGCAGTCAGCCCTCAGCTGTCAGCTTTTCACCCCACCCCATCCCTCTCCAATCAGGGGAGAAAAGCAGTGTCAAGGTGCTGCCGTGCCAATGTGCCAATGTACTGCCGTGCCAACATGTTTAGTTATTCGTAGTTGCCCGATTTATCGGGCGATCCCTACCAGTCTTCAGTCCTCGGTCTCCGGTCAGTGAGAGTAAGAGATGAGAGATTGAGATTGCCACGTCGAATTCCTTCGCCTTCGGCTTAAGGACTGCGGCCCTATCGGGCCTTGCCTTGCAATGACAGGTTATAAGGCTCGCAATGACACACTTCTTTTACCAGGGGTGTCATTTCTTAAACTACCCACCTTCAGGTGGGTGAGGGGCTCGCAATGACAGCAGTCAATGCAGACCTGATAGAGTACTAGGCGATTCAAAAAACGCCTTTGCGGATAAATATAGTAACACTTATATAAGGGAGGGGTGATGTTATGTATCTCGATCAGTGGGTTAAGGTGATTTGGGGAAGCACCGTCATTGCAACAAGCGTGCTTGGCGCCTTCCGCAGGCGGTGGCTCATTGTGACTTTCTTGATGGGCGTAAATATTACGCAAGAGGCATTTACAGGGTGGTGACCCGCAAAGCCGATTCTGCGGGCGCTGGGAGTTCCCGAGAGACATTACGAGACCAGAACAAAACTGGAGGCCAAGACGGAAAAGGCGGCTTAGTGGCCAGTGTGGCCAGTGGGACGTTGCTCATATTCTACAGATTCTTTGTTATGGATTTAACCACATCCAAGAATTTGTATTATTTGAGCAACGTCCCACCACCCACGTCCCACCACCCACACCACCTATTAACCATAACGGGACGGGGCATCATGAGCTGCAGATCTAATGCAAAATAAGACTAAATTCTTATCAGGGCAAACTAAAGGCTCGCCCCAGTGAATGGGTGAATTGGTGATTAGGTGAAAACAATATTATCCCTTGACAACGCCGATGGGTTTAAGCTGTACCACCTTTTTGGCAATACCGGTCTCAGCGGTAATATTTACCACCTCTTCAATATTTTTATAGGCGATCGGCGCTTCTTCGGCCAGGCCAACGTTGCTTCTTGAAAATATGGCAATGCCTTCTCGCTCCAGCTCTTTCCTCAGCTCTTCTCCCCTTACCTCACGTTTGGCCTTGTGCCTGCTTAAAACCCTTCCTGCCCCATGCGCCGTTGAGCCAAACGTTTCTTCTTCGGCCTTCTTCGTCCCCAGCATCAAAAATGAGGAAGTGCCCATGCTTCCCGGGATAATAACGGGCTGGCCAATATCCCTGTAGAATTGGGGGATGTTTGGATTGCCGGGGCCGAAGGCCCTCGTTGCCCCCTTTCGGTGAACGACGAGGTTGCCTTCCACTTTGGCGATGTTGTGGGCCACATCGTAAATCAAGAAAACCTGCTCTTTGGGAATTCCCAGTATTTTGTTAAAGGCCCGCCTGGTCATCTCCATGATGATCTGCCGGTTCGCCCAGGCAAAATTTGCAGCCGCCGACATCGCCTTAAAGTAGCCCTGTCCTTCTTTTGAGGTAAAGGGCGCCGAGACCAACTCCGGGTCGGGAACCTTTATGTTATACTTCTTCATCGCCTCGCGCATGATTTCGATATAATCCGACGCCACCTGGTGCCCTAATCCCCTGGAGCCGGTGTGGATCATTACAAAGACCTCGTCCAGCCGGATGCGCAACTTCTCGGCTGCATCTTTGTCAAATATTTTTACCGCTTTCTGGAACTCAAGGAAATGGTTTCCCGAACCCAGAGTTCCAAGCTGATCTTTTCCCCTCTTTTTGGCCCTATCGCTTACCCTGCGTGTATCAGCGGTTTTCAGCCTGCCGTTCTCTTCGATGCGTTCTAAGTCGTTTCGTGTTCCGAAGCCCCGCTCTGCCGCGTACACTGCTCCCCCTTCTAAGAACTTATCAAGCTCTTCGAGGGATACCCGCACGGGGCTTTTTCCACGAAGCCCCGCGGGCACAGTGTTGAAAATCTCTTCAAGCAACTCTCTTTTCTTAGGTGCCAGCTCTTCCTCGGTTATGCCGGTTTTAAGAAGCCTCACCCCGCAGTTAATGTCGTAGCCGACCCCGCCAGGCGAAATAAGCCCCGTGTTCTTGTCGACCGCTACCACTCCCCCGATGGGAAAGCCGTATCCTTCGTGGATGTCCGGCATCGCCATAACGTATCTATAAACGCCTTCCATGGTGGCGGTATTAACCAGTTGCTCTAAGGCCCGCTCCTCGACCAACCTTTCTAAAAACGTGGGACTGGAGTAGAACCTGGCTGGCGCTTTCATGTCCGCCCTGAAGCTTTTTGGGATCTCGTACAGGTATCTACCTATTCTTTTAAAATTCTTTTTCTGAATCATCTCAGACATCGAATACAACTCTCGCCTCAAACCCTTCTGGGTTCTTTTCGAACGAAGACCGGTACGTAGCGCCTTTGATCTGCTCAACAAGCTCACCCTCGCCACCATACACATTCGCCTTCAGTAAGTTCTCCGTAAGCTCCTCGAACTCCACTCTTGTAAAAATCCTTTCCTCCGTCTCCGTTAAAAAGAGGAGCTCGTTTAGAAACCTAACCAGGAGATTTAAATAGCTATCTCCTTCTATCTCTATACTGTAAGGTTGTTCTTCTGACGGCACCCCGGCTTCGCCCCCTATGTACGAGGCAACGCCCGACATCATGTTCGTAAAGACCTCTTCCACCGTCTTTCCGGTGGCCTTAATCAATAGATCTGATGGGTGCTCTAAAAACTCGAATGCCACCCGTTTTCCCCTTGTTCAAAGATTTAAAAACCAAAGCGAGATGTTCTCATCGCAAATTAATGGAAGTTCAGAACTGTACCCTCTACATACCCAAATAACAACTCTTCACATACAAGTACCGGTAATGTTTTAGGTCACTCCTAAGAAAACACTTCTTCTACCAGGGTGTTTTCTTTCCTTAACCACCCACCTACAGGTGGGTGAGGGGCTCGCTATGACCCCTGCTTGCCCATATTTTAACGGTGACTCGTAGATGGCACCGTACCTATTATCTGCTGCGAATAAGTTTAACAAGTAAAGAACAAGCCTCTCCCCCCTCTCCCCCAGTTCACTTGCTGTCCTTCAAAAATGTTGCATTGCTGCACAATTCTATGTATCGTATGTACTATGCCAACGAAGTCCCGTGTGAGCGTATATCCCACAATTTGGCTCAACATAAAGATTCCGATTTTTGCGTTTGCGTCGTCGACTTCAATTATCTGTTTTTGTGAAAGGAAGGTCTTTATGGAGTTAAAGCCCAAATGGATAGCATTAGAGGTGACAAGAAAATGTAATTTAAGGTGTATCCACTGTCGATCTGGATCCGAGGCGGAAGTAGAGGGCCACCCCGATTTCTCGACAAAAGAGGCGTTTAGGATCATAGACGACGTAGCGAGCTATACAAAGCCAGTCGTAGTGCTTTCTGGCGGTGAGCCCATGCTGCGGAAGGATATTTTCGATATAGCTGGGTACGGCGCTGAGAAGGATTTACGAATGGCTCTTGCAACCAACGGCGTTTTCGTGACGGAGGATACCTGCGAGAAAATAAAGGAGTCCGACATAAAGATAGTGTCTCTTAGCCTTGATGGATCAACTGCAGAGGTGCACGACGATTTCAGGCGTCAGGAAGGGGCGTTTGCAGGTACAATAAACGCCGCACAGTTACTTAAACGTCACAACATCGAATTTGTGATCAACTCGTCTTTTACAAAAAGAAACCAGGAGGCAATCCCGGCCACTTATAGGCTGGCAAAGGAGCTCGGCGCTACAGCGTGGTACATGTTTATGGTAATACCCACAGGTAGGGGCGAGGAATTAATGGGAGAACTTATCTCAAGCGATGATTATGAGGATATACTTGAGTGGCATTATGAGATGGAAAAAGACGAAGATGATTTGCTCGTTAGACCAGCCTGTGCGCCGCATTATTTCAGGATAATACTGGAGAAGGCAAAGGCAAGTGGGTCTAAGCTCGATAAAAGGCCGTTTAAGTTTGCCCCAAGTAGTTCGAAAGGGTGCGTCGTTGGCCAGGTAATATGCGTTGTAGACGTAGATGGAAACGTGCTGCCATGTAGTTATTTCCCCAAAGCAGCGGGCAATTTACGGGAACAATCGCTAAAGGATATTTGGGAGGGTTCTGAGCTGCTTGAAGAACTCAGAGATATCGGAAGATACAAGGGTAAGTGCGGTAAATGCAAATACGTCACCATCTGCGGCGGCTGTAGGGCCAGGGCTTACTCCATTCACGGTGATTATTTGAGAGAAGATTCGTTTTGCGGTTACATACCGTCAACGCCAGTGCATGTTCGTCGTTGTTCATGATCCTGGAACTAGTGTCCCATTAAGTAGCGTGTGCTAACCCTTGAGGGATACCGCAAGAATGGCTAGGTCGTCCAGTAGACGCCCGCCAGTGAATTCAATGATATTGTTGAAGATCGAGGCCGGGAACCCCTTTGCGCTGGGAAGCACAGTTTTTTGAACCGTGTCTCTTAGCCGCTCTTCGCCAAAAAATTCCTGATCGCGTCTCGCCTCAGTGGTTCCATCGGTATAAAGCACCAGTATATCTTTCGGCGCAAGGACCTCTACGTCATCAAAATAATTTAGTCCAGCAAACGCCCCGATAATTGGAGATCTAGTTATGAGAAATGCTGATCCAGCCCCGCTTCTCTTAACAATCGGCGGCAGATGTCCTGCGCTGCAATAGCTGAGTCTTCCTGAGCCTATGTCGAGGATCCCAAAAAAGAGGGTGATAAATGATGCAGCGGGAGACGATTTCGTAGTAACATCATTGGTCTTTGATACGATCAATGCTGGCGAGCTATTTTCATATGCATATGCCTTAATTGTGTTCTTAACCAGGGAAGTTAGTGTCGCTGCTTGTAACCCTTTGCCTGACACATCGCCAATTACTATTCCCACCCTGTCATGCTCTAATTCAAAGAGATCGTAAAAATCTCCCCCGACCCTGAAGGTATCGGTTGCCGAGTGGTAAAAGTGGTCGATATCAATGCCCTCTACTTCCGATGGCAATATCAACAACGCCTCTTGCAGTGTATTGGCGATATTTCGTTCGGTCGTGTAAAGACGAGAGTTCTCCAGGGCAAGTGAGATCGCCATTGCGAGTTTGCCAGCGAAATCGATCTGCTCATCGGTGAAAGTAACCGCTCGGTAATAGTTAAAGGAGAGCGCTCCAATTGCTTCACCTCGAAGTATTATCGGTACAACCATGAATGCGCGAATACCGTGTTTTTCCATCATCTTGTGGTTGACCCGTTCATCGGTATAGATATCGTCGACAGGCACCGGTTTGCCTGTTTCGATGGCAATCCGCGTTATCACGGCTTCCTCCTCTCTGATTTTCGACCCAACCGCTATATTTGGCAATCCGTAGACATACCTGGTTACCCAGTAGCCCTCCTCGCGTAAAGCTATCCCGGCTGTTTCAGATCCCAGGGCTTTAGCGGATTCGTTGACCACTCTCTGCATTATCGCATCAAAATTTAACGTTGAGTTTATGGCAGCGTTGATTCTATTCAGGGCGTCACTGAGGTCCTTCGCCCTTTTTAATTGCGCCTCAGTTCTTTTGCGCTCTGTTATATCGCGGGAAACTACTTGTATTGATGTTCTGCCCCTGTATATAGTAGGTATTGATATTGATTCAACCTCAATCAGCCGTCCATCGGGAAGCAGATACTTTTCCTCAACCATTCCTACCGCAACCCCTTGTTGGGCTAAAAGGATGCGCTCTTTGGTTGCTCCTCGGTAATCGGGATGGATATATCTAAGCACGGGTTTACCGACGATATCCTGGGGTTTTCTTGCACCCAACATCCTCGCTCCAGTTGGGTTGATGTAAACAAACCGCCAGTCGCTATGAATGGCAATCATATCGGGCAAGTACTCTGCCAGGCGGTAGTAGCGCTCTTCACTCTCTTCCAGTAACAACTCGGTGGTTTTTCGGCCTGTAACATCCATAAACGATTGGATCACATTCACAACAGCGCCCGTTTCATCGTGAAACGGCACAGCTTTAACGGACAATACTACTTTAGCTCCATCCGGGCGCTTGGCAACGAATTCTTCATTAAGTACCGGCCTTCCTGTTATCACCCTAGCAAAGGGTAGTTCCATTTCCGGGAGGGCTTCGCCGTTTTTCCCGGCAAATTTCAACGCTGGATCACTATAGGACTGCCCGATAATGGTTTTACGTTTAAGGCCCAGGATGATTTCCGCCGAGCTGTTGGCGAACACTGCTTGGCCGTTTGCATCGAAGACAATGACGCCTTCTTCGATCGTATCGATTATGCGACTTAAGTGATCTCTTTTAACGATTTCGCCCAATTTGTTCTCCGTTATGAGTGCTTGCTTGTTGTTTTGAAGTTTTTATCATATTTGCAATTTGTATCATATTTTTAGATTTCCCTTGATCGGAAAAAATATCGAATATTCGATAGATGGAGGTTTGCTGATTCCGTTTATCCCGGTTATAGAATTGCGCTACTTACCGCAATTAAGCGTCCCCAGACCCATACATTACTTGCGTTCATGGGATATGTAAGTTGACACTCGAGGAGGAGCTTTCGACATATAATGTAAACTAATGCCGGGGGCCGCTATTGTGGCTCAGCAAACACCCTCCCTCTAGCCCAGCAGCTCAATCGCCGTGGACTCATCACCGGTGATGTGAGCATCAGGATGATCGGCACACTCTCCTACGTGGATGGGGATAAGTTCTGGGCGTTCGGCCATATAAACAGCGTCGTCGAAGCCGGGTTTATGGAGGGCACCGGCAGGACGACGTTCAGTCCGACGGGTTCCACAACGCGTGCGCAGGCGATAAAGGCGATACTCAGCTTTTCAGACCTCGCCCCACGTGTTGGCCAGATCACCGATGCTGAGGCAGATGCGATCCTCACGCGGTTTTCGATGCGCAAGCGGTGCCTAGCTGGGCAAAGAGATATCTCGCCATCGCCGTACGCGAGAAACTGGTGACTGGCTATCCCGATGACACCTTACTCCCTAATAAGAACGCCACCCGTGCGGAGGTCGCAAAGCTGCTGTCAGGTGTTATCAGACGATAGTGGATGCGTCTTTAGTGACCCAAGGGTCTTTAATTTATGGTCGACCGATAAGATGCAAACAGAAAATTAAAGAGCTGATCCCTGATCCACTAAACTTTCAATCTTTCCAATCTTTCAAGAACGGTACCGTTGTACACAATCTGATGACATCCCCAATTTCAATTTTTTTGCTTTTGCATTACTTACTGCTGTGCGATGGGTAAAAGAAAGATGTAGCGTATAAGGCTAATTTCTAAAACGAAAGGGGGTCTTGCTAGTATGGCTTATAAATCTATAGTATCGGCACTTCAGGGTGTGGACTTTCCCGTTAGTAAGAGATCGTTAGTTCGACAGATAGGCGATAGAGAGGTTGAGGTGCTTGAGGGAAAGATGATGTCGATGCGGGAGATTTTGAGGGCTTGTGAGCATGATAACTATGAATCACCGAGGGATGTCACCGCATGCCCGGGGATCGCAAGTAAAGTTCGCCACGCTGCCTAACGTGCCAGCAGAAAGCTTTTTTGCAATGCATGGGCCCGCTTGCGGGCCCTTTTATTATGGCATAACTTAATAAGCTACTGTAAGCATCCTCCTCACAATAGCTGTAAGCTCTCCCCAGCTAGAACAATCCGATATCTATGGTCTATAAGATCCTAGGCCTTACCCTAGCTGGAATAGATCCTGATGAACCTCTCTATGGAGCGGTCATAGGTCCTCTCTACCTCCGGCGGGAAAAGGCATCCCGGCAACTCCCGGTTTTTCCAGTGATACGTCAGGCACTTGCAGCAATTGCCTTTCCGCGAGCAAGGTTCATAGGTACAGGTGCACTTCTGTCGGTTGGCCTCAAGATTGCATTTCATTGTCTATCCCTTATCCTAGTATTTCTCTCCTTATCCAAAACCTATCGATCTCCTCAACCCACCGGCAGCTCTGATGGTTTCCTTGTTCTTTCTTGGCCTAAGCAGCCGAGACATTTTCCGCATTCTTCAAATATATTGGGTTGAAGGAGATTCCATCCATTAAAACTTAAATAGATGACAATCATCCCCATATCGAACCGACCTACACCCGCCCTACCGGCATTATACATAGAGGGTGCTCTTCATATGGCATGTTTAAAGCGCTTTTTACGGCGTCGTCGTCAAAAGCGCCGACAATCACCGTACCGAGGCCGAGGGTTACCGCCTGCAGGTAAACATTCTCGGCCGCAAAGCCGACATCCATATAGACATACCTTACGCCTCTGTTGCCATACTTCCTTGTCGTTCGCTCGTAGATTGCGGAAAACACGATATCGATAGCAGCATTTTTAATCATGCGCTGACCGAGACCGGCAGCAGATAATTCGCTCCTTCTGTCGCCATCTGTGGTTTTAATCAGCCCATGTCCCTCCGACTTGTACTTATAAATACCGTCAGCCAGACCATCTACATTACCAACTACCGCATACAGCTCGAGAGGATAGAGCGCTCCGGCGGATGGAGCCGCTCTGAGCCCCGTAAGATCTGTAATCCCCTGGGCCGCCCAGAGAAGCTGTGACATCTCAGCCAGCGCCAACGGTTCGTCCTTATAACGTCTGACAGATCTTCTTTTAAGTAGAGCTTCTTCGACTGACATATCACTACTATATCTAGGCTTAGGAAGCTCTACTACGTCTGATTCGTAACTTGGCATGGGTTTATTTCTCCATTTTCTTTCGGCAACAAAACATAACCGGTCTCTAGATCACCGACAACAGCGGTGGAATCGGGATTAAGATAAATATCTAGTGGCAAGGATAAAGCCATCAGTGATCAATCTTCCTAGCAACACCTCTCCTCTTATCCCACCATAGACTCGTGCAAAGAGGTTACGGTTTGCAGGATAAGCGGGTGTTCCCAGGACAATTAGGAGACGCTCTACCGGCCTCTGCCCGGACTCGTTGGCGACGATGAGTGGGGCATCGATTCCTACTGCGCACGAATCACCGGCATGCTTGTGGACGAAAGAGAGGATTTCATCATCGGTCGCCGCCAGGCCTACACCGACGAGGCGGCCATCGCCATCGATAGCGGCAAGCCCCGTTCCATTTCGAGAAATATTCGATATCTTCCAGGCAAGATCAATCCCGACAAAGTTCATTATTCTTTAGGTCTTTCTGGTATAACAATGGCCGCTACAATGTAGGCAATTAAAGCGGCCGCAAAATTTATTATAAAAAGAGCGACCCAGGCAAGACGGACCAGTGTGGGATCGACTCTGAAGTACTCGGCAATCCCCCCAGCAACTCCGGCGATCACCCTGTTACCCCTGGATCTATAGAGCGTCCTCCCCTCGGTGGAGAAGGTTAACCCGCGCCCACGGGTGGCGGCAATGATGATGAGTATGCCGATAAGGATTAATAGGATAGGCCAGAAGGCATCGCGCAGGGCCTGCAGGATTACAAAAAATGGGCCCGGAATGAGATTTAAATTTAATAAAAGAAACCAGAGCCCTAGTCCCACCAGTATAAGTCCGATAATCAAACCGGCATCGCTCGAAACATTCCTGGGCACCTCTGGGGCCTCTTCCCCTGCCGGACGTTCCGGGATGATTATCCACGCTGCAATATAGGCGATTATGCCCGTCCCTCCGAGTAAGGCAAAAAGCACCCAGATAACCCTTACAATGGCCGGATCAATCCCCAGGTACTCCCCGATACCTCCAGCAACACCACCGATAATCCTGTTCTCTCTCGAGCGATAAAGCCTTTTCGGCTCTTCTTTTGGCTCTCGTGGAATGGTCTTTGCCTGACCTTCTTTAGATTCCTCAGATTCAACCTTTATGGCTTTTGCCCCACCTTCTCGGTTAACCTCTAAATTGCCCTCATGCCTGCTCTCATCGGGCGGATTACTCTCCGGCAAATTTCTCACCCCTTAATATCCCTCAACGGTAAAGCTGGAAATCCCCATGTTAATATCGAGAATCAACCTCTTAGCAGCATAACCAAAATCGGGCGTCTCATAGGTAATTTCATCTTCCCTATCAGTCCTTTGAAGATCGATATTTTGGAAATCGCTCCTTGATAGCCCCTTATTTATTATTAACCTAACCCCGGTCGATTTCGGAACTAGAATCCTCAGCTGCGATATACCGGTACTGATACTAGCGCTCACCTGATCTACCCTATCGCCAAAGCGTACCGAAATATCGCCGGCACCGCTGCCCAAATCCAGCTCGCTTACCCTCAAGTCGCTTAAATCAAGTTCCGAGCCGGAAACGCCCGTACCAATATTGAGCTGCCAATCTATATCCCGCGAGAGAAGCACTACCCATTCGCGCTCCCGATTGCCCCGGAACAGAGGAATATTGTTCTGTGGCTCAATGCTTAGCTCAACCGTTGAGTTTGACCTATTAATACTCAGCCGTGGCTCTCTGCCGGCAGATTCCTTGGCGTAAATATCGTATAGCTTATCGGTAGCCCCTATGTTGAGGCTGCCCACAGCAAAATTTATTGAAGCAGAGCCGTCCCTAATATCAGTTGTCTCCTCACGGCTAAACTTGAAATCGGTTAATCCCCTATCCTGGAAGAGAACGTCACTGTAAATGACCGCCAGGATGAGAGTTAGAATAATTATTACCGGCGGAAGCGCTGATATAACCTTACTGTGTGTTACCCTGCCAAGGATGGCAAGCCCTACCGCTATAAGGAGGACTGGCCAGAGGGTTATCAGATCCAACCAGAAGCTAAACGGTACGATCCCCAGGGTGTTGTAAAGGAGAATCACCCCGACCGTACCTATAAAGATGCCGCTGAAAAGTCGAGGAATATCAAATGGCGGGAGGAAGCTTGAAACTAAAACCGCGAATCCCCAGACAATTATAACTACCGGCCAGAGCCTAATAAAGCCCAACCCAGGGAAGAGGTTGTCTATAAGGAGTATCATACCGAGGCTTGCGAGCATAAGACCGATAATTATACCGCCATGCGAGCCACGCCTCGACCAGTTTTCCCTTCTGCGCTCCTCTTCAGCCATTCAGTACCTATCCTTTACTGCCAATTTAAATCGTATCCGACTAAAATTTTCCGGACCAAACCAATCCGAAATTAGGATTAAGGTTAATCCTATGATACAGTAACGCTTGAGATCCCTGTGCTGATTTCTATATCGACCTTATTCTGCGCCGATTCGAAGTCCGATGAGGCGAACCCGGAGTCAACCCTCGGGAACCTTTCCTCATCCACCCTCAAAGAGTCGTCAATCCAATGCGCCAGTCATCCCCATACCGCGAGGAGAAGGGCGGAAACGACCATCGCGAGCGACGCAGCTTGATTTCTACCAGATCCCCCTCCAATTGACCAGCTTATCGGTCTCCAAGAGAAAACTTCCCTCAAATAGGTTATCGCCCTCTCTGAGGGGATTTATCCTGAGCTCACCGACACCAAAGTTGATGCTAATATCGGCCTTTACGGCCCCAGCTATGCTTTCCGAAAGAGCCATGCTCTTAGGCCAGCGTGCGGGGCGCAGGCGTAACCATATAAGGTATCGAACTTATACTACCATAAACCAGCTAGTTACAACGGCAGTAGAACTTAAGGATTAAGGTTTTTATAAAAACTAAGCATTAACCCGTAACCAAGGTAGGGCTATTATAGTTATAATAATAGTAGTAGGCGCTCGAAGTGCAATCCAAGAATGGAAATCTAACTTAAAGGAGGAAGCCATGAAAAATCACCGTGCAATTCTCTTAATTGCCCTGGCAATTATCGTTTGCCTGGCACTAGGCGGTATTACCCTCGCCAATGCCGGTAGTGTTGATCCCACAGGTAAATATCTAAGTAGCCAGCTAAGCAGCCAATCATCAACTAGTATGGTATCCAGTGAAAGCCCTAGAAACGATATCGATAGCAAAGAAGGAACGAGGACTGCCAGTATCAGGTTCGGCAAAATCAGCGGGCTCACGGTCCTCGATACCACGTCTACCACGACCAGCCCAACGTTACTCGCCCATGTTCACCTTCGTTTAGTGCGTGATGGCAAAATATGCCGCGCAGCACAATCTAACAAAGAGGGCGCCTTTATCTTCAAAAATATTAAGGCGGGTAACTATACGCTTGTTGCATGGGCTAAGGACGCAAAGCTCGCCAGCAAAAACGCCACCAGCATCAGTGGCGGCAATAGGACCACGCTAACCATCAATGGTATCAGAGTCAATGCTGGCGAGGAAACCACGCTAACCATCCACTTTGTTAAGAGGTAGGTCTGTTGTATTCATAAAGTCGCATCACAGATTCATATCAAGCCCCAGGAAAAAAGGACCGGGATTTCCCGGTCCTTTACATGTGACTGCTATACTTTTATATGCTCATTACTTATATAGAATCTCTATACGGTAGCCAGTGGCTAAAACAGGTGAAGAAACCTTATGATCTTCACCGCCATAGAACCAAATGATCGCCTTGCGGGTCCCCTTTGTGAAGGTTACTGAGTAGAAGTTCGAGCCGGCAGCCGGGGGACTTGAAGCCAACGTCCAACCGTTAGCACTCATCTCGGCATTGTAGAAGTTCCATACATCGTCTCCAG
>JACUUO010000210.1 GCA_014859275.1 Actinomycetota bacterium | reverse complement strand
CATATCCTGCCTGGGCTGATGTGAGATCGGTTTTAGTTAAGTCTTAAAGTCCTGTCTGAGAATTAAATCAGCGCCTTGCATTTTCGCTATTTCTAGAACTATGGGAACAATATTCATGCATTTCCCGCAGAAAACATTATCTAGGATTTTAGCCTGGACCCATTTGGGTATCTTATCCCACCTCTTCTTGGCATCTTTTGTAAAAGGGTCGATAAGCCGGGTGGGCACATCGCTCTGCTTATAGTCTTGGTCATCGTATGCATCTAAATAAGCTTGCAGCTTATCGCTGAGGCGATCGAGTTCTTTCTGTAGTTTATGATTTTCTGTGTGATTTGCCGCTGCAGCAACATAGCCCTGGATATCTTCTATGTCATCAAGCGACAGATCGACTTTAATACCTGTGCCATCAACAATTGCAACCTGTGTATATCTAGGATCGCAGAATGTCTCATCACAAATGAGATCTCGTTCACGTAAAGTTAGCTTAACTGGCAATTTTGTTCCGTATGGTATGCTTTTTCTTTTCATATCATCACTTCTGTATTCGGCTAATGGTATGATCAGCGGAGGCGTAATGAATCCGCTGAATCACTGTTATTAGCTGGTAATGCTCTTCTACCCGGCGTCTGCATGTCTCTTTACTTCCCGCTCTAGCCGTTCTCCTAGTGCTTCGGCAGTAACGTCTAAATCGTATTGTGCCTGCAAGCCGAGCCAGAATTCGGCGGAGGTGCCAAAGAACCTAGCAAGCCTCAGTGCCGTATCTGCAGTGATACTTCGCTTACCGAGGACAATCTCGTTTATTCGTCTTGCCGGCACACTAATGTTTATGGCAAGCCTGTTCTGGCTCAAGCCCATGGGCTTGAGAAACTCTTCCAAGAGCACTTCGCCAGGATGTACCGAATGTAGTCTTTTCTTCATCATGTTCCTTTCTAGTGGTGATCTATTATTTCAATTTCATAGGCATCCCCGCCCTGCCACAGAAAACAGATACACCACTGGTCATTGATTCTGATGCTGAACTGCCCCTCACGGTCGCCTTTAAGTCTCTCCAACCTGTTGGCGGGCGGGATTCGCAGATCGTTAAGGTCCTTGGCGTTATTTATCATCCGCAGTTTTCGCAGTACAACCTGCTGAATATCCCGCGGCAGCTTGTTGGAGCCCTCTCGACCATAGACCTTTTCTGTCTCTTTGTCCTTGAATGATTTTATCATCAGTTTTAATGTTATAAGACGGCACGTTAAACGTCAAACGTTAAGTCAAATTTCAATATAGTAGAGGAAACGGTGTGCCTATCACTCGACAATCAAGCTACCAGGTCTTTTTAATATTAAGAAACTAGAAAGCGTGCAATTTGAAATCGCCGTCTTAGGGCAACCTCATAGAAGCACCCTTAGGCAAGGGTGACGTAGCAAAGCGCCGGGATAAACCGACATAGAGCAGGGGATGAAAGAGCCCTACATGAAAGGAAAAGGAACGGCACTGGTACCGCTACCTTCAGACGGTTGACCGTAAAATCGAAGCAGAAGAAAATCGTAAGCGGGCGCTTGAGTTGCAGTTTAGGACATTGCTGCATCGCTTGATGACGGGTAAAATCGGAGTTAAGACGTAGTAGAGGTGAAACATGAGACGAGATGAGGTACTGCAAATCTTAAAATCACATAAACAGGAGCTTACTAAATTCGATGTAAAATCGCTTGCAATTTTTGGTTCAGTAGCTAGGGACGAAGCTGGTCCAGAAAGCGATGTAGATATACTGGTTGAATTTAGTAGAACCCCTTCCTTTGATGGATATATGAAGCTGAAGTTTTTTCTCGAAGATCTCTTGGGGCGGTCTGTTGATTTAGTAACTCACGATGCGCTGAAACCCCGTATCCGACCGTATGTTGAGAAGGAGCTCCTCTATGTCGCGTGATCACCGTCTCTTTTTAGACGATATCTTGCAATCCTGTGAGAAGATTTTACGCTACACCAAGGAGCAAACATTACAGCAGTTTCTCTCCAATGAAATGGCATATGATGCTGTGTTGCGTAACCTGGAAATAATAGGTGAGGCAGCTAAACATATTCCTCAGGAGTATAGAAATCGCTATCCTGAAGTAGAATGGCGTAAGATAGCCGGCTTTCGAGACATTGTAGCTCATGAATATTTTGGTATAGACAGCGCCATTTTATGGGATATTATTCAGAACAAAGTACCCCTTCTTAAAGAACAAATCAAGCGAATTCTTAAGTTAGTGGAGCCGAATAATGAGCTGCCTTGGCAGTGAGCGAGGTGCAGTTCAAAATCCTGTAATTCGCTATGGAAAAGAGGACGCAGTTTGTCATTCAAAGCGGTTAAAGGGCAATGCGGGGGTGCGCTGCAATGTTGGACCGATTCACGCTTTATGGTAATCTTTTCAAAACACATCTGTGTTTAAATTGTGACGATAAAGGAGCGCTATGTCGTATATCACCAACGTAACCCACTTCCTTGATGAAGATGGATATCCAGTACACTCGGGGCCAGCTGGCCGTATTGGTGAGTTCTTCGGCAAGATTGTGGCGGCAGCATCGCTGCACCCACAGGGCATCGCAGTGCCCTCGGCTTTGCGCTGCAGGCGCCGACCCGGTCGCAAACCGTGCCGGGGCAATCTTCTTATTGCCCGTCGGGATGATGGCGTGATTGAATGGCAGTGCCCATTATGTGGCGACGATGGCTTTATTCATAGCTGGGAAGGCACCTACTGGGATAGGGGAAAATATGCGATCCCAGATCTAGTGTCAGAGGATATCATCGAGTTTACGGTAACCGAGGACGAATTCAAAGAGCTTATGAAACCCATGATACTTTCGCCTGAAAGCGAAGCTATCCTCTACAGTGCCATTTTAATTGAAGAGGTTGAATTATGCGCGCCGTTTGATGCTTTTGAGGAATTCATGGGCGAGGTTGCCTTTGAAGCAAACCATACCGATAACCGCCGTCGCGAAGTCATCCTCACCCAAATATGCGAGCGCATCGAGACCCTGCTAAGTTTCCACGATATAGTGCGGGATTTTTAAGGCTAGAGATCTTAGAAATGGGTGAGGAGCCGGGGCATCTTCCGGGGAGCCCTGACCCAACGG
>JACUUO010000037.1 GCA_014859275.1 Actinomycetota bacterium | reverse complement strand
GCCAGAGTTTGTGATCTGGCTTGCGGCATTATAGGTATAGGTTTTGCTCCCCTTTTTGGTGAGGTTTCCCACTTTGTCATAGGTATAGGTGGTGGTAGTTCCCGTTTCATCTGTCCAGCTGGTTAGCCGATTTAGGCCGTCATAGGTAAAGCTTTGCGTGCCTTCTGCTGCGCTGACTTGGATGATGTTGCCGTTGGCATCATAGGTGTAGCGAAGCAGAATGCATATTGAGGGATTATCCGTTGAGGTGCCCGGATCGGCGATTTGGGTTAATCTGCCGGCACCATCAAATAGGCTTACGCTTTTTATGCCGTTACCCTTTATGGTCTCAAAGGGTCGGCCCACCTCATCATAGCGGATTTTTGTCTGCCTTCCTGAGGTATCGGTTATGGTGAGAAGTTGGTTTTCAGAGCCATAGGTGTAATTTATGCTCTTGCCCTCAGAGGTGGTGATGGAAGTTGGGTTATCTGCTTTATCTAGGCTGAAATTTAGCGTATAGCCGAAGATATCAGTTGCGCTTGTGAGGCGGTTTGCTTTGTCGTATGTATACTGGTGCTTTCTTTCCTTGTCATCTACTACTTGTTTTAGGTTGCCGGATGAGTCATAAGAATAGGAGTACTTTGTGGGCTCATTTGAATAGCTTTTCTGACTTAGGCGATTTGCCTCATCGTAGAGGTACTGGGTTTTCTTGCCGCTCGGATAGGTGTTTAAGATGAGTTTTCCCGCATCATCGTAGGTGTTGGTTGTTACTTGCCCTAAGGGGTCGATCGTGCTAAGGAGCTGGTTTAGCTCATTATAGGTAAATTCAGTCTTATATGTATTGTCGGTAGGGCTTGCGCTTCTTGTGGTGAAGTGGGGCGTTGCTCAATAATATAAATTCTTGGGCGGGAAGTAACTCCTCTGTTCTTTAGCGTTTAGATCCCTAATAAAGAATCTATAGAATATGAATTGCGATAGGGACACCTGTTACCAGGCGCCCCCGCACAGATCCGTACGCGAGGCATTACCTCATACGGCTCCTAACCTGGGTATTTAACGCAAAGTCTCTGCTACTTTGGGTATCCTTTCAAGTCCGTTCAATGCTTCTCTCCTGTCTCTTAAATACCTAGCCTATGTTTTACTGTCAACGCTTCACGTATAGCCTAACGGCCACACATGCATGACTCGGAGCCATGTTGAGAGCTTCTGCCTTTCATGTAGGGCTCCTTCATCCCCTACTCTATGCCGGTTTATCCCGGCGTTTCGCAACGTCCCACTGGCCACTGGCTCACTGGCTCCACACTTAAGTTGCAAGGTACAAAAAGGCAGTTTGCATAGTACACGTCATGCTGGATAGCTTTTACGCCAGGTTAATTCGGGTTTGGGTTTTGATATGAGTGTGGTGTGTATGAATACGAGTGGCCTATAATCCTGAAGCAATACAGGCCAGATAGAACCCCGTTAATTAGTATAAGCGCTGCACACAGGCTTACGGCATACTTGAGAAATGCTACTTTCCGCTCTTTAACCACATAAATAAACTGCATGAGCCCTATGGCAAATACAACGGTGGAGTTGAGCAACATGCGATTACCAAACGTATGCCCCTGATCTGGAGCCCACCAGCTGCTTACCAGATAAAGTTGGACCAGGAAGGAAGATGTTAACAACAGACCAATCAGTGGCCGCTTCCTTGAAAACCAGAATAGGCCAATAAAGGAGAGCAACATAATAGGAGACCACAGCACGAGCCCACTCTGAGTCGAGAATAAGCTGTAGAGAATCTTCGGGGAATTCCAGTAAATGAATCCTTCCCCGCCATGCCCATACCCGTTGATGAAGGGGGAACCATAGAATACCTTGTTTTCGTAAAGCTGTGGAGTGGTCGCCAGTAACGCCGCCAAGAAAAAGACACCGAATGCAAATCCGTAGTAGAGCCACGATTTCGGCGGCGAATCCGGTTTGCGAAGCTTGGTAATCACGGTATCGATGACGGGAATAAGAAGAAACGGCGCATCCTGGTACCTGACAATGGTTAGCAATCCTCCCACCACTCCAAGTATCGCCCAGTGATACAGCCGCCTGTTATCCCTCGTCACATACCAGAGAAACACAAATAGCGTTATGCTGAACATAGATATCGTATGCGCCATAAGCGGCTCCATGGTCATATAGTAGATCAGGGGCGTAGCTAACCAGATTGCGATAGCTCCGATCAACGCAGTGGTGGTATCGAATAATCTCTTGCCGAGATAATACAGCAAGACCACCCCGGCAAACGCATAAAACAGGCTGCCTAACCCAGCCGCTAACTGGTATATGGTGCCGTATCCATCAGCCACTACTGGAATCCCCACTTTTTGCAAGAGCAGGGCAACGACACAGCCCAAGGGCGAGTAATAATTTATGGTTCCTTTCATTCGCAAGGAAGGTGATCATGTAAGCTCCCCCTTATGGTATAGCTACTGCATCATCACACCTGTTATGAGTTGTCATTGCGAGCAATTGTTAGTCTGTCATTAGGAGAGATTGCCACGCTCCCTTTGGTCGCTCGCAATGACAGACTGTTACTATACTTGTCATTGCGAGGAGACTGCCGAAGGCAGTTGACGTGGCAATCTCCATCTAAGAAGCATAAGACTGCTTCGTCGCTATCGCTCCTCGCAGTGACAGGTTCTAGTCAATGCACGCGATGGTTTAATAGAGCGGATGCCACATAGCACAATGATGCCTCGACATTTCATAAATATTTAAAAATTATCATCACTCACGCGATGACTAAGAAATTTTACCATATAGCGACTCTGAGGCAAAGTCGGTGGGGTACTGCCAGCTAGCTCCTGCGTCTGACGAGGATAATCAATTTCTTTGTTACGATAAACACCTGCTAAAACCTGAGCCGTATGCGGTTCAGCGCAGCAGCAATATCTCGCCAGGCTCCATGCTCGATCGCATGGTTAATGCTTACTATTCCATAGATGGTTGCAAATGCGATAAATCCTAGAAGATAAGCTGGATTGGGTGTTACAAGTATGCCAAACAAAGAATTGAATCCTAAGGCATTCCAAAAAGCTACTTCTATAGACCAGCCCTTTGGATACAGAATAGCTGCTAATAGTCCAATATTAGCGAATTTCAGTAGAAAGTAGATAATGACCCCTAACTTAGCAAATACTGTATCTAAGACAAAGCGAGGATTACCTTTAATGAGGTTAATGACCTCATTCTTTAGAATTGCCTCATATTCTTCAGAAAAGTATATGGCGCTAGGCGAGATGGAGCGTACTTTTCTGATCGCAATCTCATCTTTATACTTAAGCCCATAGTCGTTATTCAAATAACCAAATCCGATGTAGATAGAGTGCCAGAAGGGATGCTTTCCGATAGTTTGCTTATAATTAGGTTGATTCTTAACCAGATAAGCTTCACGCTGATCTAAAAGAATATTGAAGTAGAGCATTACCGCCAAAATACCGAAGATAAGCGATATAATAAGAACCAATCTCTTCCTCCAAGGAAACCTAAGATAAAACGTCACCAACGATAGCATAAAGATTAGTACCGCAGTTCCTGTATGGCTACGAACGTAGTGAGCTATGCCAATCCCAATGCCTGCCAAGAGAAAGAAGATAACAAATGAGGTACTTAATTTCTTGCTATGAGCAAAGTATAAAGATAGAGGGACAATTGCGATTGTTATATAGGTAAAAGCAAGGTAGACATCCCCCACCCTAAACGAATAGAGAGCAACGCCAAATAGGCTGATTAACGCCACCAGCCTACCCGACCACGTTTTAAAAAGCAGGAAAGAACCGATAAGCCCTAAAGCAAGTGAGACTAGTATTATTCCGATGTAAAAAGCAGTAATAGCCTGGTCTATAGATAGGCCAAAAGCATGTACAATCTTCGGGATAACATAATAGATGCCTATGTCATCGCCAAACCCAGCAGGTTGAAGTGATTTTCCATCATATGCGACCAGTGGCACACCCGTTTTTTCATAACCTGCCAGGGCCTCCTGCAGCATCTGGTATCTGATCGGCATTATTTGCACTAGTGAGCCCTTTCCCTTAATGGTCTTTATGTATCGAGTTCAACCTATCCTTCACTAAGCCGCCTCCAATGATGACATCTTCAGTATGCAGAGGAGTACTCCTTTACCACTTTCCCTTGTAACTGCGGGCTATAAAGAACTTATTGAACCAATGGCTTAAATAATACTCGCTAAGACCTAACCCCTATACAGCTTAACCTGGCAGTAATATCTCGCCACGCTCCGCACTCAATCGCATGGTTAATGCTTACTATTCCATAGATGGTTGCAAATGCGATAAATCCTAGAAGATAAGCTGGATTGGGTGTTACAAGTATGCCAAACAAAGAATTGAATCCTAAGGCATTCCAAAAAGCTACTTCTATAGACCAGCCCTTTGGATACAGAATAGCTGCTAATAGTCCAAAGTTGGCAAAAATTAGTAGGAAAAAAAAGATAACCCCTATCTTAGCAAATACTGTATCTAAAACAAAACGAGGATTACCTTTAATGAGATTAATTACCTCATCCTTTAGAATTGCCTCATATTCTTCAGAAAGGTATGGGGCGCTAGGCGAGATGGAGCGTACCTTCTCTATGGCAACCTCATCTTTATACCCAATTCCATAGTCATTATTCAAATAACCGAATCCAATATAGACCGAGTGCCAGAATGGGTGTCTTCCAACAGCCTGATTACAAGCAGGCTGATTATTAACTAGATAAGCTTCACGCTGATTTAAAAGTACATTGAAATAGAGTGCCATCACTAGAATACCAGCAACAAGCGGTATAGCAAGAACCAACTTCTTCCTCCAAGGAAACCTTAGATAAAACATCACCATTGATAGCATAAAGATTAGCACCGCAGTTCCTGCATGGCTGCGGATATAGTGGGCTGCACCGATGCTAATGCCTGCCAAGAGAAAGAAGATAACAAATGAGACGCTTAATTTCTTGCTTTGAGCAAAGTATAAGAATAGAGGGACAATTGCAATTGTTATGTAGGTAGAAATAGGATATATATCCCCCACCTCGAGTGAAAATAGGATAAGGCCAGATAAACCAACTAACGCCACCAACCTACCCACCCATGTTTTAAAAAGTAGGTAAGAACCGATAAGCCCTAAAATAAGTGAGACCAATATTACCCCGGTATAGAAAATGGCAATGGTTTGATCTATAGTTAGGCCAAAAGTATGTGCGATTTTCGGAACGGAATAGTAGACGCCTACGTCATCGCCATATCCAGCAGGCATAAGGGTTTTTCCATCATATGCGACCAACGGCATACCCGTCTTCTCGTAGCCTGCCAGGGCTTCCTGCAGCATTTGATACCTGGATGGCATCATATCCATTAATGAACTCTCTCCCTTTGGCGATCCTTCGCACGAGGGTCGATCTCACGCTCGATTATAGTGATAGGTCGCTTCTTTACCTGCTGGTAAATGCGTCCCAGGTACTCTCCGATGATCCCTAGAAAAAGTGCATTAAGGCTTAAGGATAACAAGATCAGGGTGGTCGTCGTTGCAAAGCCAGCCGGCCATTGTTGGCCGAAGAGTAGCCTTCCGATAATGTAGGCAACGATCCCAAAGAAGGTCAGCAGTGAAACGGCGAGGCCGGTAAAGGTTGCAATCCGGAGCGGCACAACCGAGTGGTTTAAAATCCCATCCATAGCTAATCGGATCAGATCGCCCCTAGAAAACTTGCTCCGCCCGCGGGTGCGCTCCGCTCGGTCATATAGTATTCCTACTTGCTTAAAACCCATCGCCGCAATAGCTCCCCGTAAGTACGGCTGGTAATCCTCGATCTTCTTAAGCTCATCTAAAACAATCCTATCGACCAAGCGAAAATCACCCGCATCGTGCGGAAGGGTATCCTCGCTTAATGTATCGATAATCCAGTAGAAGGCCTTTCTTACAGAGTTAATCCACCAGCTCTCTTTTCTCGAGCGTCGGACCCCATATACAACCTGGTAGCCAGCCTCCCAGTGGCGGACAAATTCTAAAATGAGCTCCGGTGGATCCTGCAAATCACAATCCAGCTGTACGGCAGCATCTCCACTGGCATTGATATAGCCAGTGTATATAGAGCGCTGGTATCCAAAGTTGCGCGAAAAGCGCAAGACTTTAACCCTTTTTTCGCGTTGAGATAGGCGTTCCAGCTTTTCGAAAGTCTGATCTGTGCTGTGATTATCCGTGAAGACAAACTCGTAGTCATAACGATCGGATAACAAGTCCATAACCCGAGTAACGGTGTTATATAATATCTCTACATTATCCTCTTCGTTAAAGACGGGCACTACGATAGATAGCAGGCCCCTTTTTGACTCAACCATTCCTTCACCAACTAATATGGAATCCTAGCGCCTGGCAAGTGTTCATCGGGAGCTTATCCCAAGCGTAGAATAGATTCGTTTATATTGCTAGAGTGTTTGAGTATAGAGCAACTCAAGGTGTGCTCATACTACGCCAGGTTAAAGAATATCTAAAGCATTTAAGCTTTCGACAGCACATCCCTTTTCACAAACTCTCTCATGCACCTTACCATATAATCGAGCATCTCTTCAGTTAGACCAGGATAGACCCCTACCCAAAAGGTTCGATTCATCACAATATCTGTGTTCTTGAGGTCACCGCTCACTTTATATTTCTGGTCTATAAAATATGGCTGACGAGTGATGTTTCCTGCAAATAGCAGGCGTGTGCCGATATTCCTATTATTTAAGTAACGTAGCAAGTCCTCTCGTGCAAAAGGTGCATCTTCACGCAGGGTAATGGGGAATCCAAACCACGAAGGATCGCTATTAGGAGTAGCTTCGGGTAGGGCAAGAATCTCACCCAGATCAGATAGTTCACCCTTTAAATAATGGAAATTTTTCTTCCTGGCTTCAACAAAGATGGGCAAGCGATCCATCTGAGCAAGACCAATCGCCGCCTGCATATCAGTAATCTTAAGGTTGTAGCCTACATGGGAATAAATATATTTATGATCGTACCCCTTGGGTAGTGTGCCTAACTGCCATTCAAAGCGCTTACCACAGGAATCATCCCTACCGGGATCGCAAAAACAGTCCCGCCCCCAATCACGCAAAGACTGAAGAATGCGTTTTAGTTTACTATCGTTGGTAAAAACCGCGCCGCCTTCACCCATAGTGATATGATGAGCTGGATAGAAACTCAGGGTACCTATATCACCGAATATTCCAACTAATTGGCCATTATACGTCGAGCCTAAAGCATCACAACAATCCTCAATAACCCAGAGGTTACATTTGTTAGCAATACGCATGATCTCTTTAAGATCAAAAGGGTCCCCCAGGGTATGAGCGGCTATTATAGCTCGCGTCTTTTCTGAGATGGCCGCTTCAATTAAGGCAGGATCGATATTATAAGTTGGAATATCAACATCTACAAAAACAGGAATTAAACCGTACTGAAGCAGAGGATTTACGGTAGTCGGGAAGCTGGCTGCCACCGTGATTACCTCATCGCCTGGCTTTAAGGCTCGATCTCCAAGCTGAGGGGAAGTAAGAGCCGCTACTGCCAACAAATTTGCGGAAGATCCAGAGTTTGTCGTAAGGACATGTTTCACCCCTAAATATGCTTCGAGCCTTTTTTCAAAAGCATCATTGAACCTGCCGGTGGTCAGCCAAAAATCGAGTGCAGCATCCACTAAGCTCTTCATCTCTTCCTTGCCATAGACCCTGCCGGACACCGGAACTGCCGATTTTCCTGGGATGAATGGTTTTGGCGCGTGCGCCAATTCGGCATATTGACCGACCAGCTCTAAAATTTGCTGCCTTAGCTCTGATTCAGGCATACGAC
Organism: Actinomycetota bacterium; assembly: GCA_014859275.1. Classification (GTDB taxonomy): domain Bacteria; phylum Actinomycetota; class Aquicultoria; order Aquicultorales; family Aquicultoraceae; genus Kmv33. The sequence continues at coordinate 10,941 of JACUUO010000037.1, read as the reverse complement.
ACCCCCTTATTCTTTCCGTATAGCACGCAGTGAGCTATTAGCTCACTGCAACCATTCGCTGGATTCCTTCACGAATACTGACTTTTGGCTGCCAGTTAGTAGCTGCCTTAAACCGATGGTTATCCCCAACTATCCACATGGCTTCATCAGGACGATACGATCTCTTGCCGAAGTGAAGCAAACTGCGGGGTTTATCCATCACATCTGCAACCACTTCAGCGACATCCTGGATACTAATGGGCTGCCCTGAGCATATATTATAAACCGTATAGGGAGCCAATTGATTGCATTGGCCAGCCATCAAAAAGGCTTCCGCCGCATCATCTACGTAGATGAGATCCCTTACCTGTCCACCGGGCGTAAGATCAACAATTTCATCATGAGTAAGATGTTCGATCATGTATGGTATCAATCGATGAGGAGCTTCTCCGGTACCAAAGACCCCAAATAGCCTAAGAGTTACAAATGGAATGCCTAGCTGCGCGGCTAAGGCATTTCCATAAATTACAGAAGCCGCCTTCGCTGACCCATATAGCGATGCTGGTTGCACTTGCATATCTTCAGAAATTGGCTCTGAGATAGATGTCAACCCATACTCAAAACAGCTACCGGTGTGAATAAACCACTTGAGTGGCCAGTCGGCCGTGGCAAGGAGCAACCTGGCAACAAGGTTTGCGTTTCCTTCAAGCATGGCCTCCGGATCGCGATCCTTTTGGTCCACGCCGTAAGAGGCGAGGTTAAAGACGACATCAGCCGATATTCCCGCCAGCGCCCGCTGTAGCTCTGATACATGGAACGATTGGACTTCAACCAATTCGATACCCGAAATAGACGTAAGCCGCGAGAGGTTAGCGCTGTGCGGGCGGACTATACAATACACCTTAATTCCCTCATCAGCCAGGCGACGGACCAGGGCTGACCCGATAAATCCCGTAGCCCCGGTGACTAGAGCGGACGTAAAACCAATCATCGAGATAACCGCTCCATATATCCGTTGATCTGACTCGCGGTCGTGCTGCCTGCAGATCCTGGATCCTCAAGGTAGGACCGGTACCATGCAACCGTCATTTCCAGGGCCTCATCGATGGTAAGTAGCGGCCGCCAACCCAACTTCGCCCGGGCTTTACTGCAATCTAACTTGAGGTAGTGGGCTTCGTGTAGATCGTCCGCTCCACCGATTACTAGCTCGCCCGAACCCCAGTGTTGGATGATCCGCTCGGTCATCTCACGGACGGTTATAGTCTCCTCATCGCGAGGCCCAAAATTCCAGGCTTCGGAGAAATCATCGCTCTGCTTCCAGAGGTGCTCTCCCAGCATCAAGTATCCCCGTAATGGCTCAAGGACATGCTGCCAAGGCCTAATAGCGTTAGGCCGCCGAAGAACGACCGGTTTGTTTGACGACAGCGCGCGGGCGATGTCTGGGATCAGCCTATCCTCCGCCCAATCCCCTCCGCCGATAACGTTTCCGGCACGCGCTGAAGCAATGCCGACCTGGCCTTTATTTGTAAAGAACGATTTGCGGTACACCTGCGTTACGAGCTCTGCACAGCCCTTGCTGGAGCTATAGGGATCATGGCCGCCCATGGACTCTGTCTCACGATAGCCCCACACCCACTCCCTGTTCTCGTAGCACTTATCGCTCGTGATAACCACAACTGAGCGAACGGATGGGGTATTCCGCACCGCCTCCAGTAGATTAACGGTTCCCATAACATTGGTGGCATACGTCTCAACTGGCTCTGTGTAAGAACGCCTCACAAGCGACTGAGCTGCCATGTGGAAAACGATCTCCGGTGAGTGGGCATTAAAGGTATTAATAAACGAGGGAAGATCCCGGATATCTCCCGTAATTGAAGTCATGCCTTTTTCTACGTTGGCTGCCTCAAACAAGTTTGGTCTTCCTTCTTCGGGGGGTAGCGAGAACCCGATAACCCGGGCACCGAGCATCTTTAACCATGTAGCGAGCCAGCTACCCTTAAACCCCGTGTGACCGGTTATTAAAACGGTTTTATCTGTATAAAAAGCTGGCAGCGTCAACTTTTACCACACCTTCCAGGGCGCATTACCGCTCGCCCAGAGCGACTCGAGCATCTGTTTTTCCCGTAGTGTATCCATCGGCTGCCAGAACCCCTCATGCTTGAACGCCACCAATTGTCCATCGGCGGCAAGCCGCTCCAGAGGTTCTCGCTCCAGGATCGTTTGCTCGTCACTTATGTAATCCAGCACACCGGGCTCAAAAACGAAAAACCCGCCGTTGATCCAGCCCTCCCCGGTCTGCGGTTTCTCAGAAAACTCGGTTACCTGACCATCCGATACCACCAAGCCACCGAAGCGCGCGGGGGGACGCACTGCAGTTACTGTGGCTAACTTACCGTGGGACCCGTGGAAGGCAACGAGCGAGCTGATATTGACATCGCTTACCCCATCTCCATAGGTTACCATGAAGGTCTCTTTGCCAAGTAGCTCTCTGAGGTTGAAAAGGCGCCCACCGGTCATGGTGTGTAGTCCTGTATCTATGAGGCCAACCGTCCACTCAGGGCAGTACGAATTGACCACTTCGCTCTGTCCATTCCTTAAGCTTATTACAAAATCGCTATTGTGGTAGAAGAAGTTGTTGAAGTACTCCTTTATCACTTCACCCTTGTAGCCACAGGCCACAATGAACTCATTGAACCCATGGCTTGAATAGATGTTCATTATGTGCCAGAGCATGGGCTTGCCACCGATCTCAACCATGGGCTTAGGACGCACAGACGTCTCTTCAGCAATTCTCGTGCCGAGGCCACCGGCAAGTATAACGACCTTCATTGGCGTCTCCCTTAACGCAGTTTTCTTTCCACCTCGAAGCTGATCTCCGTTGCCTGTATCTGCTGCCAGAGGGGAATCGGCCACTCGCCTCCTTGCCGGATGGCGCGGCCAAAGGCCTCGAGCTCTTCTTTTTGTCCTTTATCCGACAGCTTAGTCTCAATGCCATCGACCTTGGCGCCGGTAATGGTCAGCTTCTTATAGTCATCCAGCTTTATTACCTTGCCGTCCACAAACACCTCGAGCTGTTCCTTTGGATACTCCTTGCTGCCGAGAGCGGTGTAGGTAAGCGTTGCAGCAGAGCCATCCTCAAAGGACATAGTGGCAACAAAGTTATCGGTAGAGCTGTAGTAGCCGGTCTTAGGAGCAATCGATGTTGCATCCACGGATCCCACCTTGCTTCCAGTAAGGAAGGTGAAGAGGTCATAGATGTGGCAGCCCTCACCAATATTGCGCCCGCCACCCTCTTCCGTGTGGACCCAATGATCTAGCGGGATGTATCCCGCATTCATGCGGTAATTAAGGATCATGGGGTTGCTGCGTCCCTTCGTTAGCTCATGGATGTGCTGCACGTACTTCGAGAAGCGGCGGTTAAACCCGGTAAGCAAAATAGGGGGCGAACCGGCGGTGGCGCCCGGGAAATAAAACGCTGCAATTTCCCTTAACTCTTCTTCCTTAAGCGCCAATGGCTTTTCTACTAAAACGTGCTTGCCTGCCTTAAGAGCATCAATAACCATAGATGCGTGCAAGTTGTGGCGGGTGGCGATCAGCACCGCATCCACCTCGGGATCGTTCAAGACCGCTTGATAATCGGTGGCGGCATACTTAGCGCTAAATTGTGTGGCCGTCGCGGTCGCGTTGTGCCCAGTTCTGCTCACGACCGCGTGAAGATGAAAGAGGTCTGATAAAGCCTGGATATTCGGGAGATGCATACCCTTTGCAAAGCCCCCGGCGCCCACCAATGCGAGCCGTATCTGCTTTGGCCCCGCTGGCTTCGCGTGCGGATTTGCCACCACGCGGGCGGGCGCCGCACCCTCCGCAGGGCGCGTATAGGATAGTAAAACCATAAGGGGTTTGGATTCGCCATTTTTAAGGGCCTCGTACGCTGCGCCAGCTTTCTCCACAGGGTAGGTAGCTGAAATTAAAGTATCGATCTTTAACTTTCCCTCGGCAAGTAATCGCAGGTACTCAGCCATATTTCGGTTCTCTGTCCAGCGCACATAGGCCACAGGATAATCCAAGCCCCGCTCTTCGTAGTTGTTGTCGTAGCGACCAGGCCCATACGAGGTGGAGATAAAAAAGTCCAGCTCCTTTCTGTAGAAATCCTCGCGGTTGAGATTTAGGCCAACATCTCCCACCAGTACCACCCGGCCCTTCTTACGGCACATGTGGAAGGCGGTGGAGACCACTGCATCGGAGGGAGTGGCGGCGGTGATAATCACCCCATCGGCGCCGGTACCATCGGTTAGGCGCACCACATTCTCAATGTCATCCCCGTCTTCTGGATGGATGCCCACATCCATGCCCAGGTCTTGCGCAATGCGAACGCGCGCCCGGTCGAGGTCGGTGCCGATCACCCGGCACCCATTGGCCTTAAGAAGCTGAGCGGTGAGCTGGCCGAGAATGCCAAGGCCGATAACCACAAAGGTCTCGCCCAGTGTTGGCTGAGCGCGCCGCACGCCCTGGAGCGCGATGGCGCCGAGCGTAACCGTGCTCGCCTCGGCAAAACCCAGTGCATCCGGAATGGGGACGGTGAGGTTGCGTGGGACGCGGATGACCTCGGCATGGTGGGCGCACTGCGCTCCTGCGCACGCCACTCGATCACCGGGTTTGATGTCGTCGATTCCCTCTCCGACCTCTAACACTATACCTGCGGCAGAGTACCCAGTCGGTTGCCCTGCCGTTAGCTTGCCTTCGACGACGCTTCGGGTATGGGCAAGACCCTGGGTGGCCACCATCTGCAGTGCTTTCTTAACGTTATTCGGCTGCTTGAGGGCTCGTTTCCAGAGAGGCAACCCGCTGGTTTTAACGCCGCTCATCTCCGTTCCAACGGATATACAAGAGTGATCCACCTGTACCAGCACAGTGCCGGCCTCGATTTGCGGTGCGGGGATATCCTCAACTACTGCTTGACCTTGCTTTATAAGTACCTGTTTCATTGCCACATTCCCCTTGTATCGATTACAATCTTTTCCTTGATTACATTTCGGTCAATCTCTTTAAAAATGCGGTGGTCAGCTAGGAGTAAAACGATATCGGCGTGCTGCAGGGCATCGTCGACCCCAGCAAGCTCAATCCCAGCTAGGCCTGCAAGCGAATCGGGTAACTTTTCAATATGCGGCTCCACCACCAATATTTTTCCGACGTTGTCGGCGGCGAGGTCCTGGACGATCTCTACCGCCGGGCTTTCTCTGAGGTCGTCAATGTCCGCCTTAAACGATAATCCCAGGCATGCGATAATCGGCTCCTTAAACCGTATGGCTTTTTCCTTAACCCGGGATACCACGTGATACGGCTTGCTGTCGTTTACATCCCGGGCAGTGCGAATAAGGCGCGCCTTATCGGGCGCTGAATCCACGATAAACCAGGGGTCCACAGCTATGCAGTGGCCCCCAACACCGGGGCCCGGCTGGAGGATGTTCACCCTCGGGTGCTTGTTCGCAAGCTCTATAACTTCCCAGGGGTTTATGCTCAGTTCATGACAGATCATGGAGAGCTCATTTGCAAAAGCGATGTTTACATCGCGGTAGGAATTTTCCGCCAACTTAGTAAACTCTGCGGTCTTTGCGTTGGTGGTGAATATCTGGCCGTTTACAAAGGTCTGATAAAACTCTTTCGCTTCCTTTGCCGATCGAACATCCACTCCACCTATAATGCGATCATTGTTAACGAGCTCCTTAAGTATCTGCCCGGGAAGTACTCGTTCCGGGCAATGCGCTACGAAAAGCTCCCCTTCAAGCTCCGGTCGTGATCTAAAGACCTGCTCGGCAATGCGGTCGGTTGTCCCAACGGGAGAGGTGGACTCAAGTATCACCAGATTCCCCTCGGATAAAAACGGGGCAATCACATCGGTGGCGGAATCCACATACGATAAATCAGGCTTATGATCATCCTTAAATGGGGTGGGTACAGCTATGATGAAAACATCTGCTTTGTCGGGTGTAAGACTTGCCTTTAAGTTTCCCGAGTGAACGGCGGATTTTACCAGAATATCGAGATCGGGCTCAACGATATGAATCTTACCCTCGTTAATCATCGCGACAGCCTGCTCGGCAACATCCACGCCGAGGACCTTATATCCCTTCGTAGCTAAGATGCTTGCCGTTGGAAGCCCGATGTAGCCAAGCCCAATAACACATATGGTTTGCCATTTTCCCATTGGCTAAAAATTCTCCTTTAATGATCCAGTTCCTAAGGATACTTATCATGCCTCTAGATTGTGGGTGATACCCAGTAGTATGTAGGTTTTTGTCTAAAGGCTTTAGTTTTATAAAGAAATGGCAATCTTGATTATACGCTGGCTCACCTCAAGAAAGAATCAGTGCTAATCAGCAGTGCTTAAGACTGCCCCTATATATTCTAATGGAATTCTTGCAAAGTAGGCAACTAGGGTTCTGACACCACCGGTGTTTCCTGAACGAGGGCGAAGATGCCATCATCATCTACGCTAACTTGTGCTTAGGAAGACGCATAGGGTGTGATGGACAAATTGCAGCATTATGATGAACACTGCAAAGGGGTGGATATTGCCATCGAATGCTTAGCTACAATAACCCGTCTGGAATAGCTAACGTGCGCCAGATCGATTCGGAGCATTTAAAAACCCATAAGAAGCTACCGTGAGGTAGCAGTTTATTTAGCCGAGAGCCTGGGAAGAATATATACCTACCGGCACTAAAATATATTTACCGGCACTAAAAATGCATAGGATTCTAAGCTATAATAATTACTTAAAAATATAGAAAATAGTGCGCCAATTGAGATCCTTCGCCGCCGTTTCCCCTTCGGCTTCGCTCAGGGCTTCGACTCACGCGGCTCAGGATGACAGGTTGAGGGCCTTACGGCTCAGGATGACGAATTGGGAGCTCTGGCTCTTTAAGGATGACAAGTTAGTGAGTTGAGGAGACGGATTGAGGGCCCCGTCTCTTCAGACAAATTGGGAGCTCTGGCTCTTTAAGGATGACGATCGGGAGTCTTCGGCTCTTCAGGATGACAAGTTGAGGGTCTCCGGCTCTTTAAGGATGACGGATTGGTAGATTGCAAACAGGATGACAAATTGGTGAATTGCAAAATCACTGAATTAATATATAGGGCAAAATTTGCTAAGTGTAAGAACATAAAGGGGGTTCAAACATGAGAAAACCAGTTGTAGATCACGATGAGTGCGTTGGAGATGGCATCTGTGAGGAGATTTGCCCGGAGGTTTTTGAGCTAAGAGACGATGGGCTTGCCTACGTTATCAATGAAGACCCGGATGAATCGCTTTACGAAAAAATCGATGAGGCAATCGAAGAGTGCCCAGCCGTTGCTATCGCTTGGGAAGAGTAAACTAGGTCCTTGAAATAAAAATCACGCCGATGCTAATAAGGATAGCTCCGATGAGGCGAACAGCGCTTACGGGCTCATGCAGGAAGTGCCAGGAGATAAACATAATAATTACATAGCCGAGTCCGGCGAAAGGATAGGCAAAGCTCAAATTAACCCTAGAGAGAACGATAAGCCAGGAGATTGAGGAGATAACGTAGAGGGTCAATCCCATAACCACATAAGGATGGAAGAGCGCCTTTAGAAGCATGGTCTTGTAATAAACAGCATCACCTGCACCGATCCGGCCAACCTGGTTCATGCCGGCCTTAAGCAGAAACTGACCGCCTATAGCAAGAGATAGGCTAAACAGCATCAACATAATTGATTTTATCATCTTACTCTCCTTGAATTTATCTATCATTAAACTCTTTATCTGCTCAAGGGCCATTTCTGACATCCTTTAATCTCCTTCTAGCTTTAGAGGTGCAATTTAATAACTAAATAACTAAAGCCCCTTCATCTTGAGCCTGGCGATCATTTTCAGGTACTGGATTATGGTTTTTGATACCTTAACTTTACTCTTGCCGACTTTTTGATCATACTTGAGCATAAAACCCACCTCATCGATTCTAGCACCAAGCGAGCGAAGCTTCAAAAGAATTTCGGGAGTTGCTGAAAAACCAGCCTCCTCGATAAATCCTTCCCCAAGTACGGCAAACCCGCGCTTTATCGCTCCAGCTCGGAAGGCCCTATAGCCACAGGTATAGTCGCTTAAACCCTTTATGGGGAAAAATATTTTGAGCAATGCGCCTGAGCCACGGCTTAGGACCTTTCTAAACGTTGAAAGCCCCTTCTCCGCACCGCCAGGGGCAAATCTAGAGGCAACAATTACATCGTTTCCTTGATTAATCTTATCAATCATCGATGGTATGTAGACGGGGTCATGCGTTGCATCTCCATCGAGGGTAATTATTACATCTCCATCTGCGCTGATCTCTGCCGCCCTTTTTAACCCCTTAGCCATGGTTCTACCAAGACCCGAGTTGGGACGGTTCTCAAGTGGCAGAATCTTATACCTTGTAGATAAGTCCTCTATAATCTCCGGAGTTCTATCGGTACTGCCATCATCGATGATGATCATAGTATATTCCAGATTGTTAGCTGCCGCCATAGATACTATGCTCTCGATAAGAGATGTGAGATTACCCTCCTCGTTATAGGCGGGTATTACTATATATAGCATTGCTAATTCTACTTTCTAAAAATTTAACTGCAGCCTTGCTCTAATATATCAGCTATCCTTATGCTTGCACGCCCATCTCCATATGGGTTGATAGCACGAGCCATCCTGCTATATTCTTCCCCATTATTTAATAGAATTTGCGCCGCCTCTACTATTGCTCTTGTATCACGCCCGACAACCCGGACGGTACCCGCCTCAACGCCCTCTGGCCGCTCGGTGACATCTCTCAACACCAGCACGGGCTTACCTAAAGATGGAGCCTCCTCCTGTATGCCGCCAGAATCGGTAAGGATAAGGTAGGATTTATTTATAAGCTGAACAAATGGTTCATAATCGAGCGGCATAATTAGATGAACCCGCTCGGTGCCGCCGAGTACCTCCCGGGTGGTCTGTTGCACAAGCGGGTTCAGATGAACCGAGAAAACGACCTCGACATCAGGGTTATTTTCGGCAACCTCTTTAATCGCCCAGCAGATTTGCCGTAGCGGCTCACCCCAATTCTCACGCCGGTGGGATGTGACTAGAATAATGCGCTTATTTGCAAAATCTACCGACTCAAGGCCCAGTTGGCTGAAGGTGTAATTTGGCCTGACTGTTTGGATGAGCGCATCTATGACGGTATTGCCGGTAACAAATATACGCTGTTCGGGAATACCAGCTTTCAGTAGGTTACCTTTAGCGGTCTGCGTCGGCGCGAAGTGATAATCGGCAACGACGGTGGTCAGTGCACGGTTTATCTCCTCCGGGAAGGGGTGGTACTTATCAAAACTTCGAAGGCCCGCCTCAACGTGACCCACCCTGATCTTATAGTAGAAAGCGGCGAGGGCGGCGACAAAAGTCGTGGTAGTATCGCCCTGAACGATCAACATATCGGGCTTCTCTTCCTCGAGTACAGGCTTAAGGCCTAATAGGGCCTTTGCTGTGATGTCAAAGAGATCCTGGCCGTGCTTCATTATATCGAGATCGTAATTGGGCTCGATCTTGAAGAGGTTTAGCACTTGATCGAGCATCTCGCGATGCTGAGCGGTGACCACAACGATCGATTTAAACTTGCCTGGGCGGCGCTCCAGCTCTTTCACTACGGGAGCCAGTTTGATGGCCTCAGGGCGAGTGCCGAAAACAGACATTACTTTTAACATAGACTCATACAAACCTTTGCTAGTTTTATATTGTTAACTCTGACCTCTCCTTGAAGTACTCCGCCGTCAGCTCCAAGCCGCGTTGGATATCGACCTGCGATTGCCAGCCGAGCACCTCTAAAGCCTTGGCGTTGGCAAGATAGATCTTCTCCAGCTCGCCTTGCCTTGGGGGATAGTAGACTGCATCTTTTTTATAATCCAGTATCGCCTTAAGCCTCATAAAAAGCTCATTTACTGACGTTCCCATTGCCGTGCCGATGTTTATATCTTGATTATCGCCCCTTTCTAGTGCGAGCAGGTTTGCCTGCACCACATCACCCACATAGATATAATCTCTAAGCTGCTCCCCAGAGCCAAATATCCTTACCTCTTCACCATCTATCATCGCCTGGCAGAATATCGCGATAACCCCGGCCTCACCGTACGGGTCCTGCCTTGGGCCATAAACATTGCCGTAACGCAGGGCGGTATATTTTAAGCTGTAAAGCGCGCTATAGCAGCTTAGGTAGTACTCCCCAGCTACCTTAGAGGCCCCATACGGTGCAAGCGGGTCCAGGGGTATATCCTCATCCGCCGGAAGATTTTGCGGCTCGCCATAGATCGCACCGCCAGAGGATGCAAATATAAACCTCCCTACCCCGTGCTTTAGGCACGCCTGAAGAAGCCCGATGGTTCCAATTATGTTAACGCTTGCATCAAACGTTGGGTCGCTGACAGATCTTCTAACATCTATCTGAGCAGCATGGTGGTTTAATACATCCGGTTTTTCTTTGGCAAAAACCAAGTCGATCTCTGGTGAGCGGATATCCAGTCTATAGAACCTCGCTCTTGGATTTACGTTATCTTCCTTTCCGCTCGATAGATTATCGATAACAGCTACATCATGCCCGCCTTCTATGTAGGCGTCAACGATATTAGATCCTATGAAACCGGCGCCTCCGGTCACCAAAATCCGCAAAGTTCACCATCCTTTAGATATTGAGAGCGCCTACTTGAAGTAGCCCAACTACCAGAAAAGCGCGAATATAGCTAGTACTCTGTCAGGCTTGCATTGACTGATGCCATTGCAAGGAGCCCTTTAGGGTGGCGAAGCAATCTCAAAAGCTATCAAGAAATGAGATTGCCTTGCCTTACGGCTCACAACGACAATTCATAGTATGCTCGACAGTGCGCTATACTGAGCAGTTATATAGATTTAAGTATATCAGGGATTTTGCGATTCACCAA
>JACUUO010000209.1 GCA_014859275.1 Actinomycetota bacterium | reverse complement strand
TAAGTGACCTCAATGCATACGGGAGAGCGATGGAGCCGAAAGAGTTCTATGCGCATAGGCTAGATATACCCTCTTTACCCCAAATTCTTCCATTTTACTTTTAGGCTTTCTACCAGGCATTATAATGGTTATCTATTTCCCTTGACGTACTCTAGATTGCCGCGATATACTTAATCCATGTTGGAAATAGTGTTGGGAAAAACTAAGGAGGGTCGATGGGCAAGCGAATCAAGACGAATTATCCGGGCGTCTATTATCGAATCAAAAGGAACAAGAATACTTGGAAAGAAGAACGGATCTACTATATCCATTACAGGTTACGGCTTCCTGACGGAGGATGGAAACAACATGAAGAAGCCGTAGGCAGTCAATTGCGCGATAACATGACGCCAGCCAAGGCCAACAACATCCGTGCCCGGCGCTTGTCTGGCAATGAGAAGCCGAACACGGTGCGCCGCTCCGAGGCCAAGACCAGAAAGAGACAAGAAAAGTGGACCGTATCCGCATTATGGGAAGAATATAAAGGGATGAATCCTAACTTAAAGGGCTATCACGTCTACGATCCTATTTTCAACGCTCATTTAAAGCCGCTTTTTGGCGATAAACAGCCTAAAGAAATCACGCCATTCGATATTAACCGCCTAAAACAACGGCAAATGAAGGGGAAGTCAAACGGGTCGATAGCAAACGTCTTGGAGCTCTTGCGACGTATTGTAAATTTTGGCATCAAGAACAACTTTTGTCTCGGGCCTGGTTTCACCATCCAGCTTCCCCGCGTTAACAACTTGAAAACCGAGGACCTTACTCCCGAGCAACTAAAGAGGCTGCTTGAAATCATCGACTCCCACATCGAATACCGAACGCCATATGCGACGGGTGCTTACATGATGAAACTCTCTCTTTTAACCGGCATGAGACGCTCTGAGATGTTCCGCCTCAGGTGGGACGACATCGACCGGTACCGGGGGAACATAATCTTGCGCGACGCAAAGAGCGGGCGCAATGAAGTAATCCCCATGAGCTCTTACACTCATGAACTCCTCAACGGCGCTCAGGAAGAGGCGGGAGATAATCCTCTCGTCTTTCCTTCCCCAAAAGGGGAGGAGCGCTCTGATATCCGAAGGCAGGTAAACCACATAAAGGGTCAAGCAGGCCTTCCGGACGACTTCAGGCCTCTGCACGGATTGAGGCACGTTTTCGCCAGCAACCTTATATCTCGCGGCGTATCCCGCGAGATCGTCGCCAGGCTGCTCACGCACAAGGGCGTCACTGTCACCGATCGTTATGCGCACATCAGAGACGATGCGCTAAGAGAGGCGGCAGAGCTGGCCGGGAGACTTCTTGAAGAGCTCTTCGAGGGGGCAACCGTTACCAACTTGCAGAGGGTACGATGAGAGGACAAGGTTTTACTTTAAGCGAATATGACCGCCAGGATTTGGTTGATAATATTCTAAGCGGTAATAAACAAGTCGCTAAAGCCGTGGAGAATGTTATTGCGGGCTGGCTTGCTACTTGCCGCCGCGTTGATAGCAAACAGACCAGGGACCGCAAGAGACATACCGTTATAGAGAAAGCGCGTCAGCTTAAAGAAGCATTAGACGCGCTTGATCGAGGACACGAAATCACCTTTATATGCAGCGGTATAAAACTAGGGACGCTAAAGCAGGAAGTTGAAGCCCTAGCAGCTTTTGGGCTCGAAAAGCCGGCGCGTGGGTGCCCAATTGATAATAAAAGGTTTGATTTATTAGTTACAGCTCTCAAGGCGGTGCTGATAGATAACGGCTTTACCATAAGCGGACATCGGGATAATGTCTTAAATAGGACCGTGGATTTTGCCTTGCGTGTTACCGGTAACGAAAGGGCAGACTCTTTAAATCAGATTCGCGCTTACTTGAAGCGACACGAAGATCCCGGCCAGCTTGAGGCCTTCTCAAGGACCTATAAAGAGGTTCAATGTTTGATTAAAACCCCTGAGCACCGAGAGAATTTTAATAAACTCCTCAAACAATACGATCAAGAACTCGCCCGCCTCAATAAGACCACATAAAGACAACCCCTAGAATCTAATAGCATAGTGTAATAAATCCTGTCTTTGAGCGGGATTTATTACGTTATGCAGAGCGTTGCGCCCTCTTACACTGTATATAAAGGCTCATAAAACATAGTAAGGAGGCATATTTATGAATACCGTTAAGCACCCCGAAGCAGACGCGTATGTTCCTACTGCCGAAGCTTCAAAAATCACGGGTTTAGCTGAACAGACTCTCCACAACTTTCGTTCAATCCACCAAGGCCCGCCGTATGTGAAAGTCGGCCGCGCTGTGCGTTACTCGATTCGAGACCTTCTAGCCTGGATGGAGATGCAAAAAGTTGTTCCCGGCGAGGCGGTGGGCGCCGATGCCAGCAATGTCTGCGAATAACCTCATTGAAGCTGACCAAATCGTAGATGCTCTTAGGCAATCCATTTATAGAACCGATGGCGGTCTAAATAATGTCCCCGGCCTATTAAAGCGACTATTAAAAGAAGAAGGCTGGAAGAAGCGAATCATTGAACGCACTGGTGAAATAGTGGAGTTTGATAGTTTCTCTAAATTCGTAACTACTCCACCTCTTGAAGGATTGGGCGCAGAGATTAACCTAGTTAAACGCATTATCTCTAACGACAAAGAGGCTTTGGATTTACTTGATAGGGCGCTGCAGAATCCACATGGGAAACATTGTGACGTTAACAATGTAAACGTCAGGCCACAAGGGAATTCTGAGAAAACAGCCCTTCGTCGTCTCCGTAAAGACAAACCAGAGCTACATAAAGAAGTCTTAGAAGGTAATCTATCAGCACATGCAGCCATGGTTAAGGCTGGGTTCAGACTCAAGACCGTTAGCGTTCCTATAGGTAGACCCGATTCAATCGCCAGCACACTACGAAAGCACATGTCAGTTAGGGATTTAGAGAGGTTAGCACATCTGTTGTTAGGTGATCAAGATGCAACTTGAAACCCGATTCACCGACATTGAATGCGACGGCAAGAAATGGAGGTGATGTGTTGTGAAGCGACAATTAAATTATACCCCAGATAGGGCAGTTCAAACAAGTAGTGTAAACACGCTTCCCAACTCAATCGAAGCAGAAGCCACTGTGCT
>JACUUO010000208.1 GCA_014859275.1 Actinomycetota bacterium | reverse complement strand
CGACAAGGTAAGGGAGAAAGAAAAACTTATCGCTAGCATGGTTAAGAGGCTGAACTCGACACTGCTACCGCCATCTGATGTTGTAAACAACAGGCTTTTAAGTATTGGAACGGCGGCCACCCACCGACAAATATCGCTCACTGAGCTTTTAAGAAGACCCGAGGTAGAGATCGGTCATATCGAATACTTCGCCCCATACCTGTCTGGTGTTTTGGCCACAATAAGGCAGCAATTAGAGGTCGAAGTTAAGTACGAGGGCTACATAAAGCGCCAGCATTCACAGGTCAAGCAATTCAAGCGGCTTGAGGCTAAAAAGATACCCGCAGATATCGATTTTATGCGGCTAACCGGCATATCGATTCAGGCGCGTGACAAGCTCTCTAGGATTCGCCCCCGGTCCCTCGGACAAGCATCCAGGATTTCAGGCGTATCACCTGCAGACATAAACGCACTTCTGATATATTTAGAGCAACTTTCAGCCCGAGCGCTGCAGTAGGCTTTGGTTGAAACCACAATATGCAAACATAGCGTAAAAGGAGTATAGCCGGTGTTGCCAATAGAGAAGCCCTCCCAATTGTTGATCGATGGCTGTGCGGTCCTTAATGTAGGCGTTGATGATGCAATGGTGGGTCTTTTCTTTGATTTTCTTAAAGAATTAAGGGCGTGGAACGAGCGATTTAACCTTACCGCTATAACCGATGAGCGCGATATAGTTATTAAGCACTTCCTCGATTCACTAGCCTTGTTGAGCAGGTTCAATATCCCTCGGAGCTGTACCGTTATTGACATCGGCGCCGGTGCGGGCTTCCCCGGTATCCCCTTAAAGATAGTGCGCCCTGATATTCGCCTAACTCTTCTTGAGTCATCCAAGAAAAAGGTCGGTTTTTTAAGGCATATTATCACCATGCTTGGCCTTGCGAATGCAGGGGCGATCTCTGAACGAGCAGAGGATTTTGGCCAGCGAAAAGAAAATAGAGAGTATTTTTGCCTTGCGGTCTCAAGGGCGGTTGCGGATTTTGTAGTCCTCTTGGAATATGCGCTACCGATGGTAAAGGTCGGAGGTCGCTTTATCTGCTACAAGAGCAGAGGGGTCTATGAAGAAGTCTCTAGAGCGGGTAATGCCTTAAATTTACTAGGCGGTCGCATTGAAGAGGTTACCAAAGTTGTGGTACCATTTCTTAATGCAGATCGATATTTTGTATCGGTAGCTAAGGTGGCATCAAGCCCAAGAGACTACCCGCGAAGAGCAGGGATTCCAGCCAAAAAGCCACTATTGTAGAAAAAATGAACCGGTTAAGCAGCAATATCAAGCAGGACAGCAATGGCAACACGCCTATTTTCCCGTCGCCTACAGCATCTCGAAGATGAAATCGGAGAAGAAAAGATGCCAGCCAGCGATCTAGCTCCAAGAAACTTAATGAGCGATCGCAGGGGTCTAACCCTTGCCGTGGTAAACCAGAAAGGTGGCGTCGGCAAAAGCACGACGGCTGTAAACCTGAGCGCATATCTTGCCGATATGGGGCAGCAGGTTTTACTCATCGACCTCGACCCTCAAGGAAATACGAGCAGCGGTCTTGGGATCGATAAAAAATCTTTAAAGTGGTGCGTATACGATGCAGTTGTGAACGAAAAACCGCTTGTGGAGACAATAGAACAGACGGGGATAGAGAATTTGTCGATTGTTCCTTCTACGGTTCAGTTGGCCGGTGCCGAGATTGAACTGGTGAACGACTATTCCAGGGAATATAGGCTAAAGCAAGCAATTGATTTGATAAAACAGCGGTATGATTACATCATTATAGATTGCCCGCCATCCCTAGGATTGCTTACCGTTAATGCACTAACCGCATCTGACGAGCTCATAATCCCGGTGCAGTGCGAGTTCTATGCGCTAGAGGGTTTAAGCAAGCTCCTAGAGAGCGTGCGTCTGGTAAAAGCCCACCTCAATCCTGACTTAAAAATAGCCGGGGTTCTTATGACAATGCAAGATATACGCACACGGCTCTCACAACAAGTTATCGATGAAGTAAGGAAGTTTTTCCGCGAACTTGTCTACGACACCGTCATACCTAGAACAGTGCGGCTAAGCGAGGCCCCGAGTTTCGGGGTGCCCATAAACCGCTACGACGCAGAATCTAAAGGCGCTCAAGCCTATCAACAATTTGCAAGGGAAGTGATATCGCGTGCAGAAGAGAGGATTGGGTAGGGGTCTTGAATCCTTAATCCCGGGTCTTGGCCAAGACCCTGAGAATCCTTTTCTTGCCAAGGAAGAATCGGATGCTCGTCTTCAGTATCTCCAGGTTACAAAGATTATCCCGAATCCAAACCAGCCGCGAAAGTACTTTGACGAAGAGGCTTTCTCCGAGTTGGTGACCTCTATCAAGGAGCACGGCCTGGTCCAGCCTATAGTGGTAAGAAGGGTTGGGTCGTTCTTTGAGTTGGTTGTCGGTGAACGGCGCTGGCGTGCGGCAAAAGAGGCCGGCTTGGCCTCAGTGCCAGCAGTTGTAAGAGATACGTCCGACAGAGAAGCACTCGAACTTGCATTAGTCGAAAATGTGCAGAGACAGAACCTCAATGCCCTGGAAGAAGCGATGGCGTACTACCATCTGATTGAGGATTTTGATTTAACGCAGGAGCAGGTAGCCGAAAGGGTCGGCAAGAGTCGCAGCGCAGTGGCGAACACCATCAGGCTGCTTCAGCTTCCCGATGCTGTAAAAGAGCTTGTTTTTGAGGAAAAGCTCTCCTCTGGACATGCAAGAGCGCTCCTATCGCTTGATAATGAAGAACTACAGGTTAAGCTTGCAGAGCGCGTGGTTCAGGACAATCTTTCCGTGCGCCAGGTGGAATCGATGGCAAGGCTTTGGCGCACCCCAGCACAGAAAAAAACCACGCAACCGATCCCGCTCCACCATAAGAGAGCAGCGACAGATCTTTCGAATAGATTCGCGACAAAAGTTCGTATAAAATCACAGGGGGGCAAGGGAAGAGTTGAGATCCACTTCGATTCGGAAGGCGAGCTTAGTCGAATATTTGCTATTCTTTTCGGAGAGAAAGTGGGTGTCGAAACGCCACTGGATCAAGGTGTTTAATCGGCCCCATCCAGAGCTGACTCTTTTTAAATCACATGGACTCGATTAATATAGTATAAA
>JACUUO010000207.1 GCA_014859275.1 Actinomycetota bacterium | reverse complement strand
GATATTAACGCAATCCCCCCTCTTGGAGTTGAGGGCCTAAAGCCGACCGACGATAGTGTCGAAGTGTTACCCGGAGTTTGGGGGATTGGGGCGCTGACTATCGGAACATTCAAGAACGAAATAGAGGCTGAGTTGTTCAAGAAAGCAATGGAGGCGAAGAAAGGAGTCTTCGATTATAAGATTGCGTATCAAGTCGCCAAGAGTCTATTGAGGATCCCATGATTAGATGTTGAATAACACTTCGTGTCATTCATACACCTTGACCTTTCCGTCGCAGGACTCGTAAGCTTAGTTTTTAGTGTGTATTGGTGCATGCACCGCTCAGACATAGACGTGAAGAAATTGAGGAAGGCGAATTCATACTTGATGAGGGTATATTACGTACAAAAGATTTGGCAAGAGAAAAAAAGAGGAAATAGGGTTATTATTTTGCCAGTTTGTTATTTTGCCGGTTTGAAACAGTATTCATAGATGAACGCCGCTATAAGACCACCTAATATTGGCCCGATCCAGTATACCCAGTGGTCGATCCAGGCGCCCGATGCCAGAGCTGGACCGAAGGACCTCGCTGGGTTCATCGACGCTCCGGTCAGGGGACCTCCGATCCATATGTCCATTGCCACTACGAGGCCTATGGCGGCACCAGCCCAGCCTGCTGGTGCTCGTTTATCGACGGCGGCGCCCATGATCGTAAAGACTAGGAAGAACGTCAGGACAGCCTCAACTAAGACGGCTACGCCAGCTGAATAGTTTATCGCTGCACCAGGCAGTGTTGCGCCCCAGTTAACCACTTCTCCCTGCGGCAATATTGCTCTGTGCAATAACCCTGCTATGCTGGCTCCGATTAACTGAAAGATAATGTATGGAACCACGTCTTTAACTGGAAACCTTTTAACCGCGGCTAGGGCAATGGTGACGGCTGGGTTTATGTGAGTCCCTGAGATGTGCCCATGCGCGTATATCATCGCCATCACCGCTACGCCGAATGCCATTCCTATTGAGAACAGGGCCATCGGCGCTTCTAGAAGACCAGCGAATACCGTTACGGACATTGGTCCTACGAACACCAGCACGAAGGTTCCAATTAGCTCGGCCAAATACACTTGCCATTTTAGGGCTTCTGACATGTACATACACTCTTCTTTATTATTTGCAAAACTATTTTATATCCTTATGAGATTTTAAATCTTTCCCTACAACACATATCGCCCGCGTTCAGATTACAAAATTAAAACGTGCACGAGCCACAAATTTTATAAACAAAAAGAGTACATATATATAGGCGCGCAATTTTGAAAAGAAATAGGAGAAAGGAAAATGCCCGAAAAAGAAGTCTTCGAGAAGATGATCGGAGACGCTCTCGGAGTGCAGTGGGCTGATGTAAGAACAATTAAGGAAAAGCGCGGCGGGCCTTTTGTTATTGAGGATGCATTGCCGTATGTAGAAGCTGTGGGGAAAATGGAGGCTGTTGGTGAGGAAGAGCCTACCGTAATTGCACTGCATAAAGAGTCAGTTGCTGCTCATTATGAGATACTGAAGGGCTTAACTAAGACCGTCAGACCTGAGGATGACCCATTTGTGGAACACTATCAGACACCCCCAATTCTTGAAATCCTTTACGATGAAGACCCAGAATTCAAGGCGTCAATGGATAAGTTCATTGAACAAATCGGAAAGTCAGAGAATCTAATTTCCAGAGAGTGTATACGAAGGTATGGAGGTTTCTACGGACCAACATGCGTTGTAGATTTCGCATTTGTTCCGGGCTCAACAAGCAACGTAGTTAATCAGATTTTGACGAAAACAGATATAGATACTGACCATAAGAAGACAATTCTCGCTGCCAAGTCTTGGGGTATGAATACGTCATACGGAATTGGTGCAGCTTTTGTTGAGTCGATTGAAGCTGGTAAGACGGCTGGAGAAGCTGTTGCCGACGAAATAGAACAGCTTAAGAAAATTTATGCAACCCCAACAGAGGCTCAAGCTGAGCTCATGGATAAGGCAGGTCATACATCCTTTGATACTAGGAAATATATGGCTCAATATAAAGAAAGGATAAAGGATGTTGTCAAGAAGGCTATAGATGCTGAGGTCCACTATGGTAACATTGTTGTAGTTCCGGCGTATTGTGTTGGTGATGTGGCTCATCACATAGCACAATCCATGTTTAACATGTGCAAGGACGATGTCACCATGGCAATTATAGAAGCTGTAACACAAGTTCTCGATGGTACCTTAAAGGCTGGGCTTGAAGCTGGCTTCAAAAATGAGTACGCTGTTTTACGTGCAGCTACTGGATCAACAGCAGCAGCTACAGCATACATTTTAGAGAAGGATGGCTTCTCTGTCCCAATGGTAATAGATCTACTCTCCAAGCGCTACTATAGCTTCATTAATAAGAACCCTGCTAGAGGTGCAGCGGCAGAGCTACATAATGTAGACTTCATGGACATGCTTAACAGAGGTGCAAAGATCATAGATCCAATACACTTAGGTCGGAAAGCAAAGGTTGCTGGCGTAGAACTTGACTTTACACCCATCGACAAACATGAGGTCTTGGCGAACCCGCAGAGGTATACATACCCGGCTTGTGCCATAACTGTTAGATTCTCATCTCTAATGAGGCTTGCGGACTTCCCATGCTTACTTACAAGCGAGCCAGTAACCGCAACTCTAAACACACACGTGACTGCGTTACACTCAAAAGATCTCATCGCCCCATTAAGGGCCCGCAAATTCTGTGCTGTTTCAACGTGGATGCCCTCTCGATGCACATACTGCCAGTGGTATAAGGCAGTTTAAAGCTACCAGCCAAAAATCATCAACTCCCCCCCTTTTTTATTTGGTAGATGTTGGGAGTGAAGTTAAACAGGTAAGGAATATACGTTAGCTCAAAGATACTTTGCAGAGATAGTTGGAACATACATATTAGTCCTCCCTTGCGCTGGAAGCGTCATAACCTTCAACTCAGCGTTAGGTTCCGAAATCATCAGAGTTCTCTTTGGTATAGGCTTTAGATTCGCTGTGATATGCGTATTATCCAGATAAATTAAAAGGATGCATCAGCCTAAGAGTTCTTTTGGTCCTTCGGTTCGTTCTTTTCGTTTCCTATGTTGCGTGCTTATCAGAAATTAAAACTTTAACTTAGATCGGAAGA
>JACUUO010000206.1 GCA_014859275.1 Actinomycetota bacterium | reverse complement strand
AGCTTCTCATAGGTTCCAGGCAGGTAAGCCGCCCATCTCATTCAAACAAGTCGGGTGGGAGCAGCGAGACTAGGGACAAACCAAGAGGCGGCAGAGAGACAATCGGGGGTACTTTTAAGCGGGGGTGCATTTATGTATATATTATCCCGCCGAAAAATTTTTACAAATTTTTTCATAAGTGATATAAGAGCGACATATTGATGTAATCATAGAAGCATATAAAAATTATTCAGGATCAACTATCCGCGTTATAAGTGCTTGCTGTGAACACAAGGAGTAAAAAAATGAAATTAAAACATATAGGATTCTTAATCTTCTCAATTATCTTGCTCTTTTTGCAGCTTGGTTGTAATCAAAGTTCAAGTGATAAATATCCATCAGAAAATAGCTATGCCGGTTACGATGAAGGCTTCATGGAAGGGAAAAATGAATGTGAAAAAGAGCATGAAATACCGCGAATAGCCATTTCGATGGTTGACTGGAGCCTGGAAGATTTCGCCGCTGCTGGCATGGATGTATCTGAAGAGGCCATGCAACCATGGATCGACCTTGCAATAAGTACTTTTAATATTGAAGCTCAAATGACGGCGGAGCAGAGCCCTGGTACTACTTTTTTCTCTCCAGCAGGACAATCATACGTGGATAGCTTAAACGAGACGATCAATAAATTAAGAGATCAGAATCCAGAATGGTTTCAAAATTTTTTAGACTCAAAAGCGCCGCGATGGATGCAACTACAAAGATTTGGTTACGGTCTCAACGATCCCGAAACAAATAATCTCTGGATACAAACGTACAACATTCTTACAAACATGACTAACGAAATGGCTTCAACTGATAGCGCAACACAACAAGAACGCATCTATGTTAATTCGATGGCCCAGATAGCAGAATTAAAGACCAAAAACGAAAAATTCCGAGAACAAATTGATGAATTAAAAGGCGAAGCCTTTAAACAACCGACAGCATCACAGCTGCGTGTTTTTCCCTCAGCCAAAACGTATACCGAGCCTATCTTCCCAATTACTTCCAGGTAATTGCATATTTCTAGAACTGCTTGTATCCTCAATTTTCCAGCCTATTTGTAAAAAGTAAAGAGATTACATTTGTATTCTCGGCTAAAAAAACGAACACGAGAAATTTTAGAGGTTGCTGCCCCTGGCGATTTTGCCAGCAGAGTCTTTGATATTTTCATTACCACACTCATTCTGGTCAGCGTTTTTATCGTAGTTTTCGAAACGGTAGAGGGTCTGCCAGGCCAGTATTTCTTCGGCTTTGAAATTTTCATTGTGGCCATTTTTTCGGTTGAATACATTTTGCGTATCTGGTCATGTAATGTCGATGAACGTTACAAGGGCCGGATAAAAGGAAGAATGCGGTATGTCATAACGCCGCTGGCACTCCTTGACTTGCTGGCCATTGCTCCCTTTTATCTTCCGGCAATCATCAAGATCGATTTAAGGATGCTCAGGCTCTTCCGTCTCTTCAGGCTTCTTAAATTGACTAGGTACTCATCATCGATGCAAACGCTTGGCAATGTGATAAAGGCGAAGAAGGAAGAGCTGATTGTAACAATGGCGGGCGTTATGACTCTGTTAATAGTTGCCGCCAGCTTAATGTATTACGCGGAGAATGAAACGCAGCCGGAAATATATGGTTCCATACCGGCAGCAATGTGGTGGGGTGTTGCCACTTTGACCACAGTCGGATATGGCGACGCATATCCCGTAACTTTGTTAGGAAAGATTTTAGCAGGAGTGGTGGCTATTCTGGGCATAGGCATGTTCGCATTGCCAGCAGGCATTTTGGGTTCGGGTTTTTTGGAAGAGATGCAAAAGAAAAAAAATCCAGCAAAAAAATGTCCTCATTGCGGGGAGAAGCTGGATTAATGCGAAAGACGGATAAAACGGATATCTCAATTTTAACCTAAAAATTGATTTCACATAATTTCTACATATCTTCTGGTTTTTGCATGTCTATTGCGTACGAAGGACAATATACATAGAAGCAACCTCAGCAAGGTCCCATTTAATATCTCCTTCGACTAGTGCTTCGTCAAGTTGCCGCATGGTGAATAGAAGGTCATCATTCACACCTTGTTCATTCACTAATTGCCATGTCTTAACGGTCATGTCTGAGCATTCTTGACGAGTGTTTATGGTTTTGTTATCGATACTATCTAACAACTTTTTAAAAGTATCCACTTCAGGCCCGTCCTTAGGAACCGTTGCGCCATACTGAATAACAGCGAGCTGCCACTCTAGAGTTTCTTTTACCTCGTCTGCTTGCGGAGGCATTGCGGTTTCTGTCTGCCGTGGGGCCTTTGAAGGCGCGGTATCAGTTCGTTGGATTTGAAATGGTGTTGGCTCCTCGTCGCCACAGCCATTAGCGACTAGTAGAAAAACTATAGGAACAGAAAAAATGATAAATAACTTTTTCATATCTTCAGCCTCCCCCGTGTACTTTTTTGTGGATTGATAATATCACAGCATAACTAGTGAAAAAGTTCTTTATTTAATTGATGACTAAAAAATATTTTCAGTATCAAATTTAGAAAAAATATGCAGGACATTTTTTGGTAGATATCAAGTAAATATAATTGCAGTTCGTCGTTTACACTTAATATAAATATCCGCTCATGAGCTACCTCAGCCATGCTGGCAGAGAATCATCCCGCCTCCCCTTTTCTGACTCTTCCTGATGCTTCCTGGCGGCTGCGAGCCGTTTGTCTTTCGTTAGGACCTCTTCGATATCGCGCTTGAAGGCGGACCAGTCACGCCCGTAGAGCCGGTAAGGGTTCCAGGCGGTAACAGTTTTTGTGAGGCGGTTAAACTCATGGAAATTCGGGGTGCGGCCAAGTTTTCTGGCGATTCGGACACCTTCATCGATGTAACGCGCCTTCGTCGACTTAGGCGGCTTCGGGAATCTAAAGGATGGTCTGCCCAAAGAAGTTAGTTTCATAGCCATTCTGGTTTCCCTTCTTAAAAACCACTAGCTAGGTGGTCTTTTTCTTGCTCAGAATCCACTTTAGGCCGCCTGCCGAACCTGACCGGCCAGAGGGGGCAGTCCATACAGGGGCAAAGTCTGACCTCCTTCGGAGAGCCGGCAGCACAATCCAGACACTTAAGCCGGATTCGTTTCATCGGTGTCAGGTGTTTGGTCAGGCCGACGGCTCCTTTCGGTAGCT
>JACUUO010000205.1 GCA_014859275.1 Actinomycetota bacterium | reverse complement strand
TTCATGGCTCCATCCTCTCAAAATATGGAGCCTCCAGGAAAGTCGGGGCGGTTCAGGTAAGCAAGAATCGATTGCAAACATATATCCGGCCTGTCGGGGCCTCACTGCCTGAAATTAGAATCATGTACAGCGGCTTCCCGTCCTATCAGCCAGATGTTCTCATCATCCGCCCAACCCTATCAACGGTCTCTCTATCTGCTCGATCACACCATCCTTAAGCCAAATTGCCCAGTCTACGTACTTCGTGTCCTCGGGCTCGTGGGTTACCATCACAATGGTCTGCTCGAGCTCCTGATTGAGCTTTTGAAACAGCTCGAGTACTTCTTTGGCGGACACGCTGTCCAGGTTCGCAGTTGGCTCATCGGCGAGTATGATTTTGGGCCTGTTGATGAGAGCCCTGGCGACAGCCACCCTTTGCAGCTCTCCGCCGGATAGTTCATGTGGATAATGGTCAAGGCGGTGCGACAATCCCACCAATTCCAGCATCTCCGATGCCCGTTTCTTATAGCCGTTATGATCGGCTCCCAGTGCAAACGCCGGCAGATATACATTCTCCAGAGCGTTAAGCTCAGCGACAAGAGTATATTCCTGAAATACGTAGCCGATATGCCTCAGCCGGAACGCGGTCTTTTTGGCATCAGCTAGCCTAAGCACCTCAACGCCTCCGATGACAATCTTACCCTCGGTAGGCGTGTCGATGAGGCTGAGCTGGTGCAGGAGCGTCGATTTTCCTGATCCGCTTCGCCCCATGACCGCTACAAACTCGCCGCTTAGGACTTCGAAGGAAACACCCCTTAGGGCAACGGTGGGATTTTTCCCAGCATATGTCTTTTTGAGATTTTCTACTTTGATCATTGTATTACACCCCCCAAATGGCTTTGAGGATGTTTTGCCTGGCAACCTTTCTTGAGGGGATAAGCCCTGCGATCATCGCGGCCAGAAGAAAACTTGCCACGCTCACCAGAATTTTAAATGTGCTGAATGTCAAGCTTATGTCCCCCATGGGGGTTTGTATCGGATAGGCGTTCAGCAATGGATGCAGCACCAGGAAGACGAGGAACGAGCCTACAACGATTCCGCACATGGCAAGAAAGAACGACTGCAGAACATAGTTGTGGATGAGAATGCTTTGTTTTATGCCGATGGCTTGGAGAATCCCGATCTGCCGCTGTTTATGGATAGCATTTATGTAGATCAAAATGAAAACCGAAACGGCCGCCACCGCGATGCTTATCGTGCTCATGATTGCGGAAATGGTGTTGAAAAGATCGCCGATTGCGGCTTCGTCCCCCAATACATCCGTATACTTCTTCACATTCAGATTGGGCGCAATTTTTTGAATTTGATCGTGATAATTGTCTAAATTATCCCGTTTCAGGTCGACCCTCGCAAGGATCAAATTGGCGCTGTCATTGATACCAAGTACTGACTCGGCTTCTTTGGCGGAGATAAACGCCAGGCCCGAGAAGAACCCGAGTTTGTAGAAACCCGTCACCTTGAAGTTGCGAATTACGCCGTTGGCAAAAGCAATCTCAACCTCATCGCCGATTTTAACGGGGCCCAAATTTCGATCGGTGCCTCCTCCGTAACCCTCGACGAGATCGATCCCCAGAATGATCTCATCTGTGGCCAGCTCGTCCAGGTATTCCCCGTCAACCAGGCGGTCCGCGGTAGTTAAAACGTTTCTTTCCTGCACGGGATCGACTGCGATCATTTGCGCCGACACCCGCTTGAATTGACCGGTCTTGTTCTGATCGTAGGCAAGGGAACCGGCGAGTTCGTAGTGCCTGGCCGTAGCTTCAACCCCTGGGATCCTCTCGATTTGCCGGCGCAATTCCCGCTGACCAGAGATGTATTCTTCTACCTCGGGTTCTTCCTGAGGATTAATTACGACGTGGGCGGTCTCCGTATCAATCACTTCATCAATCGCAGTTTGGGATATATCGTCCAGGATTCCCGAAACAAAGGTCAGATTCAGAAAGCTGAGCGCCAAAATAAAGATCATGAGGACAAGGGTTGATCTGTTTCCCCTCATAATTGATTTAAAGGCGAGGAACGTGGCAACTTTTAGCTGTTGAAGGTTGCTTTTCATTTCCGGTTTGAAAAAATGGTTTTAGGATTTGGCCTGGAAGCGTTTCCGTACTTGCAAGGAAACGCTTCCGTGTTTAACCAACCTCTTTCATCAACCGTTCTATGGAGGAGACCTGCTCGCGCAGGATGCCCAGATCGGCGACCAACTGCTCCTGCGTGCGCGTGGACTGCTCCAGGAGGCTGCGGTATGCCTGATCGCGGGAGGCGATTAGGCGGGCGCGCCAGGTCGAGCCCACCTGTGCGATCAGAACGATGATTACGGCAAAGAAACTCAGAATTGCCGCGATGGCGATCATACTTTCAGCCCAGCTTTGCTCACTCATGACTACTCCTTTTTGTGGCTTGACTTGTATTCAGGTTCTGACGATGCTGGCGCGCTCAAGGAGCCCGCAGCTCGGGCCACGCTTTCCGGTGACAGCGACAGCGACCAGTCAGTGAGTGAATACATCTTTAGTGCCTTACCATCTTTCGAAAGCTCCAAGGTTCCCTCCACCAATCTCGCTGCCTCCATGCGCCGCAAATGCATGTAAAGAAGCGGACGGCCCAATCCCACGTCGCGGGCCAGCTGACTCACGTGAACAGGCCCTTTAAATAGCGCTGCGATGATACGAAGCCGGTGCGGATTTGCCAGCGCTGCCAGCGCTGCCAGAAGTTCGTCACCCGAAAGCTCATCGTCATACGGTCTTATCATTTTATTTTATTTATTACACATGTCATATTTTTCTAACATAACATGGAAAAAAAATAAACGCAAGCGGGGAATCGGATGTGCCGATCAGGAGAATGTTGATAGCAAAGCATAATAGTTCAAACCCGGTATCATGTCATCCACAAGTCGCCAAAAAATGGCTTATCTAAGCCATTTGTGAGGGTTAGTAAATTGGTGGGCCTTATCGGTAGCTATTCGAACCTGGCCATTCTGAATCAGCTAGTGGCGGTGATTAATGAGGCAACGACTGCCTGAGACTGGAGAGAATACGGCGAATTAGATCTCAGGCCGTCTTGCGCTTCGCGATAAGGTCGCGAACGGCGTGAACCAAATCAGTCGGAACTTCCATGATAGTCTGACTCGGGAAGATACCTGGAGATGGATCGCTAGCG
>JACUUO010000204.1 GCA_014859275.1 Actinomycetota bacterium | reverse complement strand
GAACCCTTAAAAGTTTCCTTTAATTTCAAGATCTTTTAAGATCTTGGCTATGATGAGAGCCTATAAGTTTAGGTCCGCATCGCAGATCGCTTTTGCGCTGGACATCATCATTAACCGAAGGCTTTTTTGTTCAGATTGGAAAATGCTGAATGATCCAATGGAGGGTATGTTCGTTTATTCCCATCAATCCTCTGATGGCTATGATTACAAAAAGGAAGTTCAGAAAATTATAGAAGAAAAGAAGAGACTTAAAATCTGTTCCCTTTCTGCTACATACGATTCCCATCTACTCTGGGCTCATTATGCCGGCGGATTTGATGGCTGTGCGATCGAGGTTGAAATCCCAGATAATCATCGGAGTGTAAAAAAGGTCGACTACAGAGGGGTATTCGCTCATGTTTCGATGCCCAATGGGCGCAGCCCAGAAGAGCTTGCAAATCAAGTACTGTATTCCAAGTATCAGGAATGGAACTACGAGCAGGAAGTGAGAATTTTGCAATCCGGAGAATGGTTTCAGTTAGATGAGCCTGTTAAGCGAGTCATAGCTGGACATCGAATGCCCCCGGCATTGTTTGAAGCGATGAATATCATATGCAACTCGATGGGAATTCTATTTTGTCGAACTGGCATCGGTGATGAAGGCATTGATGCCGATTACGTTGAGCCATCTGCCGTTATATTACCTAACAATCAATTTAACTGGGACGCGCTAAAGCGCGCCCGTTAATTGGGCGTTATGCATTTCAAAGGAGGAACATGCCGTGAGTGAGGCAGCTTGGGCTCTTGTCGGAGTGGTTATTGGCACACTCGGAACAGGTTTCTTTAATTGGTTACTCCAAAGCAAGCAGTTTGAGCACAACAAGGAAATGTTCCTGCTCCAAAACAAAAGCGCAGAAACGGTCAAGGCCTTGCTCATCGATATGCTGAATCACCGCAGCTACACTGACCGATCATTTCCAACGCTTAAAGCACCCATCGGCGGGTATTCCGATGATGAGGTTCGCCAGTTCCTGCACGAAGTAGGCGCAAAGAAAGCAACTCGTGAGGATGGCTCTGAGTGGTGGTATCTGCTTTCTCGTCAAGAAGAGCGCATAGCCAAAAAGCAGGCCACCAATGCATAACATGGCGCTCAACCTCGCTCCTTTGGTCGCTGGACGCTGCGCGATAAAGCCGCAGCGCCGGTTAGCTCTACGTTATGAGTAAATAAGCATGATCGGCGTAAGTTATTACTCCAAAAAGCTGACTCTCGATATCGTAAATGCGATCAACGGAGTGGAAATTCCAGCAGATGACCGGTCGCGAACTGCCGGGGCACTATTTGATATGGTGCATGAACACCACCAAGCGATAGTGATATTGCTGGCGAAACGGTTGTATGGGTCAGCCGGAGCACTATTGAGAAGCATTTTCGAGACTTATGCACGTGGTGTATGGTTCATGAAGTGCGCCAGTTCCGATGATCTAGTGAACTTCCAACAGGATCAGTTTAAGAAAGGCACCTTCGAGGATAGGTTGAAGGAGATTGATGCCGTGGATGGCGATGCTCATGGAGGGTTGTTAAATGTAAAGAGTTCGGCCTGGACAGCGCTTAATAGCTATACCCATGGAGGTTTCCGGGCTGTATCGCGTCGTTTTCGTGGACACGAAATGATGGCGAACTATGCACCAGAAGAAATAGCGGAGATTGAAAGAGTAGCTAGTTCGTTTGCTGTTCTTGCTGTATTTCAAATCGCTGAAATTAGCGGCAGCGAACGCGTAATTAAGGAAGCGGAGCGGCTGGCAATTGAATTTCAGGAAAAATACTCATAACACGGCGCTTCAGCCGACATCGGCGCTAACGCGCCTCCTTGGCTGAGCTTGGCGTTATGCATAAAGGAGAACCAATGGAGATATTACATAGAAATATGGCCTTTAATATTTTGGTTAAGAAAGGCTTTTTTTTATTGTCTTTAGTTCTGGCGCTACCATCAATTTCTGTTGCCGATGTGTCTATACGTTGTAACAAGAATGTATTAGGGGATAATGAATTCTGGAAGCTTGTCAAACCAAGTACCTCGCCCATAAATGAAAGTTACTTGTTCATCGATTTGGCGGGAGTTGATATATCTTCTGCTTTAACTGATAAAACGCTAAGTTCGGCCGAAGTAATGTCTGGCATGTGCGCATATTACACAATGACTGAAGAAACAATTGGCATTGTAAGTCTTGATCTAGTGGGGGAAATAAAGTCTGAAGATTATGAGGTATTGGTCGATTCACTTAGGGGTATATCTGAGGCAATTGCTGATTCAAAAAGAAATGGATCAATCTTACTAAATCTAAATTCTTACGGCGGCAGTGTCAGTGCAGCGATAAAAATAGGTCATTTATTGTCTGACTATAAAAACACCAACACTTCGGTCCAGCCAGAATCGATATGTGCAAGCTCGTGTGTACTAATATTGGCTGCCGGAGAAACAAAAAAAATATTTGGAAAGGTGGGAATTCATCGAATACGGTTTGTAGATGATCGTATTGCAAAATTGTCAAAAGAAGAATATAGAAAAGAATATGACTCAGCAATGAATGAGCTTGTCAGCTACCTAAAGAAAATGGGAATTAGAGCTTCATTAGCTGAAGATATGATGCAATATTCATCTGATGAAGTTTATTATCTATCTGATAAAGATATTGAACACTACAGGCTTAATCAACAGAACCCATATGTTTTCGAGCAAGAAAAGCTAAAACAGATATCTAGGTG
Organism: Actinomycetota bacterium; assembly: GCA_014859275.1. Taxonomy (GTDB): domain Bacteria; phylum Actinomycetota; class Aquicultoria; order Aquicultorales; family Aquicultoraceae; genus Kmv33. The sequence goes on along the minus strand of JACUUO010000204.1, from coordinate 488 downwards.
CGGAGACGACTGGTATCAATTAAAACTTCAACTGGATGAGGTAGCAAAAAGTAAGTGTGCTGGGCTCGCTAGCGAAAACGAATACTATAAGTGCTTTGATTCTGTTTATGGTTCGTTGTATAGAATGTGCAAGTAAAATGCATAACAAAAGCAGTTGAGCGGGACAGACCTCCGCGGCGCAAATTTTTGTGCTTGAATAGCACAAATATTGCGCCACTACGGTTTGCCTCTCATTGCTGGCGTTATATGTCCGCTCCTGAGACCATTGTGGACTGATTATTTTCTTCAGGTAATGTCCGCTTCGGTCGCTTATGAGACTAAGCGAGTTCCATATTTAGCCTCGATATCTACCTGGAACGGGTATTCAGTATGATAGGTTAAGTTACCTGTAGATAACTATCTAGTTCGGTCTACAATCGTGCTTAATATAGAACCAGTAAAGTGGACCCCATGGTCAAGACAGTTTTCACCCAAGTTTAAGCTGTCTG
>JACUUO010000203.1 GCA_014859275.1 Actinomycetota bacterium | reverse complement strand
ATACCGCTAGCAATGGACCAACCAAATTGAACTCGGAGTTCACGAATCCTTCGGGCATATTCTTGGATTCCTGAGACAACCATGAGTTCATCCCCATCTATCACAGTCCCAGAGTATTTGCGGAAATAAAAAAGGATTCGATCTCTTGCAGAAGAGGTGTCGTTTCCGTGAGGTAAAAGGGCTTTGCCGAGATCACGCAAGCTATGAAAGACAGGCACCAAGGCTAATACTTTTGATCGAAGCGAGTCAGATGAAAGCTCGTGTTCGAAGTTCTTGATTAGGGTTTCGACTTCAGCACGAAAATACTCAGGATCGGTTCTCTCAGGACGGCTTGGATTACCATTCATCAGATCTCTTATGCAGAAAGCTCTTGAATGGTTTCATGCTTTTTTACGACCCTTGATTTCTTCCGTGTCGGCAAAAGTACCTCTCGCACAGCGAGGGCAACGTTATATGCAAGCTTGGGCGGCACGGCATTTCCAATTTGCTTTGCGACATCAGTTTTAGTTCCGCAAAAAATAAAACTGTCGGGGAATGTTTGTAGCCTTGCAGCCTCGCGGTGAGTAATGGGTCTATGGGCTTTTGGATGTAAGTACCGCCCCTTCTCCGGCTTGAAAAATTCTGTCCGAATAGTAAGCGATGGTTTGTCCCATTCCAGCCGGCCAAAGACATCGGTACTGCCCGTGGGTTTGTTGAGCCAACAATTGGGAGCTATGTCGGGTCGCCGCCTCATAAGATCGAATCGATTACCGCCAGGCGGAACGCATTTGTATCTTTCAAGTGACTTCTTTGTGGGGTTTCTGCCGATATGCCAATTTCTTCCGTCAGGAACTAGCGGAAGGTCGCCTATTGCGTCCCTGACAGTCATAAGCTCGCCAGTTGGTTCCGGAAATAAGGGCTCCGCGTCCTTACAACCGATAATGAACGCCCGCCGTCTTCCCTGCGGTACTCCATAATCCACCGCATATAAAATTTTCGACTGAATTTTATAACCCAGTTTACGCGCGGTTTTTTTTAAGATTATGAAGTCATTGGATTTCAGAATTTCGGGGACATTCTCAATTACGAAAACGCGGGGTAAAACCTCAGATACGATACGAAAGTAGTGCTTCCAAAGTTTGTTTAATTTGAAATGATTTGCCGCAGGGGACATTTTCCCCAGCGGTGAAAAGCCCTGGCACGGAGGACCGCCGATTATGATATCAGCATTCACCGGTATCGTTTTTAGCTTTTCAATCGGACCTACAAATACTTCATGATTAAAATTTGTTCGATACGTTTCAGCAGCTGATTTGTCATGTTCAACGGCAAATACAGATGTAAATCCAGCTTGTCTGAATCCTTCTGCCAACCCACCGGCTCCGCAAAAAAGATCAATAAACGTTAGTCTTCTGTTTGTTTCCAATTACATCGCTCCAAAGAAACAGCAGTTGGTCTTGATTGGGCAATCATTATGCTTAGGTGATTTGGCTGTGCAAACCAGTGCAGCAAGGTCTAAAAGCGCCAAATTATACCTATCTGGTTTTTTATTCGGGACCAAAGAGTCTGCAACCTCCCAAAGCTCCTTGTCAGTATGAGCCCGCACTTTTGAGCTTTCTAAACAAAAGAACCGATTGAACACCCGAATAATTCCCGGGTCTACGAGACCAATCGGTTTCTTTAGCGCAAAACAAAGTACAGCTCTTGCAATGTAATTTCCCACACCTGGAATAAGCTTCAGTTCTTCTTCGGTTCCCGGTATAGCCCCCCACTCTGCCTTAATGAACTTAAAAGCTTTCTTTATATCTTTTGCCCGAGATCTTCTTCCCAACGGCGACAAGACTTTTACGAGTTGGCTCTCTCTTGCTCCTGTTATTGAATCGATATCAGGCCATCTGCCCATAAAGGAGTCGAAGACCTTGGCCGCTTGGACCGGCTGAGTTCGCTGTAATAAGAATTCAGCCACTAAAACCTGATATTTAGAGGGCTTTTTACGCCAAGAAAAGCTTCGTGAAGCTGTTCGATGCCAGTCAATAAGCTTTTCTGACTCCTTGTCGGGCCATTCTATCACCGAAAGCAAAATACCTCGACCCCTAAATTAACAGGCACATCGGACGGAAAAAAAGATGTTTTTGACATCCAAATTGTTCAGTGATAGATTCTCCGGCTGATGGACTAAAATTATCATCTTAGTTCGCTAACTCAAGGAGTTAATTTGTTAGAGCTTATTGCTGTATTATTCATGCTCTTTTTCCTCGCTTTATTCATTGGAGCGGGTCTTCTCATAGTCCTCATCATTATCAGAGTTATAAATGTATCAGGAAGGCCGGTAGAAGAAAACGTTGTTCAGCGATGGGGAGCATATTTACCAGGGCAAAAGCAGGCAGGGGAAGAATATTTAACGCTTTGCGAGCAAGAATTTTCAAAAAGAAAGACCAATTTCAGCCAAGAACGAATTAATTTCGGACTTGGCAAGCAAGCCGGACCCGCTGTTCGCATTGTCTTTAGTAAAGTCTATTCAACCTACATAACTTATGAGGCAACCGGAGAAGATTTATCGCTTCATTATGTTCTTTATAGAAAAGGAGGCTGGTTTTACGCTATTCCCTGGGTCGGCCTAATTCTCTATCGTCTACTAAACGTTATCTATGTCCATGAGCATAACAGACTCATCGGGTTCGCCTCCGTAACGATTGATTGTGCGAAGGAAGCAGCGGGAACGCTGATGGATAAGCTAGACGTAGATAAATCAAAGAGGATCAAGGAATCCAGCGGACAGCTCGGACCTCTTTAATCTAGAAAGCTGTACGGCTCGTCTGGTTCTTCGGCTGTTATTGACTGAGGAAAAGTTACTTCTTCGTCCAGTTTACTCAGGCTGATGGTTTTACCCGAATCCTTATTTAATGCTCGTAACATTCTCAGGTTTTCTTCCAGTCGCCAGCTCTCATCCAGGTCAAAGGTTCGAAACATCATCTGTTCTTTGCCTTTTGTCTTGAGAATGGCTACCTGCGTGGGAAGCCCTATGAGCTCACTTATGCCTTCCTCTCTCTGCTCGTCCTTCGTGAAATAGGTGTATGAGCTTTCGTTCATGACCTTCCAATCGAATGGATCATAGTCCTTGATATACTTGACGATTAGCTCCGCGTCCTGCCTGTCACATCTGTAAATCACAAAGTTCTTGGCATTGCCAAGGATGATATCTCGTAATTGCTGATCGAGCTGAACTAGGCTTTGGTGAGCCAGGACAAGCGATAA
>JACUUO010000202.1 GCA_014859275.1 Actinomycetota bacterium | reverse complement strand
CGCAGCTTGAATTATAGAAGGCACCACGCCTGTAAGGGCGTGGGGATCCATAAGTGATTGGAGGGTCAATGTCCTTTAGGATTGACAACACAGAAATTGTCATAGAGCAGGGCGATATTACTGAGATTGATGTTGAAGCAGTGGTAAGCGCTGCAAATAATCAGTTATATATGGGAGCTGGTGTCGCAGGAGCAATAAAGAGAAAAGGTGGGCAGGAAATTGAAGAAGAAGCGGTTAGGAAGGGGCCGATACCGGTGGGCTCCGCGATAATAACCTCAGGCGGAAGATTAAAGGCAAAGCATGTTATTCATGCCGCTGTTATGGGCATCGACCTAGTTACTGATGCCGAAAAAATCAAGAATGCTACCCTATCCGCTCTCGGGGTTGCCGAGGAAGCGAGTATAAAAAGCATCGCATTTCCTGCTCTTGGAACTGGTATAGGGGGTTTTCCGTTAAATGAAGCGGCAAGAATTATGTTTAATGCTGTAAAAGAGCATATAGGTAGCAGAAAGAGTTCCCTTGGTAAAATTATATTCGTCCCATTCGGATACGAGGCATATAGCGAGTTCCTCAGACGTGCCGATGTTGATTTTAAGAGCGCAGAGTAAATGGTCGAATGATCGAATCTAAATTATTTGAAGGAGAGTTTGAAGGAGAGGCCCGATTTGGAAGATAGGTTATTCCATATAGCGACTGAGGATGAGATCAAATCAGGTGAGATAACAGATGTATATTTTCTCAGAGATCTACAGGTTCTTAAGGCTAAGGGTATCCAGAAGCACGTTCTTGGGGAAGCAAGGGCGGCAACATTGCCGCAATCCTGGCCATGGGGAATCTATGCCGGGGTCGAGGAGCTCGCCCACCTTTTTTCGGGTGTAAAGGTAGACATCGATACGATGGATGAGGGGACTCTCTTTAGAGCGGAGGAAGTGGTTGTAAACGTTAGTGGAATATATACCGATTTTGCCATATATGAGACATCCATGCTCGGGCTTATCTGCCAGGCATCGGGAATTGCCACAAGGGCCGCAAAATGCAAGCTCGCGGCCGGGGAGAGGTCGGTAATAAGCTTTGGGGCAAGGAGAATGCACCCGGCGATAAGCCCTATGATCGAGAGGAACGCCTTTATAGGGGGCTGTGACGGGGTGGCCGTAACAAAGAGCGCTGAGCTTATCGGGGAAAAACCGGTAGGAACAATGCCCCACGCGCTTATTATCGCCTTTGAGGATGAAGTAGCAGCATTTAAGGCGTTTGATGAGATAATAGACCCATCAGTAAGAAGGGTCGCACTGATCGATACCTTTGAGGATGAAAAATTCGGGGCATTGAAGGCTGCTTATGCCCTTGGCGATAGGCTATTCGGCATAAGGCTCGATACTCCAGGGTCTAGAAGGGGAAATTTCTTAAAAATACTAGAAGAGGTCAGGTGGGAACTCGACCTCAGGGGTTTTGAGCACGTAAAGCTCTTTTTGAGCGGCGGTCTCGATGAGACTAAGATTGCCGAATTAAACAAGTATGCCGATGCATACGGTGTTGGCACATATATCAGCTCCGCTCCGGTTGTGGATTTCTCGTTTGATCTGGTTGAGGTATCCGGGAAGCCCCTGGCTAAACGAGGGAAAATGTCGGGAGCAAAACAGGTCTGGCGTTGTGAAAACTGTCTTGAGACAAAAATTACTCCGAAACATAAATCACCTGAGCAACCTTGTATCTGTGGCGGAGAATGGGTTGGGCTCTTAAAGCCGCTCATAAAATCAGGCGAGGTAGTCCGCGACCTTCCAAGCGCAAAAAAGATCCGCAAGCATGTACTTCATCAGCTAAGCTTACTTGATAAAGTTTTCTAATCAGCGCACTCTTTCCTTTTAGATAAAAAACCCTTAATATCCTAAAGAGAATGACCCGGTAAGGAACGACCGATGAAGCGATTTGCTCTATTGTTAATACTCATTACAGTTCTCGCAGCAATGTATATACCGCTGCAGAACAATGCGTATGCGGATGATCTAAGCTTTAATCTAAGTTCTCCCTCAGCAATTATTATCGAACATAAAACCGGCGAGGTTTTATGGGCGAAGAATCCAGATGAAAAGAAGGCGATAGCTAGCACAACGAAAATAATGACAGCCATTCTTGCAATAGAGCGCGAAGAGCTGGACGGTACGGTTACAGTCGGCGAAGCTGTATTGTCTGCAGGTCGCTACGGTATAAAGCTGTCCGTTGGCGAACAGCTATCGCTTGAAGAACTGCTATATGCGCTAATGCTAAATTCTGCAAACGATGCGGCCATTGCTATTGCAGACCGTATCGGAGGCTCAGTAGGTGAATTTACGAAGCTGATGAACGAAAAGGCTCTAAGGATTGGGGCAGAAAACACCAACTATACTAATCCGCATGGTCTGGCGGATGGCTCACATTACTCTACCGCTCGGGATCTCGCCCTAATTGCAAGGTACGCGATGAGAAACAAGACGTTTGTGAAAATAGTATCCACAAAGGAGAGGAAATTAAGGCGCGTAGACCCAAAAAAGCCTACGATTGTTGTAAATCGCAATAAGCTCCTCTGGGATTATCTGGGAGTAAATGGAGTCAAGACCGGATATACCAGCGAGGCGGGGTACTGCCTGGTGTCTTCAGCAAAGAGAGAAAATATCTCGCTGATCGCAGTTATTCTCGGTTCTAGATCGCAAAGTGCCTTGTTTCGCGAATCGGAGGCATTGCTCAATTACGGCTTCAGCCTTTATGAAAAGAGGAAATTGATCTCAAAGGGGATAACCTATAAGACGGTAAAGATGAGGTATGGCGAGAAGGTGAACCTCGTGGCTGCATTCGATGTAGAGACTTTCGTTAGAAGTTCGATCGATATAGACATGATCATAAAAAGCAAGCCCATAACTAAATACCCGGTAAAAAAAGGCACGGTACTTGGCCGTGTTGTAGTTGTTCAGTCCGGAAGAACCGTGGCGACTTCGGACTTAGTGGCTGAAGAAGATGTTAAAAAACCATCCCTCAGTCAGATTACACGTTTCTACATCAACCAATTCCTGAGCAATATCTTCAAGGCAAGACAGACCGGTTCTGTTAGCAATCATCTCTGGAGCGATAATCACCTTTTATTGCATGATATGTGGCAACCCATTCGAACCTTTCCATAAGGAGGGTCCGGGTCCGACCCGGGGAGCAAATAGGATTCAAACCACTCTAAAGGGCTGTTCTTCTGTTTTTTGGGTATTGTTTTGGGTTGAAGCGCCAAGACTTTTACTACGTGAGAATT
>JACUUO010000036.1 GCA_014859275.1 Actinomycetota bacterium | reverse complement strand
CCTCTCAGATATCAATAGCCGCTGGCTGTTATTCGCTTTTGGTGTCATCTTTAATTAAATTTCCCGTAGCTTCCCTGTTTCGTACCCAGACACCGAACTCTTTTGTGGGCTTGAGTCGATTTCTACACGTACTTCTTTTTTAAGATAGTTTTTTACCGGATGAAGGTGTAAGGCCCTCTAATCGCCCTTCTAGGGCCTTAAAAAGGCCTTTTAAGGCTATAGGGTGCTTTTTCATGTGATAATCAGATACCGCTCTAAGCTTATAAGCAAGTATTCCTAAGACTATTGAGCTCTCTTCACTAACGACGTCAGCAAAAACTCAAGCTTTAATATAGTTGGCAGATGACCGCTAGCCTGGATGCGCTTCTTCTTAAATGCATCTAGCGCTGTGCGTATACTGCCTCCAGCAAGCAGTGCCTCAAAATCTTCAACATGCGCGCTGATCATGCACTTAGGTTCCTTTGTTCTACCTCTCTCTATTCCGGGGTTATTTGTAAGATCGAGGGTCCAGTAGCCTCCATTTTCACCAATCAGCTCTATGCCTAGCACGGCATTGATTCTTTTAGCGATCTCTGGCTTTTCAGAAAGGATTCTCGGGATCTCGTGGTCAAATATGTGGTTAGCAGTTAATTTTTCTTGCACAATCGCTCCTTTCTAGGAGAGAGAATGATATTTTCTCTGGTTAATGGTAGGGCCGGACGTATTTCTCCGTAATTTATCTTACGACAGAGGATTTGATTACAGAGGGTATGGCTGGTCTCGAAGCCTACGATATAACCCGCCATAAAGACTAAAAACTCGCGATATTTTTCCTCGTCGATAACTTTGCCTATCAGGCTCTCCTCGTTCTCCTGAAGACGCTCAAGCCAACGCTCAACTGTTAGCTGGTAATGGCGGGTGATATTTTCATGATCTAGTACCTCGAAGTCGCTTTTCTCAAGAGCTTCCATGACTTCCCAAAGGCTTTTCCAGTACCCGATGCCAAAATGTTCCTTTACAAGCTCACCTACCTCAGACGTAATTCCTTGCAGTTCTTCCTCCCGGTCGTGCCAGGGTTTAGTCATCCCGTGAACGAGCATTAACCCATCATCCTTTAGTATCTCTGAGCTTTTGGAAAAGACAAGATGCAGGTTGTCCATATGCTCTATTGCGCCAATGGTAACGATTTTGTCGAAATACCGGGCAGGATAGCTCATATCATAGACGTGAACTACATCCGCCCTTGCCCTATCCCCAAGGCCTCTCTCCTCGGATATGCGGTTTACAAATGCTGCCTGCTCCTCTGATACGGTAATCCCGATAGCCCTGCAGCCAAATTTTTCAGCTGCGTAGAATATAAAACTACCCCACCCGCAGCCGATATCTAAAAGCAATTCACCCTCTCTTAGATCCAGTTTTTTAGCGGTTAGTAGTAATTTGTTTTCTTCCGCCTCATCTAGGGTATCGTTCTCATCGATGAAATAGGCGCAGGAATAGGCCATGCGTGGGCCTAAGAAACCGGCAAAGAACTTTGGCGGTAGATCGTAATGCGATGAGACGGCCTCTGATTGGAACCTTATCAGGTCGCGTATATCCGTGCTCGAAGATCCTACTTCCAACATATCTCTCCTTATGCTGCAGTAGCTTGCGACTGATACATTACCCTAGAAATCGGGCTCTTAATCAAAATCATAGATAATATTTTGCTTATTGCAAAGGGTTAATTACGGCCCTAATTTAATTTTAGCAAAATAGCTTCTGATGTGACAGCAAAACGGGCAATAACCAAGTAAAAGCCTTTCCTGCTGACCATGTTGCTTGGAAAGATAATGCCTTACACGTAGCTTACTTAACTTAACGCTATACTAGGCTACTAGATGAGCAAGCTTCTCCAATTCAAACGGGCCGATAACGGTTAAGACCATCTTCTCGGGCTTAAAGAGTTCTCTGGCAAGATCAGTTACTGAATCTCTTGTAACCGCATCTATCCTTTCCACAAGCTCATCGAGCGAAAGTATCTCACCACGCGTAATTTCAAGTTTGCCTAACCTGGTCATCCGGCGGCCCGTACTTTCGAGCCCCAGCACCAGTTGCCCCTTTAGATGCTCCTTTGCCCTGTAGACCTCTTGATCGGTTATACCGTCATTAACTAGGTCATCGATCTGTTCCTGAATAAGGCGGACAACCCGTTCTGTGTTCTCGGGTGCCGTCCCAACATACGTGGTTATAAAGCCTGTCTCGGTATATAGTGAGTGGTAAGAGTAGGTCGAGTAGGCAAGACCCCTCTTCTCCCTGATCTCCTGGAAGAGGCGTGAACTCATGCCACCACCAAGGATATTATCCATAATTGAGAGTACAAAACGCCTATCATCCCTAGATGAGATCGCTTCAGTTCCGAGACAGATATGCGCTTGCTCCGTCGCCTTAGTATAGACATCAATTTTCTTCTCAATATGTGGAATAAACTGCTTGCGGACGGTTCTCTCCCCCGACGTAATCTTGAAGTGTCCTTTGATAAGATCAACCATTTTATCGTGATCGATGTTACCTGCTGCAGCCACAATTAAGTTATTCGGGATATACTCTTGCTTATAGAACCTTACGACATCATCGAGGGTAAAATTTCCGACCGTCTCAACATGGCCCAGAATTGGCTTACCCAGCGGATGAATCGTCCAGAGAGAGCTCGAGAACAGATCATGGATACGTTCATCTGGGCTATCCTCGTGCAGGTTTATCTCCTCTAAGATGACTTTTTTCTCAGAAAGAACGTCGTCTTTATCAAAACGAGGGTTCTGGACCATATCGGCAAGTATCTCAATCCCGGTATCGACATGCTCATCAAGAAGCCGGGTATAGTAACAAGTATATTCCTTTGCTGTGAAAGCGTTAAGCTCTCCGCCAAGCGTATCGAAGGCTTCTGAGATATCGCGGGCACTTCTAGTCTTTGTGCCCTTGAAGAGCAAATGCTCGATAAAATGAGACATGCCATTAATTGGTTCGACCTCGTCACGAGACCCGACCCCGATCCAAAGACCGATCGCAACCGAGCGAACCTGAGGCATATATTCGGTCACAACTTCTATTCCAGATGGTAAAACTGTTTTCTTGAAAAGCTGTTCGCTGGCCACACTAACTTCCCGCTTTACCTTTATATTCAAGATTCAATGCCTGCAGACTTATCTTACCCTGATCGGTTACATCGATAACCTCTACGAGAATCTTATCACCAACCTTGACTACCGATTCAACGGTTGGCACTCTGCCCCTGGTAAGGCGCGATATATGCACAAGACCTTCTTTTCCAGGCAATATCTCCACAAAGGCTCCGAAACCCGTTGTTTTAGTAACTGTACCCATATATTGCTCGCCTACCTTAGGTTCCTTAGTGTACATTTCGACCAATTCTCGGGCTCTATCACTGGCTGGACCATCTGTTGCTGCAATAAAGACCGTACCATCCTCTTCGATATCTATGGTCACAAGATGCGCACCCACCTCTTCAATAATAGCCCTAATGTTTTTACCTTTTGGACCGATAAGGTCCCCGATCTTCTCGATCGGAATCTTGATGGTCATAATGCGGGGCGCATATTTCGAGAGTTCGCTTCTCGGCTCGGGTATGGCATCAAGAATATGTCCAAGAATATGCATCCTGGCCTGGCGTGCCTGCTCAAGAGCTCTACCTAGGACTTCACTGCCCACACCTTCAACCTTCATATCCATCTGAAGCGCCGTTATACCTTTGGCTGTTCCGGCAACCTTGAAATCCATGTCTCCAAGTGCATCTTCCAGGCCAATTATATCGGTTAAAATTGCGATGTCATCGCCCTCTTTAATGAGGCCCATCGCAACTCCAGCAACCGGCGCTTTAATCTGAACGCCCGCATCCATTAACGCAAGCGTGCTTCCGCATACACTTGCCATCGATGACGAACCATTTGATTCAAGCACCTCAGAGACAATACGTATAGTATACGGAAATTCATCCTCCTTAGGGATAACCGGCAGCAATGCTCGCTCAACGAGCGCACCGTGCCCTATCTCACGTCTCTTTGGGCCTCTTAAAAATGCTATTTCGCCGGTCGAAAATGGCGGGAAATTATAATGATGCATAAATCTTTTGGACTCTTCTAAACCAAGGCCATCAATCATTTGCTCCTCCCTGACCGTGCCCAGGGTAAGAACTGAGAGGACTTGCGTCTGCCCCCTTGTAAAAAGACCCGAACCATGAGGCCTTGGAAGAATACCTACACGCGCCAGTATCGGCCTTACATCGGTTGTTCCACGACCATCAGACCGTATGCCTTCCTTAAGAATCATACTGCGCATCTCTTCTCTTCTTATTTTTGCGAGAATCTTGGAGACGTACTCTTCCTTGTCTTCAACAAGGGCTTCAAGCTCCTCGAGCGTTTCATCTTCAATGACCTCTTCTTGTCGCTCGCGAGCAAGCTTATCCGGGTTTCTAAGGGCTTCTCTTAATTTTCCGGTAGCAAACTCTCGTATCCTCCGCTCAGCCTCTTCATATGTCAGGCCCTCTACGGGCATTTCAAGCATTCGTTCGGGTAGTGGATTCACCTTGACATATGCTTCTTTAAAGTGCTCCTGGAAGTCGCATAGCTGAATGATTGCCTTATGAGCTTCCTCAAGCGCTCTAATAGTATCGGCTTCGGAAACCTCCTTTGCTCCTGCTTCAACCATGAGAATGGCATTTCGGTTTCCGGCAACAACCATATCGAGGTCACTAGCACCCAACTCTGAGAAATTTGGATTAATTATAAAGTTCCCATCGACTCTTCCGATTCTTACACCAGCAACTGGACCGCTAAGGGGAGCATTCGCTAAAAGAAGCGCCATCGATGCCCCGTTCAATGCCAGTATATCCGGTTGATTTACAAAATCAACGGAAAGTATGGTCGCTAGCACCTGTACCTCATTATAAAATCCTTTTGGAAACGATGGCCTAAGTGGCCTATCAATAAGCCTGGCGGTAAGTATGGCCTTCTCGCTCGGTCGACTTTCTCTCTTAATAAAACCGCCAGGTATCTTTCCTGCTGCATACATCTTCTCATCGACATCGACCGTCAAAGGAAGAAAGTCTCTTCCTTCGGCTACCTCTTTGGCTATAACCGCTGTGACAAGGGTTATCGTTTCACCCATATGCACAGCAACAGCACCATCGGCCTGCCTGGCAAAAATGCCAGCTTCAAAGGCGATGGTTTTCCCCCCGAGCTCATACTCTTCTCGGACAACTTCCCTGACCTGTACGCCGCTTTGTGCGTTAGGCTCCATAAATTTTAGAACCCCCTAAACTTTCCTAGAATAGATTGCGGGCAACCACTGGTTGCCCGTTAAGCGCTAATATTTAGGCTCGTAAGCCCAATCTTGCTATCAGCGCCCTGTATCTCTCGATATCTTTGTTCTTAAGATAATTGAGCAATCTCCTCCGGTGGCCAACCATCTTCAAAAGACCACGGCGAGAATGATGATCCTTTTTGTGCTCTTTTAAATGCTCAGTAAGATCATTAATTCTCTTGGTAAGGATTGCTATCTGAACTTCCGGCGAGCCGGTATCGGATTCATGAACCTTATGATCCGATATAATACCTGCTTTAATTTCTTTTTCTAAAGCCATGGTTTCACCTCCTTATTTGACCCGGTCACCGCTGAACCTTTAGGATAGTTAATTTATCCTACCCATAGTGAGCAGTGCCCATTTATGGGCTTTTAATGCCGTAAGATCAGTAATTGCTTTCAAACCTACTCAGCGCCTGGGCCTAATATACCGCAGACCAAGTAGCCGTTGGTGAATCGGAGCAACCTAGTTAGCGGTTTTTGAATATATTCTAAAATCTTAACACAAAGTTAAAGATGCGTAAACGCTTCCACTACCGCGGTGCTGCCGTGCTGCAGTTATCGGTCTTAATGTGCCGACGTGCTGCCGTCCTAACAGCTATTTGTAGTTGCCCCATTTATGGGGCGTCTTAAAGTGCTGCTGTGCTGCAGTTAAGTGTAAGCACAAGGTGTGGGTTTAAGGTGTAAGTCTGAGATTCTTCGGTCGCTACCGCTCCCTCAGAATGACAGAATAGCTATTAGCCATTAGTTAGTGGTTCATAGTTAGTAGTTCATAGAGCAGTACCCACATCAACTGGTAACTGCAGCACTGCAACACTGGGTAACCATACCCACACCCTGCAGCACTGGATAACTATTCCCACATCTCTTGCCCACATCCCTGGACCCCGGCCCGATTCACCGATCTTCTGCATCACTGGGCAACTCTACCCACGTTTCTTACCTTCATCGACATTGGCGCATTCGTACATTGGCACTTTAAGACACTGTCTTAAAGTGCCTCGCCAGCGAGCACTTCCCTTGCTCGCCTTATATCGGACCGTATATGCTCCTTTAACTCTTCAATATCTTTAAAACTCGTCTCGTCTCTCAGCCTTGCTTTAAGCTCGACATCTAGTGTTTTGCCGTAAATATCTTTGTTAAAACCCAATATATGAACGTGTATCTCAGTGTTCTTTACATCACCGAACGTAGGTGAGAGGCCTATATCAATAACGCACGGTAGGTGGTCATAGCCCACCCATACATACCCAGCATAAACACCTGCTTTTGGTACAAGCTCACCATAGAGCGTCTCTATGTTTGCAGTTGGTATGCCAACAACCGATCCCCCGCGCCCGAAACCACGCACTACTTTCCCCCGGAACCTGGGATACCTGCCGGTAAGTTGCCTTACCCCTTGAATATCACCTTTCTTTAATTTCTCCCTAACCTCAGTGCTGCTTATTATAATATCATCTTTCTTGATATGCGGTATGGCAATTACATTCAGGCCTTTCGGTTTGCCATAGGATCGAAGAAACGCAACATCGCCTCTTCTTCCCTTACCAAAAGAAAAATCTTCACCGACTACGATATACCTTGCATTTAGCTTTTCGAGTAGGATGTAGTTGACAAATTTCTCCGCCTCCATATTCGCTATACTCAATGTAAATGGGATAATGAGTAGATAATCAGGCCCAAGCTCCTCAATATACGCTACCTTGAGATCAGTTGCCAACAAGAGAGGAGGTTGACTTTCAGGACGAACTATAGCGAGCGGATGCGGCTCGAAGGTAACAACTACGCTCTTGCCACTTATATCGCGTGCTAGCTCTACTGCTTTTTTTATAATAGCCTGATGGCCGATATGTACGCCGTCAAATACACCTACGGTTACGGCAGAAGGGCCATCGATATGATTTATATTCTCTATCCCTCGAATTATTTCCATCGCCAGTTATCTCCGTGTTTATGATATCAAGTCATGTGCTTAATTAAAAACGACCTTGGGTGTGATTACAACATGATCGGTTTTTACTATCTGCCCTAAAGCGAGAAGATTTCCGCTACGGCTCTTTATCCTCAAGAATTTCTTGCCTGCTCCAAGTTCAAGATATCGCTCAAGCATATCCGTCTCTAACTTTTGCCCGTTTAATACTAGTGCGACAGCCTCATCTTTAACAATTACCTCAGGAAAATGTGACAATGCGCTATCCATGCTTATAAGAAGGTGGTGGATATCATCTCCGGTGGCTTTAATAATATCAATGCTTACGGCGTCGGATAGTGTGAATCTGCCAACTTTCGTGCGCGTTAGGCTACTTAGCGTTGCACCCGTCCCTAATTTTTCACCCAGATCATGAATAAGAGTCCTTATATAGGTACCTCCCGAGCACACAATTCTAAAGATGGCTTTATGCTTACCATCCGATTCAAAGAAATCTACTAGCTCCAGCTCATATATGGTAACCAGGCGCCCCGGACGCTCAACCTCTCTGCCTTGCCTGGCAAGCTTATAGAGTGGCCTTCCTCTGATTTTTACGGCAGATACCATAGGTGGTACTTGCCAAATATCGCCCGTAAAATTGGGAATTAACCTTTTTATATCATCAATATTAACATTTTTCGCTGATTCTCGTACTGTGCGTCCAGTGATATCCTGAGTATCGGTAACGATCCCAAATATTGCTTCCGCGATATACCCTTTAGGATCTAGATCAAGGAACCGCCCGATCCGTGTAGCTCGGCCAAGCAGCAGTACCATAACCCCAGTTGCCATCGGATCAAGCGTACCGGTATGCCCGACTCTTCTAAGTCCGGCCACCCGTCTAACGATATTTACGATATCATGCGAAGTCGGGCCCGATGGCTTATCGATTACCAATATACCATCCATTTTAACTCGCAGCCGTCGCAGTACTTTGTGATTTTATTCTCTCAGAAATCCACACGACAGCATCTTCTATGGTTAGAGCAAGGGTAAACCCTGCGGCATTGCGATGTCCACCCCCACCGCCTTCTCTGGCGATTGCTCCAACATCGATATCTCCTTTGGACCTTAAGCTAACCTTCAATTTACCATCCGATGTCTCTTTAAATATTGCGGCAACCTTTGCCTCCCTCGCTATCCTAAGATAATCGATAAAACTCTCGGTATCCGCCATGGCGGCATCTGCCTGTTTAAAATCATTATCAGAAAGATAAGAGTAGACTAGGCCGCTGTCTTCCAGATAATGGGAGCGCTCTAGAATAACGCCAAGAAGTTTTAACGAAGCAAACGATAGATTTTCATATACATTTTGGAAGATGGCGTTTGGATTTGCTCCGAGATCAACCAAATCAGCAGCGGTTCTTAGTGCTTTAGCGGTAGTATTTGAATATTGGAAGCGGCCTGTATCGGTAACTATACCGGTATAAAGCAAAGTTGAGATATCGGCACCAATATCGGCATTCATAACCCTTAATAGGTCATAAACTATCTCGCAGGTTGCAGAAGCACTAAAATCTAAAACATTAATCGTGCCGAACTTTGAGTTATCGATATGATGGTCGATGTTGATTATCGAACTAAATCTGGTAAGTCTCTTTTCCATAAATCCAAGCCTGTGTTCATTTGCACAATCAAGCGTAAGAAGAACATCTGCATCGATACAGTGCTTAAAATCAACGATCTCATCTATCCCTGGCATCCACTTATAATGCGCCGGGATCCGTATCTCCTCGCCCCACGTAGTGCAGACTGTTTTTTCGATATTTTTAAGGTGCCTTGCCATTGCAAGGAGGCTCCCCAGGGCGTCTCCATCTGGCTGCACATGCACGGTTACTACGACAGAGTTGGCTTCATGTAATTTATGTGCCGCTTCTTCTAAAGCAGTTTTAACCATGTTCCTCCTCTTTTTCACGAAGTTTTCTGATCACCTTCTCAATTCGTATACCTGCCTCGATCGAGGGGTCGAAGGTAAACCTTAACTCGGGAAGATATTTAATTCTTATTCTTTTCGAGAGCATATTCCTTAAAAATCCGCTTGCACTCTGTAATCCCTTGAGGGTTTCTTCCTTCTGTTTCCTGGCCCCTAATACGCTTATAAAGACATTCGCATATCGTAAATCGGGCGTGACATCAACCCCTGTGATGGTGACAAACCCGATTCGAGGATCCTTCAGTTCCTTCTTGATGATATCGCTAATTTCTTCTTTTATAAGCTCACCCACACGGTGGGTTCTTGCCGATTCCATTATCCTACCTCCAAATTTACTTATAAACGATAAATCCAGGGTCCTGCCATGTTTTTAAAGGGCTCGACCCTGGATTAAGTCCATGATGCCATCTTCTAATTCTCAGGCGCAAAGATTGATAGCGCCCTCTCGCTCACTACCGCTTTATCCAGGCTTTCAACAAATCGATCGATATGATCAAGCACCTTCTTAGTTTGTTCGCCCGTCTCCGACACATGGGCTATGCCTATAGTTACTCTTTGCCAGAGATCATGATGATCGACTTCTGAAATGGATACATTATATTTATTCTCAACCTTACCTATGATACTTTTGACTATCTGCCGCTTTTCTTTTAGCGAGTTTGCTTCGGGTAAATACAACTCCATCCTGAGCAGCCCTACTACCATTATTATTCACCCAGCTGGCGCTGTCTCTCAACCAGCCTATATGTTTCCACAACGTCGCCTTCCTTTATATCCTGGAAATTCGCCAAGCCTATACCGCATTCAAAGCCTTCTTTAACGGTTTTTACATCGTCCTTATATCTCCTCAGCGAAATAATGCTTCCGTCATAGACGACTTGACCATTGCGCACGAGCCGTATTCGATCATTTCTATCGATCTCACCGTTAGTAACGTAGCACCCGGCTATGACTCCGATTTTCGGAACCTTAAATGTTGCCCTAACCTCTGCATGGCCGGTATCGACCTCTTCAATTGCGGGCGCAAGCATGCCTACGAGCGCCTGAGTGATATCCTCAACAGCTTTATAAATGACTCTATACGTCCTGATATCGACAGATTCTTTCGCTGCCATTGCCATTGCGTTAACATCAGGTCTTACATTGAAGCCGATAACTATCGCGTTTGACGCAGCGGCAAGCATTATATCTGTCTCCGATATGCCCCCCACACCAGTATGGATGGCTTGAATTTTTACCTCATCGGTATTTAATTTAAATAGAGCATCCTTTAGGGCCTCAACCGAACCCTGTGTATCGGCTTTTATTACCAGATTAAGCTCTTTGACCTCGCCTTCCTGAATCCTGTTGAAAAGGTCTTCCAGGGTAACCCTACGCCTCTGTTCATGCTCAATTAGCCTGCGCTTAAGGGCCCTCTCCTCGGCGATGCGACGAGCTTCCTTCTCATCAGACACAACCCTGAACTCATCGCCTGCTTGTGGAAGCGATGATAGCCCGACAACTTCGACTGGTTGTGCAGGAGTTGCCTCGCTTACGGTGTTGCCCTTATCATCGCTCATTGCCCTTACTTTACCAAAAGCAGTACCGGCTATAATCGCATCACCAACACGTAGGGTGCCACGGTATATCAAAACGGTAGCAACCGGACCACGTCCACGCTCAAGTTTCGCCTCGATGCACGTTCCACGCGCTGCCGTCTTTGGATTAGCCTTCAACTCTTTGATGTCTGCGACAAGCAGAATCATCTCAAGCAACTCTTGGATGTTGATCTTCTGCTTTGCCGATACGTCAACAAAGATGGTATCGCCGCCCCATTCTTCTGGGACAAGACCGTACTCCATTAGCTCCTGGCGAACTCTTATGGGGTCTGCCCCCGGCTTATCGATCTTATTTACCGTCACAACTATAGGTACATTTGCAGCCTTAGCATGGTTTATAGCCTCAACTGTCTGTGGCATAACACCATCGTCGGCCGCGACCACCAGTACTGCAATATCGGTAACCTGTGCACCACGCGCACGCATAGCAGTAAACGCTTCATGACCAGGTGTATCGATAAAGGTTATCTTCCGACCTTCCAGAACTACCTGATAAGCACCGATATGCTGCGTAATGCCGCCAGCCTCACCCGAGATGACGTCCGTCTTTCTAATCGCATCAAGAAGTGAAGTTTTACCGTGATCAACATGGCCCATAACCGTAACAACCGGTGGTCTTGGGACGAGGTTATCAACATCCTCGATAGCCTCTTCCTTTTCAATCAATATTTCAGGGTTGATAACCTTGGCTTCATACCCTAGCTCATCCGCAAGCACTTCTATAGCCTCAGAACTTAAAGATTGATTTATGGTAACCAACTCACCAAGCTTTAGTAATACCTTGATTAGATCAGTCGGTTCCCTTCCGATAATCTCAGCGAATTCCTTAACCGTAACAGCTTGCGGTATCTCTATAATCTTCGGTTTTTCCTCGACAACAACCGCAGCCTCTTCAGCAGGCCGCGAAGCTCTACCAAACTTCCTTATCGGCTTTGCCTGAGGTCTTTGCTGAGCCTGACCTCGTTTTACCTGAGGCCTCCTTGCAGGTTTTGCTGGTCGACTAATTCCCTTACTCTGATCCGGTTTTGATTGCTCCGCTTTAGGCTTTTCAGATGTCTTAACTTGAGATGGCTTTGCAGTATCTTTGGTAGACGCTACCCTCTCCAATGTCTTTGGCCTTTTCCGTGCTATTGCATTCTTCTCTTTAACTTCTGCGCGTGGTGACGAACTGGCGATCTGTGTACCCTCAAGCTTCTTCACAACCGCAGGATCAACGGTAGCGAAGTGATTCTTCGTCTCAACGCCTATTTTTTGAAGCCTACCCATCAGTTCAGAGCTGGATATGCCCATCTGCTTTGCCAGTTCATAAACTCTCATCGTATCACCACCTATTATATTTATTTTAACTTAAAATTTCCTATTAAAGCTTTAACATCATTCTTTATTCTCTCCAGGTCTTCAGGATTTATATCAACCCCTAGGGCTCTGGTTAATCGTTTGCTCTTTATCGCCGCACTAAGGCACTCACTTCTCGGGCAGATATATGCACCGCGCCCATTTGCCTTACCGGTCGGATCGACGATTACAACGTTCTCGGGCGTTCTAACGATTCTTATTAGGGTTTTTTTCGGCTTAACTTCGTGGCAGCCGAGGCAAGTTCTCTCAGGAACCTTTCTAATTTTTGCCAATCCTTATCTACCCCCGGCTCCCAAGCTTTTTATGAACGCCACAGTAGCTACTTCCTGGCCGCACCCTATTGGTACAACGCTCACCCGATGACTTAATGGCCCAACAGATGCCATTGTCCTCCATGTAGCCGCCGACCTCAATACTGCTCTCCTCAAGAGACGATTCCTCTGATACGGGGATAACATCCCTCTTCGAGGGCTCAAGAATACTTGTTGCTTCGGCTTCCTCCTTTGCCTGCGATTCACTCTTTATGTCAATTCTCCAACCAGTCAGCTTTGCAGCAAGCCGGGCATTTTGTCCTTCCTTGCCGATTGCAAGGGAGAGCTGGTTATCAGGGACAACCACTTCTGCCGTGTGCTCATCCTCATCGATCTTTACCTCTTTAACCTTTGCCGGACTGAGAGCATTGGATACGAATTCGGCCGGGTCATCACTCCACTCAACGACATCAATCTTCTCACCGCGAAGCTCGCTTACCACCATCCGGACGCGCGATCCCTTCGGGCCGACACAAGCCCCAACTGGATCTATACTCGGATCTCTTGAAGCTACAGCTATCTTAGATCTGTAGCCAGGCTCGCGGGCGACGGATTTTATTTCGACGTAACCCTCGTAAATTTCGGGTACCTCAAGCTCAAATAAACGCCTTAACAGACTCGGGTGCGTTCTCGACACAATTATCTGAGGCTCTTTAGTCGTTCGCCTTACTTCAACAATATATGTCTTTAACCGGGTGCCGTGATCATAACGCTCGGTCGGGACCTGTTCTGTAGGAGGCAATAAAGCCTCTACCCTACCGAGATTAACTAGCGTATATCGCTGATCACTCTGCTCAACGATACCCGTTACGATATCTCCCTCGCGATCGATGTATTCCTGGTACATCTTATCACGCTCCGCTTCGCGGATCCTTTGCAGGATAACTTGCTTAGCTGTCTGAGCGGCGATTCGTCCGAAATTATCAGGTGTTATTTCTCTCTCAACTAGCTCTGGCTCCTCGCCTTCTCGCTCAATCCAATCTTGCGAGAACACCCTTATTCCTCCGTTCTTTGGATCAATATCTACTCTAATTTCACTGACACCGCCGTAATTGCGTTTATAAGCTGAGGCTAGAGCGGACTTGAGCGCCTCAAGTACAGTATTCGGATCTATCTGCTTCTCGCGTTCAAGTTGCTTAAGAGCTTCAATCAACTCACCGTTCACGTTTTATTGCTCCTTTCATCAGCTTAGAATTCTATTTCGACCTGAAGATGTGCCTTCGCTGTATTGCTGTAGCGTATCTCGAAGCGTTCTCCATTAACCTCTACAACAAAACTCTCATCCCCGGCTTCTACGAGCTGTCCTTTAAACTGCCTCCGCTTTTCAAGTGGTTCTTTTGTCTTAACCGATACCTTTGAGCCAACAAATCTCTTGAAATGCTCCGGTTTGGTTAATGGTCTCTCGACACCGGGAGAAGACACCTCGAGCGTATAGTTCTGCCTTATAATATCAGCTTCATCCAGAATCTTGCCGACTGCCTGGCTGGCTCTAGCCAGCTCGTCCACACTTATTCCACCTTCCTTAGTGTCTAGGAAGATGCGCAGTACAAGGCCGATGGCCTCTCGCTTTAGCTCGATATCTACCAGCTCAAGGCCTTCTTTATCAATAATGGGCTCTATGAGCCGCTCGATCGTTTCGATTCTGGGCTTGCGATTCATAGAAGGCAACACCCTCATAATCAAAAGAGTGGGCTTGTACCCACTCACTAAAAGTTTCTGTAATAAGTTCGGACATATCATACCACAAGGTCTGCCGATGCGCAATTCACTATAAAAAACGATTTAATCAATTCCTCCGCTAGATTTTTCCGCCTCTTCGTATATTGATTTCTTCAGAATACCGACGTAGGGTAGATTGCGGTATTTTTGACGGTAATCGAGCCCATAGCCGACCACAAAAGCATCCGGAACATCAAAGCCTTTATACTTTATAGGAAGATTATCGAGGATCCTTCTCGCCGATTTGTCAAGTAGAACGCAAACATTCAGGCTAGCTGGATTCCTTGACCCCAGATTTCTTAACAGATAACCGAGCGTGAGCCCAGTATCTATGATATCTTCGACAACGATGACGTGCCTGCCGATTATATCCTCCTCTAGATCTTTTAGAACCTTTACAACGCCAGATGATTCTGTCGCCGGACCATAGCTCGATATGGCCATGAAATCAATAGTTACCTGGATCGACATAGTCCTTATTAGATCAGCTAAGAATATAACCCCACCCCGAAGAACGCTCACAAGAACGGGGTCTTTATCTGCATAATCAGCCGAGAGCGCTTGGCCTATTTCTGTGACTTTGTATCTTATCTCAGCTTCGGTTATCAATACTTTTTCGACATCTTCGTTGAGCATATCGCCTCCAAGTTAATAGTTCAGTACGAACTACAACACCAGCATTTAAATTAGCGCGGCAATCCATATTTCAACAAGAGGTTTTTAAAATCCTTCTGGTAAAAAATCTTAATCTTTATATCGGGGTAAAGTTCTCTTAACTTCCTTACCTTGCGGTTCTTCTTAGTTACCAGCTTTTGGCTCATAGTAGTAAGCTCGATGTACAGGTCGAGGTCAGGGAGGTAAAAGTCGGGCGAAAAACTTTGCGTCACATTTCCTTCCTTATCCCACTCGATGGGAAACGTCCGGGGTTCGTATTCCCACCTGATGGCGTAAAAATCGAGTATCCGCGCGCACTGCTCCTCGCTTGGATGCGCAAATTCAACGCCTTTGTATACGATTTTATCGCTCTCGTTATAATCTTCTCTTTTTGTTTCGCTTGCCATCTCCGTATTTATGTAACTCTAAAACTAAATTTTATAACTAGGATTATAACAATCTAATATACCAGTTAGAACCTCAATTGCTCACATTCTGCAACTGGGGCGAAGTATTTCCGGTGTATCGGTGAGACGCCATGCCTCTTTAGTGCTTTTACATGCAGCGAAGTACCATATCCTTTATGCTGGTCAAAGCCGTACTGTGGGTAGGTGGTGTGATAATCCTGCATTATGCGATCCCGCGTTACTTTAGCTAACACCGATGCGGCCGCTATCGACAGTGATAGATTATCTCCTTTAGTGATCGCGAGGTGGGGGGTTTCCAGGGATCTTATGGTAAACGCATCGGAGAGAATGTAATCGGGGGCGGGGTTTAAAGCAAGAACCGCCTGCTCAAGGGCACGCAAATTCGCCCATTGTATCCCGTTCGCATCTATATCACTGTGTTCAACGCGGAAGACACGCCAGGAAACGGCGGTATCGATTATGCGATCAAATAAAATATCACGTTGCTCAGGGGATAGAAGTTTACTATCCCTAAGTCCATAAAGCTTAATCCTCTTCGGAAGGATAACCGCTGCGGCGATTAGTGGCCCAGCAAGGGCTCCTCTTCCTGCCTCATCAACACCAGCCACAAAATTAAAGCCTTTGCTATGGAGCTCTCGTTCATACTTGGTTAGCTCTCTTAGAGCGATCTCTTCAGCCTCGGTTCTTGCCTTCTCCCTCTGATAGAAATCTATGAGTTTTCGAATCCCAATGCGAGTATCGCTCTCGAGACTTGTTAAAAGATCGCAAAGTTCTTTTGCATTTGCCGAAGAGAGCAATTGTTTAATTTCACTGATTGTTTTAGATGAGAGATCCATCATAGAGCCTGAGGATTAGTCTACCAGGAGCTTTATGTGCCCGGGAGGCCAGTAAACCATAAAGGCTCTTCCGATGATACTGCTCTCAGGCACTGGTCCGAACTTTCGCCCATCATGTGAATTGGGTCTATTATCGCCCATAACAAAGACGTGGTCCTCTGGAATCTCCCCTGGCCCCCAGTTATCAAAATCTCCTGGCATAGTCTCATAATCTTGCTTAGCCACCTTGCCATTGATAAAAAGCTCGCCATTCCTTACCTGGACAATGTCGCCTTCAGTTGCAACTATCCTTTTGATAAAATCGCGTTTATCATCGGGGGGAATAAACACGATTATATCCCCCGTCTTTGGAGAAGCAAACTTATATATAAACTTACTGACCAGCACGAGGTCATTAGGAACGAGGGTTGGCTCCATCGATCTCGATGGGATATAGAAAGGCTGTATAAAAAACCACTTTATGACAAGGGCGATTACTACAGCAGCTATTATCAGTAGAGGCAGTTCCTTTACGAATGAGATAAAGGAATCCTTCTCCTTTGTACCGGGGTTGCTATCGCATTGCTCATCACTTAAATCATCGGAAAACGGCCCGAGCGCGCCCAGCCTAGGATTTAAATCAAATTCCTCCTTATCGGGTATATCTCTGCCCTTTTCTGGTAAATGTTTACTCATCTATATCGGTTATCGATCATTAATACCTTTTTTCTTTTATGCGCGCCTTCTTGCCAACCTTTTCCCTTAGATAATAAAGCTTCGAGCGCCTTACCTTGCCCCTGGAGATAACTTCTACCTTAGCGATCTTCGGTGAGTGAAGAGGAAACGTCCTTTCAACACCAACACCGAAGGATACCTTGCGGACGGTAAACGTCTCCCTTACTCCGCCGTTCTGCTTCTTAATAGTTACTCCTTGGAATACCTGTGTCCTCTCACGGCCTGCTTCAACAACCTTGTAGTGCACTCTGACAGTATCACCTGGGCCGAATTGGGGTAAATCGTCCCGAAGCTGCGCTCTCTCAATGCTTTCTATGCGATCCATAATGTCCTCCCTTTCGGCATAACATTCAAATTATAGCGAAACTATCCTTATACATCAACCTGGATCTACCTGAGCCTGAACGGCCTTCTATATATCGGCTACTTCATATCAGCTTCCCCGGATCCTGGAACCCAGCTTCTTTTTCTACCCCTGTCTTTATTTCTTCGAGAAGCTTCTTATCTTGATTGCTGAGTTTTGCTTTCTCGAGCAAATCCGGTCTTTTTAGCAATGTTGCTTCAAGCCGTTTTTTTCTGCGCCACTTTGCAATCTCAGCATGGTGACCAGATAGCAATACATCTGGAACACGCCAACCCACAAACTCCGCCGGCCGGGTATAGTGGGGATATTCTAAAAGCCCCTCTGTAAAACTTTCCTCGGCAAGAGACTCCTCCCCACCGAGGACACCGGGTATCAGCCGTATAACCGCCTCAGTTAATACCATAGCAGGTACTTCTCCACCCGAAAGAACAAAATCACCTATAGATACCTCGTCTGTTGCTATGTGCTCGTGGACCCTCTCGTCAATACCTTCATAGCGGCCACACAGCATGATTATACGGTCCTCACGAGCAAATTCCTCAACCAAACCCTGGTTAAGAACTCTACCCCGCGGAGTAAACAGGATAATCCTTGATCTGCTTCTTATATCATCTAGATTATCCGACTCGCCAACCACGAGTACTGCCTTATAGAACGGCTCTGGCTTCATGACCATACCGTACCCACCGCCATATGGAATATCATCTACCTTGCGGTGTTTATCTCCAGTCCAGGATCTTAAATCATGGACGCGTAAGTCGATCAAGCCTTTCTCGCGAGCAATCCTCATCATGCTTTCGCTGAAGACGCAATCGAACATCCTGGGGAATATCGTTATGATATCTAATCTCATAAATACATCCATTCTAGGAGTATAGACCAGGGACAACTCATGGACCAACGCTGCAGCTAGTTAGCTGGCACTGCAGCGTCGTAGAAAAGGATCTTGAGAAAAACAGTCATTGTTTAGCCGAGAACTATTTATATCATGCTCCCGTTTTCTCGACAATGTCTTTCGATGTTATAAGCTCTGCTCCATGCTCCTTCATATCTTCGAGCGCTCTTTCCTCATCACCGGGTTTTACGTTTATTCCCCTTATCGCATCGGTGAGCACATAAACGTCAAGGCCTTCTTTTAACGCACCGATTACTGAATCGTGAACACAATAATCGGTGGCTACACCGCCGACGAATATTCTATTAATCCCTCTGGCCTTAAGCATATCGCCGAACTGGCTGACCTCATCAAATGCGGTATACTGCTCCTTGTCAGGATTAAAGCCCTTTCGCACGACCATGCTTAAGTTGGATTGATCAAGCTTTGGATGAAAGTTTGCATCCTCTCTCATTTGTATGCAGTGCGGGGGCCAAGGCCCGCTCCGCTCTTTAAACGATATGTGATTTGGCGGGTGCCAATCTGCCGAAGCCGCGACTACTCTGAATTTCTTTGTGAGGGGATTGATGACATCAAATATCTTATCCCCTCCGGGCACCGCGAGGACGCCCCCAGGCATAAAGCAGATTTGGGGGTCTATCAGTACCAGGGCATCTTTTTTTGGATTTATCTCCACTGCCATGCTAAACTCCTTCAACCATAAAGTACCGCCTCAACATTATGATATTTATGCCCACAAAATTCGGATTTTAAGGCAAAGGAAA
This sequence comes from Actinomycetota bacterium, assembly GCA_014859275.1. Lineage (GTDB taxonomy): Bacteria > Actinomycetota > Aquicultoria > Aquicultorales > Aquicultoraceae > Kmv33. Next base: position 756 of record JACUUO010000036.1, on the reverse strand, counting down.
GCCTTTTTGTATAAGCGGTTCTTTATTTCTCTCTGATTAAAAAGCTAAAGTAGGATCTGCTGTTAAATTCTTATTTAGGTGATTATAACTCGCTTATAATCTTACCAGGGTGCTTGGCCTCAGCAAAGGCTTTAAGGATTTGATCCTTGCTGACTTTATCGGGATTGTACTGGACCTCAAAACGTTTAGTTGCCATATCGCACTTTATTATGCCTATGTTGCCAAGTTGTGCGAGGTAATTTGCGATTTGATTGGCACAATCTTTACTCGATAGCTCTTCAAGTTGTATAGCAATAACTGTTGCGGTTTTTTGATCAATCTGCTCGATTTTACCCTCTAGTACACCGGGCTTATCTTGTTCATTTGCTTGCTCGTGCTCTTCACAGTCGGGGTCACAAGTGCTTGTCCCTGCTTTCGGCGGTGCTTGCTGATAAGCCGAATAAACAATTGCTGCAAAAACAGTAAACAATACAAAGAAAAATACAGTCCGCTTTCTAGTATCCAAATTAACCCTCCTCTTTAAGAGAACAAAAGGTATCAACACCCTTAGTGAGTATTGTACAATAATCAGGTTAAAAAGTCCTACTTAAGCTATGATGCACGGCAACAGCCGACCTGCGGGCACCGCTCTCTCTGGCTAAATTTACCGATAGGCTTAGACATTCCTGCTCCGCTTTCGGCGGTCAGCTATCAGCTGTCAGCATGTGGGTATGAAATGAGGGTGTTTACCCTCACCCTACACCCACCTCCATTTAA
>JACUUO010000035.1 GCA_014859275.1 Actinomycetota bacterium | reverse complement strand
AGAGTAGTACTTATCCACACGCTCCTTAGCTGTAAGAAATAGGAAGTTAGTAGTTAGTAGAGTAGTACCCACACTCTCGACTCACATTGATACGCCCCATAAATGGGGCAACTACTGGGTGGACACAAGGTCCACCCCTACAGCACTGGGTAACTATTCCTACACCGGCATGCCATGCAAATCCTCCTAAAGATTGCGGTTTTAAGCCCGATAACAAAATTAGCGACTTATTAATGATTGATACACAAATAGCCGCTGGTCCAGCAATTATTTGACATAACATTTGGAGGATAAGAGATGACACTCACTTTTGCTGTAATCCTTAGTATTCTATTGATAACTACCATACTTATAGCGATGGGTATTTTTTTTTACACTACTGCCATCAAAGGCAGGAGTAAGCCAAGCATCCGCCAGGTAAGGGCCCAGCAATATATTACCCAGGGCAATTTTATCACGGCAAAGGATGAGATCGAACAGGACATAAAGGATAACCCTGGAGACGGACTAAATTACTACGCACTCGGTGTGATCCACTACAGCTTAAAGCAATTCAATAGAGCTTTGAAGAACCTCAAACAAGCGGTATTTATCGATAGGAATAACGAGGATGCATGGTTTCTAATGGGGCGTATATGCTATGAGCGATATGATTTCGATAAGGCCGAAAAGTATTTTGTGAAGGCGATTGAAATTAATTCGGCTATGATAAAAGCACGTTTCGGTATGGCCTCTATACTCTTTGAGCGGGGGAATATCGATGAGGCAGCCGATCATTATGCGAAGATAATAGAGACCGACCCAGTGAATGCAAACGCTCACTATAATCTCGGTTCGTGTTATCTGGAAAAAGAGATGTTCAAAGAGGCGATAAAGGAGCATGAGATAGCGGCAAGACTTGATTCTGATAATGCTTACGCCTATTACTGGATAGGATACTCATATATGCAGCTTAATGATAAAGGGCGCGCAGTAGAGGCCTTTGCAAAATCACTTGATCGAGGTTACGAGGGAGCTGCAGAAGCGCTCAAGAATTTAATCTAGTACTCCATCACGCATGCTTTGATTGATAGATAGCTATCAGCTATCAGCGGTCAGCCATCAGCGGTCAGCTTTTCACCCCCACCCTGCCCTCCCCCTTGAGGGGGAGGGAAATAGTGAAAATCTGTATACTGCCCCACTCTTTACCCTCTCCCTATCCTCTTCCAGAGGGGGAGGGGCACTGTTAGATATCTATATACTGCCTCACCCCTCAAAGGGGAGGGAAATAGTGAAAATCTATATACTGCCTCCCTCTCAAGGGGGAGGAACTAGATTGCTAAAATCATTATGGTGGCAGCATTGTTCCACCATCTTTTATTTTTGCCGCACAATAATTGCGCTATAATAGGATATGCCCATGATCGGTAAGTGCGGAGCAAAATTTGCTATTTAGAGTTTTAAGAGACACATATAATTTCTTTGATAGACGCTGGTTTGTTGTTGTGGTAGCAGCTGTTTTGTCGGTTGGCATGGCTGCTATCTTAAGCCTTGTAGTAAGGATCATAATCTCCCTACCCCCCATAACCATAAATAGCGCATCTTCCACGGCTATAAATAATGCAACAGGTAGCACATTCAAGTTGAGCTATAACGATATAATAGAAGCAATACTTATATTTATTGGAAGTGTATGGTTTAGAGGGTTTATTGCGGCGCTCGTCCACGCTGAACTCCGATCCCCATTGCTTAAAATAGCGGATATATTAAAGCGCTCGATAGTCCTTTATCCGCAGGTATTCCTGGTAAATACGGTGGTCGTTTATATCGGTGTGATTCTTGCATTACCGGCAATGTTGTTAGGTAATATAGGAGTGTTGTTTTCCCTTCCTGCGTTAATCTTTTATATATGGTTCTCGCTGGTTTCGCCCGTAGTAGTGATGGATGATATGCGCGGTGTGATTAAGGTCCTTACTAGGAGCAGGATGTTAGTAACGGGCTATTTCTGGCAGGTTCTTCTAGTGCATGCTATAGCAGTTGCGCCGGTTTTTGCGATAGTGGGAATTCAGGACGATACCGTTTATTTCTGGCCAGTACTGATATTTATTAACATTGTCACAGCAATCCTCGGGTCATTGCTAATAACGTTCACTTATATAAACCTAAGGTTGGTTAAGGGTGAACGACTGGCCGGTACAGTACCCATGCCCGGGGATACTTCGTGAAAGCGCACTTTGCCTACCACCTACCGATCGGATAATTCCCAAAGTAACGGAACAAATTTGTCCTTTAGTCCAGGATTAATGGGTTGAGCGCATCTCGCCCGGCTTAATCCAGCTTGACAGCATCAATTACCTGGTATAATATTTACACGGCTGGGAATATATTGCCCAGCTGAATTTTATTTCTGCATAAAGTAGGGAGAAGATTGTTCGACAACCTATCCGGAAGACTACATAATATATTCAGTAAGTTAAAGTCACGTGGCAAGCTAACAGAGAGAGACGTAGATGCGGCAATGCGCGAAGTCCGTCTAGCATTGCTAGAAGCTGATGTAAACTACAAGGTAGTCAAGGATTTTATTGCTAAGGTCAAAGAAAGAGCCATCGGCGTCGAGGTTCTTGAGAGTCTAACCCCTGTCCAGCAGGTAATTAAGATCGTAAATGAAGAGCTTACTGAGCTTATGGGTTCAACTGAGAGCAAGCTCAGCTTTGCCCCAAGACCACCGACGGTTATCATGCTCATTGGCCTACAGGGCTCTGGTAAGACGACGACTGCAGCGAAATTATCGCACTATCTCAGATCAAACGGTAGAAGGCCGTTTCTTGTCGGTGCGGATGTATATCGGCCGGCCGCTATCGATCAATTAAAGGTACTAGCCGATGAGGCTAGCATCCAATTTTACAGCGACGATCCGAAGATTCCACCGCTTCAAATAGTTAAGGCGGGCATAAAAGCTGCAAATCAGAGTGGCGCAGATGTGGTAATCATCGATACTGCAGGTCGCCTGCATATCGATGATTATATGATGCGAGAGTTGGAAGAGATAAAGACGGAGGTAAGGCCACATCAGATTTTGCTGGTCGTCGACGCTATGACCGGTCAGGATGCTGTAAATGTTGCACAGACGTTCCGTGAGAAGCTCGATTTTGACGGCGTTGTTATGACGAAACTGGATGGTGATGCAAGAGGCGGTGCGGCTTTATCCATCAAGGCAGTAACAAGTAGGCCAATAAAGCTAGTTACTATCGGTGAGAAAATGGATAGTCTTGAGCCATTCCATCCTGATCGCATGGCTTCAAGAATTCTAGGCATGGGTGATATGCTAACGCTGATCGAAAAAGCACAGGCTTCGATCGATGAGAAAAGGGCCAAGGAGCTGGAGGAGAAGCTCCGTAGGGCCGAGTTTACATTTGAAGATTTCCTCGAACAAATGGAACAGATGCAAAAGATGGGCCCAATAAACCAGCTTGTCAAAATGATACCTGGCCTCAATAAACTACCTAAAGATATACAGGTTAGCGATAGGGATCTAGCCAGAATTAGGGCTATAATACAATCGATGACTCCAGAGGAGCGCCGCAATCCCAACGTGATCAGCGGCAGCCGCCGCGAGCGGATTGCAAAAGGGAGTGGGACGGAACCCCATGAGGTAAACCAATTGCTAAAGCAGTTTAACCAGACTAAAAAGCTTCTTAAACAGTTTGGCAATATGCAGGGTAAGATGAAGATACCGAAAAAGGGGCCCTTCCCCTTTTTCGGTTAGCTTGGTGTGCTGACATTTGTCAGGTTTAAATATATCTATTTATGGTAATAGCGGAGGGGGTGATAGTTTGTCTGTAAAAATTCGTCTGTCTCGAGTAGGTGGAAAGAAGAATCCTCATTATAGAGTTGTAGTAGCGGATTCAAGGTCGCCACGGGATGGTAGGTTTATCGAGATTATCGGTCGCTATAATCCTCAAACCGATCCTTCGACCATAGAAATCGATAAGGGTAAGGCTTCTGAGTGGTTAAGGAAAGGCGCACAACCCACCGATCAGGCTAAGAAGCTACTTAAGATAGCCGGCGTCCTTGGGTAAGATAGTTGCGCGGGAGGTGTCCTAGTGAAAGAGCTGTTAGAGCTGTTGGCTAAAGCTGTCGTTGATGAACCAGACGAAGTAAGAGTATCTGTGGTTGAGGGCGAGAAATCTATCATCCTACAATTACATGTTGCACCGGACGATATCGGTAAGGTCATCGGCAAGCAGGGCCGAATTGCCAAGGCAATAAGGACAATAGTTAAAGCATCTGCCGTTAAAGAAGGCAAGAGAGCAATCGTCGAAATCATCGGCTAGAAAAGAAGAATTTGGGGTTCTGCCGAATGAGACCTAAATATTTAATCGTTGCTCAGGTGCATCGCCCCCACGGATTAGGTGGTGAGGTCGAAGCTTCAAGCCTGACTGATTTTCCAGAGCGCTTCAAGCAAGGTGCAAAACTATATCCTAGCCCTCCGATTACAGGATTAGAACGCTTAGTAATTGAGAGGTTAGAACAAAGGCCACAGGGATTATTGTTAAAATTCGAAGGTATAGATAGTAGAAGCGAGGCTGAAAGGATTGCGGGGCGAAATCTGATGATTCCCGTGGAGGAGGCCGCAAAGCTACCCGAGGGCGAGTTCTGGATACACGATATCATCGGCATGGGGGTCTATACAACAAATGGTAAATTCCTCGGGTTCGTCGAGGAGATTTTGCGAACCGGCAGCAATGATGTCTACGTCGTGAAGGACGCCAAAGAATATCTAATACCAGCAACCAAAGAGGTCGTTAGGGATATATCGGTTCAAGATCGCAAGATTATTATAGAGCCCATTCCAGGATTACTGGATTAGGGCTTTTATATACCTTGCTTACCTTATCTTTTTGTAGGATGTGCTGAATAGTTACGCTCCTTTAATTATATCTTTGACGATTGGATACTAATTTTCCATTAAAAGGCAAAGAGATGGCGTAATCATGAACACTTATAGCGAATAGCGCGGAGGCAATTGATACAGACTTTGGACGCCAAAAGCTTTTTAATATAAACCAAAACCTTTTAACATCGGCGCTTATTAAGCATTTTAATATAATTAAAATGCGTTCCTTGGTTGAGGGCATTGCCCTACTATAAACACCCTTATCCGAGAGATTTCTCAATCTCTTATATAGAGCTGGATAGGAGCTAATTTCTTTTAATAACCAAGTGCGACCGTTAAGCAATTCTTCACCTGACATATTCTTTGGAACCATACAAACGTGTTCGGCATCGTAGTTTTGCCACTGATCGCTTAAAATTCTTCTTTCTTTGACAAACTGATTATATAACCTGGTGCCTGGCAACGGCGTAAGTATGTTTATCATTGCAAAGGCGACACCGCTATCTTGAATAAAGTTGGCGGTCTCTTCGAAAATCTGGTTATCATCAGCATCAAAACCTAAAACAAAGGAACCTAATACCTCTATACCTACTGAGTGAGCTTTCTCCACCACTTTCTTATACCTTGTTACATTATTAACTCTGCTCTTATTGACTGTATCAAGGCTTTCTTGTGAGATTGATTCAAATCCCACAAAAACGGTTAGGCAGCCGGCTTTACATAACATATCAAGCATTTCGTCATCTTCCAACCTATCTATAGATACTTGTGCCGTGAATGTAATATCTAGCAGTTCAAGAACTTTAAGAAGCTCCTTTGCATGGCTGGGCTTAGCCAAAAGATTATCATCAGCTAACAAAATGTTCTTGCGTGGGTTAATGCTTTTTAATAGTTCGATCTCTTTTACAACCCTATCGATACTTTTATAGCGGTACTTACGCCCATTAAAGGCATGAACGGCGCAGAAGTCGCAACCGTGCGGGCAGCCCCTGCCGGTTTGAACGGTGAAATAGGAGTAAGCATTTGCCTCTAATAAGTCCCATCGGGGGATTGGCGAGTTTTTAAGACTTGGAAAGCGCTCTGCCCGGTAAAATTTTTGGAGCGTGCCTTTTTTAAAATCATTGATGAGCCTAGGCCAGGTCTCCTCCGCTTCACCGATTACTACAGAATCGGCATGCACTATTGCCTCATCTGGAAGCATCGAGGCATGAATGCCGCCGAGAACAACCCTAACGCCCTTTGAACGGTATATATCAGCAATCTCATATGCTCTAGGTGCATAAGAAGTGAAGAATGAAATCCCGACTAAATCAACTTCCTCTTCGAAATCTATTGGCTCGAGGTTCTCATCAGTTATTACTACGTCGGTGTCAACTGGGGTCAAGGCTGCTAATGTTAGAAGAGCTAACGGAGCACCTGCAGCTTTAAGCCCTGTTACCTTAACGAGGGTTTCAACATCCCAAAAGCTACTGCCCCAATCTGATTTTCGTGCAGGTGATATAAGTTTTATCTTCATTCGCTTACCTTATAAATACAATTATTGTATTTATACAGGCTATCTATTATGCTTGTCAACCAAGGGATGGTCAACTTGCCAATTCCCATAATCGTGCTGGTAGGCATAGCAAACTTCCTCGGTGAATCAAACTTCTAATGAAGCAGGTGAGGAAAAAGCTTGTAAATATTGAAATTCAGGGACTTCTGTTCGCTCCCTTATAGGGCCTGAGATCGATATTACGGGTTACAAAATTAAGGGTATGCATTGGATTATAAATTTTCCTAGGAGTGGGTTGCTATCCATGGAAAAATAAGGGATAATCGACATATCGTTTTTTAAGTGACCGCTAGCTATAAACGCTTAACTTTACCTGGTTTATAGCACTACTGAGTTTCAAATGACAACTTGAAGGGGGGCGTTAGAAAATGAAAAGAGCAAGAAGCGTTTCAGTTGCCTTGGTGTTAGCATGCTTCATACTTATACTGGGTACTGGGTCCGCTCTAGCCTACAGCGATGTTCCAAGTGACAGCTGGTTTTATGCCCCTGTAAAGAAGTTATCATCTAAAAACATAATAACAGGATATCCAGATGGGACGTTTAGACCTAATAATTCAATCACTCGAGCAGAATTTGCAGTAACAATTGCAAAAGCATTGGACCTTAATACAGAAGATACCTCCATGTACAGGGATATAAATGGGAACCGGAACAGTGGTTATATTGGTTCAGTATCCAATGCTGGTGTAATGACCGGCTATCCGGATGGGACCTTTAGGCCAGATAATAAGATTACTCGTGCCGAGGTCGCAAGCACCATTGTAAGAGCTTATAAGTTAGGTAAGTCCTGGGGTAATTATACGCTTTTTGATGATACTTTCGATCACTGGGCGGAACAAAATATAAGAGTAGCTAATCAAAATGGTATTGTTAACGGCTACCCAAGTGATCTGTTTAAGCCCAACGCACAAGCTACCCAAGCTGAAGTCTGTGCTATGATCTCACGCGCTATTTACGCTTCAGAGCCAATTCACGCTAACGGGGAAACTAAGACCTCTGGTAGTATTCAGCTGTTTGCACAAAAATGGCTGTATGAGAACTCTATCTACGATAGCGGACTTGATTTCTCATGGACTCCACCAGCAGGAAAGCGCTTTGTCTCTATAGGTGTTACGGTTAAGAATGTTGGCTCAGACGCCATACGTTTGAATAAGCATGGATTCAAGCTACATCTTACTAATGGGCAAAAGATTGATCCCGATGTTGACTATTATGATGATGCCTTCGAATTGCGTGGCCCTGCAACCAATGCATCAGAGACCGGTATGGTTACTTTTAGTGTACCTAAAGACACAGATATTGCCTATATTGCATACGATTACCTGGGAGTGAAATTTCCGATAAAGGTGACCCTGTAAATGACCCTGTAAAGATTTCGGTGATGAATTCTTAGGGGCCGCACCCAATGCCGATAATGCGCCAGGGTGAATCTTTCGTTTTCTTAGCAACATAGACGAAGTCGAGCTGATGGCCGTCAACTGAACCCCCGGCCTGCAAGAACGTTGCATTATATTCAACATCGAATAGCCGCTCAGCATAGTTATCGCTCAAATATCCCGAAGCTTTGGTATCGATGCCTTTACTAATCTCAATATCTCCCAACCAGAGTGGGGTCTGGGCGACGGAATTTGGTTTTGAACGTTCTCGCAGATAATCCTCTGAAAGGCACCTATTGGCATTAATAAAATCATGCGCCGCTAATCTCCCGTAATACGTTTGAACGATCTCTTTGGGACCAAGCCTATCGATATCCCGGATGGGCATAAAGTATCCCCTGTATATATATCCAACTGCAAAAAGCGCGATTATCAACACAGCCAAGGCAAGTTTTTTCATATAGCACCTTCCTCGTGGCGGAAGACCAACTTTACTATAGAAATGATACCTAAGATTAAACTATAATATAACCTCCTCTTGGCCGAGGCAACTTCTGGTATTCGTCCGAGCCCTACACCATATCCCGAATGATGGTGTAGTTAATAGCAAATGTTCCATTGCTCTACAAATAAAAATACCGGCTTTTGGGCCGGTATTCTTATTTGCGTGGAGATAGCGGGACTCGAACCCGCGCCCTCCGCGTTGCGAACGCGGCGCTCTCCCAGCTGAGCTATACCCCCAGCATGTTTTATGACACCAAAATGATACTACCAAAAGTGAAATTTAACAACTGGTATATCGCTCGGCGTTTATCCAATATCTAAACGAGATGGATATAAATGACCTGTAGCTTCACCTTAACTGATTTTTAATATCACTAGGCACTATGCGGAACCTTCGCGTAGGCTCCCACCATAAAACAAATTGCTTTAATACCAATCGTATGTTAGTCTCACTATATAGCTCTATCTAAATGAATTAATTGTCGAAAAGAAATTAAACCCTAGGAGGAACTTTATGAACAGGAACAGCTCATCTAGACTGCAAAAACTCATTCTCTTTACTGTCCTATTAACGCTGATATCATTATTCGTCATAGGAGTTGCATACGCCAGTGTTGCACAAGCATCAACGTTTCAGGATATAAGCGTATCTCCTTCGACGGGATCGCCCGGTGATACCATAACGATTACTGTATCTGCTACAGGCATTAGCGCGACTGATAGGGGGCAGGTCGTATATCTATCACCTAATAGCTTTATGAGGAATGTGGATTTGAAGTATGATAGCGCTTCAGGCAAGCTAATCGGCACCTTCACCATTGATTATTACGATATACCGGGCACGTGGAAAGTAGCTTATTTAGACATCCCGGACGATTTTGTGGATGGGGACGAGGTTGACTTGAGCGCAGGCAACATCACGATCACAAATCCGCACCCCGATACAACTGCACCTACTTTTAATTCAATTCAGCTATCGACCACGCAGACCAACCCAGGGGGCAAGGTACATGTCACTATCGATGCCAGTGATGCAGAGTCCGGTTTGGAAGTTGCATTCGTAGGCTGGACGCGTACCCCTGTCCGTTTCGATGTGGTAATCGCATTACTCTCTTATAATGAGAAGACGGGGAAGCTGGAGGGAGATTTATACATCCCACTTAACCAGTCTGCAGGTACTTATAAACTGAGCTTGATATCCATCTTAGATAAGCAAGCCAACGAGTACTCTTGGTCTGCTGACAGCGGACCAGCGATTACCGATAAAGATCTCGTTTTAATCAATGATCCAGGTGCACCTGTTGCCGGATTTGTAGATGTACATCCTGGTGATTGGTTTGCAGAGGATGTGCTCTTCTTAGCCGAATTTGGAATCATAGGTGGCTATCCAGATGGCACGTTTCGACCGGCAAGCAACGTCACACGCGCGGAGTTTGCAAAAATGGTGTGCCTGGCCTCTGAATGGGAACTTGTGCACCCTACAACGCCTTCCTTTAGCGACGTACCATCCAGTAGCTGGGCATATGATTATATTGAGACAGCCAAGGCTCATGGCGTTATAAATGGCTACCCGGGCGGGATTTTTAAACCCGACGATAAAATTAACCGAGCTGAAATATGTAAGATGCTTGTTATAGCCAGTGATCTCGAACTCAATGTTAGCGGAACTAACTTCTCAGATGTATCATCGGATCACTGGGCTATGCAGTATATAATGACCGCACGCAATAATGAGATTGTCTCTGGCTATTCAGGCAATATATTCAAACCAAGCGCACTTGCAACAAGGGCCGAGGCGACAAAGATGATCAGCAATTCGTATTTTTACCTAACAATACTATAGCGGCCATTTGTTTTGCGCTTCCACTAGGACATTGACCTATGGATGCTAAATGAGTTATCAGTTAAAGCGGCTCTTAATCGCAATGTCTGCATTGCTTGCTTTCTCTGGAGTAGTGACCGTATCAGTATTGCTCTATAATAGCATATTGCGCCCATCGATACTGTTAAAGATGGATTTGCCGCTTAAAAAACATACGCAACCTGTCATGGAGACCCCTATTAAGATCCCTCGGGTCTTAAGTAATCATGACCAGGACGCTGATGGCATCGATGATCTGGATGATATCGTGCACGGGGCTAGAGCTGAGGTTGAACGACGCCCGTTTTACAAAAGCGCATACTATAGAGGCGGGTATCCGCCTGCAACCGAGGGCACCTGCACCGATGTTATATGGCGTGCCTTTAGAGATGCCGGTTATGATCTAAAAATATTGGTAGATAGCGACATAGCAGCTAACATAAAAGCCTACCCGCGAGTGGAGAGAAAGCCTGATCCTAATATCGATTTCCGGCGTGTGCCAAACCTTACCTCTTTCTTTAATCGCCATGCAATGAGCCTGACGATCGAGGTTAGACCAGGGGATGTGAAAAATCTTGAGCTATGGCAGGGTGGCGATATCGTCGTCTTTGGTAAACCCTGCCCGCATATCGGTATAATATCTGATAGACGTAGGCCAGATGGGGTTCCGCTTCTCATCCACAATGGTGGCCCCTATACCACCGAGGCAGATTATCTCCTGGATTGGCCAAGCCCAATTACAAATCACTTTAGATTCCCTAAGTAAGCGGGCAGGCAATCACAATGAAGAAAAGGAAAGATGGTCAGCTATACGGGTCGAAACTTAAAATTAAGGGTATCAATAAGCGATGTCGGTTGTTGTGGCGGTGCAGTTAAATACGCTCAACCGGCGTTAATCAGGTCAAATGGGGGCTCTGCGATTATGGAAGAGAAACAGAGAGAAAATCCGGAAGAAATGATGGGTAAGAGCGAACCACTGGAAGCGCAAGCAAAGACGAAGGGTCCATCTGAAGAGGCAGCGCAAAAGAAGGAATATGTTGAAGAGAGGGAAGTGCGCGCTGGCCAGCTTCTGGATACGATCGAGGATCTGCTTCGCGAATCAAGCGTTCGCCGTATTCGAATAAAGAACAAAGCAGGCCGCATCCTTATAGATATTCCTGTTTGGGCTGCTGCAGCCGGCGGCACGGTTGCTCTTTATTTAGCTCCTGTTCTATCAATTCTTAGCTTGTTCGGTGGTTTGCTGGCTGGTTTTACGGTTGAGGTTGTGAGAGAGGTAGAAGAAAAAGAAGGAGAAGCAGCCTAGTCATGAATTTTAGAATTGCCATACCGTGAGAAGTCGGGTAAAATTGGCTTAGTAAATCTGAAGGGGAGTAGCTACCCATGTTAGGTGGGTTGGTCGTTTCGACAAGCCCGGCAGATATGCCCGGACGGCCAGTTGGCAGCAATTAGCGAGACCTTCAATCGGCAACGATTGAAGGTTATTTTTATGCGTAGGAATTGCGGCCATCGGTTACATAAGGAAATCTACTCCAAAAAACCTGCCCGGGCGTCATGATAGGTCTTGAAATAGCTAACAATTCGTGGTTAACAGAGATCCATTTTTGGGCAGCGCACTTACTGATAAGCCAGTAAGCTTACCAGTAAGAAATGCGATAGTTGGGTTTAGAAAGGGAGCTTAATTGATAACAACGTACCTACTCTTTGGGTTATCTCTGGTGATCATATTGGTGGCCTGTGAACTGTTTAGCAATGGCGTTGAGTGGTTCGGGAACAGGCTTGATCTGGGTGAAGGTGCGGTCGGCAGTATCCTCGCGGCGATAGGCACTGCATTGCCAGAGACCATTATTCCAGTAATCGCAATCCTCTTTAGTGCTGATGCTGGTGGCGAGCACATTGCTATTGGCGCCATCGTTGGGTCATCATTCATGCTCGCCACCCTCGCCATGCTAGTAGTCGGAACTGGAATCATGGTACTCACAGTGATGGGTAGGCGTACATTCGAAGTTGGTGCCCATCTAGACACCGTATCTCGCGATCTTAGATATTTTCTTACTGGTTATAGCCTTGCGCTGGCTGCTGCTGTAATACCTGCACGATCCATAAAACTTGTGGTGGCCGCCGTTCTTATCGGAATATATATCACGTATTTCCGAATTACGATTGCTGATTGCGGCCAAACCGGCTGCGACCTTAAGCCGCTTCATTTCCACAGAGAAGGTCTACCTCCGCGCTGGCGTTTTATCGCTTTGCAGCTCATTATTGCGCTTGGAGTCATAATATATGGCGCACATTTATTCGTTGATCAGGTTATTGCGCTATCCAATCATTTTGCAATATCAGCGCTAGTGTTGTCGCTCTTAATAACGCCGATTGCTACGGAGCTACCGGAAAAATTTAACAGTCTAATCTGGGTGCGTAGCAATAAGGACACACTGGCTATTGGGAACATAACGGGTGCGATGGTGTTTCAAAGTTGTATTCTGCCAACTTTCGGTATTTTATTTACCCCATGGCATCTTTCTGAGTCAGCTGTTATCGCAGCAGCGCTAGGACTCATCGCAAGTACCATAATGCTCGCTGGCTTGAAGTCTAGAAAGGCGCTCCACGCCATTCACCTAGTATTCAGCGGCATATTCTACCTTGGATTTATAATATATGTGATCCTACTTAGCAGGCTCGGAGAAGGATTCATCACTAAAACCCTCGCTAATATGTTTAGCTTGTAGATACCGGCAGGGTCGCTTCCTATTAAAAAGCGATATTCGTACCAAAGTTTCCTGAACGAGCAACCATTGTTATTTCTCATATCTTTAGGGTAATTAAATGGGGAAAGGAAATAGGTGACTCAAAAGTTGGGTGAAGATCAGCGTAGCAATATGATAGGCAAATTCACACCCGAGCAGATTATAAGAGCTCGAGAAGGTATCTTTGGTACGTCAGCTGACATTATGTACATCTTCGATATCGACGACCTAATGATCCTCGATATGAACCCGCGCGGGCTTCAGGAACTCGGCTATACATCGGAAGAAATTCGGCAGAAAAACTTCTATGATATCCATGCCATTGAGGAACGAGCGAGAGCCGAGGATATAGTAGAGGAGTATAAAAGAGAGGGAGGAATATACGGGGTTAGAGATCTACATCTTAGAAGAAAAGATGGTAGTCTCCTCCCCGTCGAAAAAACCGGTAGGGTCACAGAGGTCGATGGTATACCGATCGCCCACTGAATATGCCGCGACCTGCGTGAGCGGATCAGAGCAGAAGTTGAGATCCGCAAGCGCATAGAGAACCTGGAGGTTCTTAGAACAATTGCTCTTGATATAGCATCTGGCAGAGAGAGAAGCGAACTATATTCGACGGTCACGACCGGCGTGGTTAGACTTCTCGATTGCGATGCTAGCGGTATATCCATGTATGATGAGGGCAAGCGTATAATCTCATTTCCGTTCGTCTACAATCTACCCAATGCGATCAGAGATATCAAGCTTAAACTAGATGCGGATATTTTTAGTGAGGTTATCCATACTGGGAAAGCTAGCCGAATTGATAACTACCAGACCTCACCGGGCAAGATCGAGGTAATTGCCGATGCAGGACTACAAGCGATAGCAGTCCTTCCTCTCAGAGTAAGGGGAAGAATATTGGCTCTCCTTTGGGCGACCAACTTAAAACCCGGTAGGTCGTTCTCCGATTACGATATGGCGCTTCTTGAGTCCATTGGTAATCAGGCAGCGGTGGCTATAGATAATTTTAGTCTATTTGAAGAGCAGCGATATATCTCAGAAGTTCTCCAGCGGGGATTCCTGCCGGAGCACATACCAGCATTAGCACATACGGATATCGGCATATTCTATGCTTCTGCCACTGAGGCGGCCGTAGTCGGTGGCGATTTTTATGATTTCATACCTATGACAGAGGGGAAGGTAGGTCTAGTCATAGGTGATTCATCAGGTAAAGGTGTTGAGGCTACAGCCGATGCCGCAATGGTAAAATATACTATGCGCTCGGCATTATTCCTAAATCCTAGTCCAGCAAGTGCTCTTTCCCAGGGAAACTCTACTGTCGCACGTCAACTTATAGGTGGACATTTTGTCACGCTTATATATGGATACTACGACGAGGAAGAAGGCCGCTTGCTTATGGGAATAGCGGGGCATCCACGGCCTATCCATTACTCAGCAAGTGAAAGAAAAGCCAAGCTTATTAATGGCCAGGATCCTGCCTTCGGCCTCATCCGGAATTATTCATTTGCCGAAACAGAGCTCTTCTTATCGCCTGGCGATATCCTAATTCTCTACACGGATGGGCTTATTGAACTCCGCCGGGACAAGGAATTCCTCGGCACAGAACGCCTCAGTGATATCATAGCTGTGAACTCGGGGTTGGCGGCCCAGGAGATAGCAAATAAAGCAATCGATTCAGCAAGAGATTTCTCAATGGGGCGATTTACCGATGATATTGTCCTTATGGTTATAAAGCGAACGGGTTAGAAGACTCTCCACAAGCTGGCCCTCTACACCCCAAAAAGCCCCGGCTCTTCAATCCCAGTTACCACATTTGGGCCTAAAACCTCTTTTATGAGCTCTTTGGCATCATGTAGACTGTCTTCTGCTTTAAAAAAGCCTCTACTGGTGCCGCTTTCTTTAGCGGCATGTTGAGCTTATAAAAAAGCACCAATTTCAAACTGCTGTTCGCTTGAAGTGGTACCGCATATATTGGTACAATGTGCCATAATTTAACATAATATACCATTGATATGTAACCACACTGCAATCAAAAGGTTGCTTATCCAAATAACCGTGCGAGGAATACTTGAATTGATAGAATTTAGAAGAGCGCAAACTGAAGATGAGATGATTGCAATGTATAAGCTTCGCTATGAAGTGTACTGCCTGGAGAAACGCTATCTTAACGCCGATGATTACCCGGACCAACTTGAGCATGATGAGTGGGATAAATACTCGGTTCATTTCATCGCTACTGATGGAACAGATATAGTTGGAACTGTGCGACTTATCAAAGACTCACCAATTGGTTTTCCTACCGAATTACTTTTCGATATAGCGCGGTCTAATATTCATAATAAATCAATTGCAGAAGTCTCCCGGCTTATTGTAAATCCCCAGTTCAAGAGCTTAACCCTCCAAATAGCAAATGGCCTTTATAAGGTTATGCTCAATTTCAGTATAGAAGAAGGCATCACTCACTGGTATGCAGTCATGGATAAACATCTCTATGTGGCCTATAGCCGCATCGGATTTACCTTTGAGCAAATTGGTGAATCAAAGCACTGTTTTGGATGCAATAATAGTCCTTACGTACTATCTTTGGAGGAATCACTAGCAAACCTTAAAGTAGTGAATACTAGGATGTATAATTTCTTAACAGAATCGCATGAAAAGGGCATGGTGGGTGTGATAGAATAGCTAAAACTAAACAAGTGCTCATATCACCTCTTCGAGGTGAATTCTATTTTTATAGCTAAGGATTAGAACATGAGTGTGGATAAACCCTCTAGAGGCCCATGGCAATCTATATAATTTCGTCATTATTATGCCGCTAGGTAGCATATGACCAATAAAGTGTTGGTTGATACAGAGGCATTCTAATACTTAAAAATATAGAAGATACGATTTAGATCCTTCGCCTCCGTTCCACTGCGGCTCAGGATGACAAGTTAGGGGTCTTTGGCTCTTTAAGGATGACAGATTGGTGAATTGCAAAATTCCTGAAGAATAAGTTGTAAGAATATTGCAAGAATAAAAAAATAAGTGGTGCTTGGGATGAAAAACCGGGAGTTAGAGCGATTTTTTTGGAATCAATACGCATATAGTTATGACAGACTAGGCAAATATTACCGACCATACCAGAAACTTGTTCAAAAAGTCTGTAACTATATCGATGAATATGCCCAGGGGCAACCTCTTAAGATTCTTGATATAGGCTGCGGAACAGGTAATTATACTATAGAACTCGCTCGGAGGGGTCACCAAGTTATCGGGATTGATTCGTCACCAACAATGATCTCCATAGCTGAGCGAAAGAATTTTAATCAGACATCCAAGTATCCTCCAAAAATACTGCCCTACGATTTGAACCAGTCGCTTCCTTTCAGGAGTGAAAGTTTTGATGCAATCATCTCCGTTCATGTTTTATATATACTTCCAGACCACGAGCGTTTCTTAGTGGAGCTTCGTAGGATTGCTCGAAAACCATCAATTGTTGTAGTAGTTAACTCTTCTACACCTCTTACCTTAAAAGGTGCTATTGCCGCACAGTGGCGGATGTCAAAAGGCATGGACCGTTTACGATCACTGTTATCGCTAATCTCAACCGGGTTTTGGAATATTTTTATTTCTATGCAGGAACGGCACGGCAGCTACAAGCTAACATCTGCTGACGAGCTGAAAGGGCTATTATTATCTGCTGGGCTAAAACGTGTAAGAGTCTATGAAGTTTACGTGGGTTCTGTTATCGGGATTGGTCAGTGGGTCAAGTAAGAGAATTGTTGCTTGTTGGTTCAACGATACGGGCTATATGCTTACCGATTATCACTAAAGCCATCCATTAGAATGCCGATTATATCTTATATGTTATATAGTCCTGTAACTTATTTTGATATCTAAGGACTTCTGATGTCGGCACTATTACTTAGTGGTAATAAAAAGATTGTAAAAAGATTAATTGCCTTGTCGACCATCTTCTATTTCCTCCTATTCGGGCTAATAAACTATGGCTTCAAGCCTAACGATCAAATAGCGGGGGTAACTTTAGGGTTTCTATATGTTATGCCCGTGTTTGGTTCGTTTATCTCCTGTTTGTGGGCCTCTAAGAACACGAAGTCTTATGGAAAATTATGGCGGATGATGGCAACCGGTATGTTTTTCTGGCTGATGGGTACAATTACGATGGTAGTATATGCGGCAACTCTCGGACCATCTAATATACCACCCATATCATTGGCTGATGTATTTTCGGTTGCATATCTACCAATAATCCTTGGTGTATTGCTTAGTCTCGGAAAAATAAGGCCTCCTTTCACCACAGAAAAGAAACAGTTCTTAGTAAACATAACGATGATGTCATTAGCCATGCTTCTACTATGCTATCAGTTCATCCTTATACCAGCATGGTACTCAAACCCAGGTATGAGTTTCGTGCAAAGAATATTTACTATAGCCTACCCAATAATCGATTGGATTGTTCTTGTATCACTACTGTTTACTTTGCATCGATTCCGGAGTAGCCAGATTGAAGGCTGGTTTATCCTCTTAATCGCAGCCTTTACTTGTAATATTCTAGCGGATGTTACCATGTACTTTATTAGGTATTGGATGAATCCTGTGTCAGTATTAGCGATGGCTACTGGAGCTATACTAATATCAATGTCTGCACTAGATGAAGTAACGGGGGCTTTTATAGGTGTTATAGATCGCCCACGGGCAAAAACTTATGGTATCTCAGAGGAGCAGGCGTTAATACAAAGTTCTTGGCGTACCATTTTGGTCCCACTTATGGCCACTATTGTTATTCCTATAGTCTGGTTGGCCTCTTTACACGATGGTCATAATGAAGGGGTACCTGTTCTAGTCACGGTATCGACCGCTATAATTATGCTCTCAATATACAGAAATCATCTGCTCGCTTCTGATAACGCCATGCTGTTTACAAAGGCCCTCCGTGATAGCCTAACGGGCCTTAATAACCATCGCTATTTTCAAGAAGCTCTAAGTAGAGCGATTATAAGGTCGGACAAAGTGAAAAAACCAGTCTCTCTTCTTGTTTTAGATATCGATGATTTTGATGATACAAATAGGGTATGTGGTCATGCCTTTGGCGATATGGTTCTAACTACTATAGGTCGTACCATTATCTCTAAAGTCAGGGAAGATGATGAGGCATGCCGCTTAGGCGGAGATAATTTTGCCATAATCGTGCCTGATATGAGCAGTACAGATGCTTATACTTTTGCAGAGCAGCTTAGGGAAAGCATCAACAATGTTTTAAGCGACGCATTTCCAGATAATCCTCTTACCATAACCATAGGCGTGAGCACCTACCCGACACTTGCGAAAAACAAGGATAACTTTGTTTGTACTGCGGATGGTGCCCTCTACTGGGGAAAACTCAATGGTAAGAACACCACTTTTGTGTATGATCCTGAAGTGGTTGAGGTAATTAGCGCCGAAGAGCGGGCTAGAAAAGCTGAGGAGTTACTATTCTTAGATATGGTAAGAATTCTTGCAAAGGCCGTGGATGCCCGTGACCCGTACACGAGACGTCATTCTCAAGGCGTAAGTGCTATGGCCAGCAGATTGGCTTCAAAATACGGCCTCGATAAAAAGACAGTGAGCCAGATTAAAGCTGCCGGAATTCTGCATGATGTAGGAAAGATAGGCATGCCAGATGATATATTGGTTAAGCCAGATAAGCTTACGGATGAGGAAATATCAGTAATTAAGAACCATCCTGCCCTGAGCGCACAGATAATTCAATCTACCAGCCTTAAAGATATGGTTCCTGCCATAAGAGCTCATCATGAACGGTGGGATGGAAAAGGTTATCCTGATGGTCTTAAGGGGGAAGAGATACCGCTTGAAGCAAGGATCCTTGCGATTGCAGATACATTCGATGCTATGACGACCGATAGGCCGTATCGTAAGGCTCTTTCAATAGAGGACGCGCTAATAGAGATACACAAGTGTGCAGGAACTCAGTTCGATCCAAAATTAGCCGAAACCTTTCTTACGATGTTCTCTGTATCCGCTGGCCGGGTAGAGCTGGAAGATGCGCCCGCAGATCAAGCTGGAGTAAGCTACGACGTAGCTTCTGGCCTTTAAGCCCCGCTAGCGCACCATATAGCTGCAGAAGCTTGTTATTTCAGCTAATTCACATCTGATATCCTCATTATTACTACCTGTCAAACCTATAAAGGGGCCTTTATCGGATTCATCAATAATCCGATACACGCTTGAAAACATTAACCACACGCTGGCAATTTAATCGAAACCGCCGCAACCTGAGTTAAATTACATCATACCAGCTTATAGCAAATCATTTTGGGTATACAGATTGAGCTGAGAACCATCAATGCGGCAAGGGGGTGATACTTTTTATGGAAATGATGCCAGCTGAAGGTCACGTCCTGACATGTACGGTCACTGAATGTACCTATAACCAGAGTGAGGTGTGCCATGCACCCAATATCGATGTAGGGGAGATGCATGCTACCTGCGATACGTTCACCACAGGTCAAGCTCGGCCAGTTCCGCAGGGGATGCCGGATATTGCAGTGTGTAACGTTGTTGACTGCCAATTTAATGAGAACAGGGACTGTATGGCCCCTGGCATTACGGTAGCTCACCATAGTGAACATGCTGATTGCTTTACCTACCGTGCCAGCGCTTAACGGTGAATTTAAATGGAGGTGGGTGTAGGGTGAGGGTAAACACCCTCATTTCATACCCACATG
>JACUUO010000201.1 GCA_014859275.1 Actinomycetota bacterium | reverse complement strand
TCCCTTCGAGGTCGTATTTACTGCGAATAACAGATCCGTCCACTTCCGGTGAGTACGTTCCCGGATTTACGCCGTTGGGATTGACCAGAATCTTATCGTCCTTGATGCCTCGCGCCAACAGCTCATCCCTTAGCGGTTTGCTAATTACAACGATTACATCGGCCGCCCTGAGGTTAAGAAGTTCAATGCGCTCGGACAGGGACTCATATTTTAAAGGCCTAACCCAATTTCGACCTACCCAGATTTCCGAGCCATTGTATTCCAGTACAAAAGGGACCCTGTAGGCTCTAGCCAGCTTCACGCCTGCGAAGTTGTTAAGGCTATACCTTTGATACATAAATGATAGTTTTTGATTTCTTAGGAGCTTCTGCACATTTTGCTCAAGAACTTCATTAAAGTTAAAGCTCGGTAGCTCACGAAACTCCCAGAATCCTTCACTGGGGAGGATCAGGTGGCTCTCTAGATCTCCCCTAACTGTGGGGATAGAATCAGTCGTTATAAAAATGGGTTTACCTGTGAAGTTATCTAAGTTATTTAGTACGCCTGCAACATGCCCAACCGAACCACCGGAGGAGAGACCAAAAACCAAATCAGTCCGAAGATAAACCGGTGGTGCGTATAAGTCCAGATTCTTTGCAAATTGTTTTTTTAGGCCCTCGCTAGATAGAAGTTCGACCTCATGGTCGATCCGCTCGATGAATGCGGCCTTTCGTCCAAAATCTCTTATTAATCGCCAGAGAAGATTTAAAAAAGTGGGGGCATTAATGATCATGCGTTCCCCATGCTCATCCTCAAAATAGCATGATCTTCGGCTCAATAGACGAAGCAGCACTGCAGCAACCAGAGGCTTAGGGATAAATCCTAATCGATGGCTTAGAAGCTGTGCTTCCTGGTATTTGAAGAAATGTCTAATGATAGTACCTGATGTAACCCAACCCTTAAGCTCATCAAACGTGATGAGTATGGAATTGTTGGGCGACTCAGGCCTCGTAATCGAATCCTTAAGTATTATAAGTCTTGATTCAGCCACGAAATCACCATTTCTTTGCTCATCTCTTTCCAATCCCCATAATACCCCGAGCCCATATAGGGTTGGCTGCGCCCTCTGGCTCAGCCCACAATAGGAGTCTATACAATATAAATCTCGCTATTCGCTTTTTCATAATCGCCCGAAACGAAGAGAGATATATGCTCTCGATCGGGTGTATTTGCACGGAAGTAAATATCTGGTTCATTACTTGTCGCAGGGACTCTTTTGTAAAACCCGCCTCGTGAGTAAAATCCATATATCTCTCGTGGGGGGCGAATAACCAATCCATATTCGGCACATCAACAATTATGATACCCCCGGATGTTAGTCCTTTCTTGATTTTTTCTAATAAAGGAAGAACATCATCCTTCTGCAAATGTTCAAGCACCGCTTTCAAAATTATGACATCAAACGATCCCTCATGGTCATTTAGATAGAGAAAAGCATCGCTGCAAACAATGTTTGCGCTTGGGACTAACCTTTGCGCTTGCTGTACATCATCCGGCGATAGATCAACGCCGGATAAATTCTTAAACCCAAAAGAATTTAATGCAGAAAGTAGGTATCCTTTATTGCAACCGATCTCAAGTACCCTTGAGCTATCCCTATCAAGGTGATCGATATGTGTTAGGTAATTATCCCTAGCATACCTAAGGAACCACTCCAATTTCTCTTGATCATCTGAATCCAGATGCGCTACATGAGTTGAGTGATAAGTTGTAAACAGTCTTTCCTTATAAGAGCTCATCGTTTCCATCCTAACCTTAAAGTGGGTGGACTAGAGGACTGAAAAGAGACCAGAAGCATATCTTCGTAATACAATGCACCTATCCCGCCCTCACCATCAAAATTTTATCCCGCCAAGTCTGCCAAAACTCAGCTATTTCTTCTCTATTTAAAAGTAAAACCTCTGAGTAACGAGCATCTGAAATATACCTAAAGTAGATTAAGGTGATCAAGAACATCAAAAAGTAAGCTAGACTCGAAGTCATCGAAGCAGCGATGATTCCGAACTTGGGGATTAAAATAAGATTTAAGCTAAAATTAACTATAAAACCGATAGCAGGACTGATATAGACTATTGGGGGCATACCTCTAGCCGCAAAATCGTGCATGAAGATAGTTTGTAAAGAGAGAAAGAAAACCCCAGGCAAAAGCCACAAGAAAGCATCAGCGGAAAGGGTAAAAGCTTTTCCGTATACAAAGGGAACTACCGGTTTGGCGAAAATAGCTGCCACCATACAGGCTATTCCCACTAAAACAACGGTGTGCCGGCTAACTTTCTTGGTAAGCTCACTCTTACTATCGCCAATCGCAGTAGCTTTTGGAAAGAGCATTGCCGCCATAGTAAAGGGAACCAGAAGCAGCCAATCAGTAAAACCAACCGCCAGTGAATATAAACCAGCACTTCCTGTCCCCAAGAAATAATTAACTAGTATTAAATCCGAGCGAATAACTAAAAAAGCAAAAAGTGCAGCGATATATGCTTTAGACCCGTACCGAATCATCCTCTTAAAAAGCGAATAATCAAATCGTAAAAGAATGGAGCCGTGTTTTTTAACAAAAAAAGCAAAGGCTGTGCCTGTAAGGATAGCAATTAGAGTAGACATGATAACCAATTCGAAGATGCCCTTCTTAAAAACAAGAAATAGAGGGATGATCATAAGGAGCGTTAATAATTTTGCTGCCACGTCAATAAAATTATATTCATAGATTCTCTGCATGCCTAAGAGCAGATTTTGCAAAAATAGAGCCGTAAAAGCAAAAGGCAATGATATTAGAGTAACTACTAGAAATAAGAAAGGAATATCGCCTAGCAGTACTTTAGGAAAAAGCAGGCTTATCAAGATAATTCCCAGGCTAGCAAACAATCCAATCGTCAACCCAAATATTATTAATACGCCGGCTATTGAAGGAATTTGGTTTTTATCCTTGGCGCTAAAATAAACGCTAGATGCATGAAAGCCAAAGTTGCCAAATTGAAGAGCGATGCCGGTTATAACGGCTAGAACCGCAAATATCCCTCTTCCTGAGGGGCCCAAGTACCTGGCTATTATAATACTAGTAGGAATAGCAATGAGAAAGCCCGCCAGTTTAGCAATTAAACTTATAGAAACACTTTTTATTAAACGCATAGTTTTATTGTGATATTACAGCAATACTTTTCAAATATTGCCTGACAATTTACTCAACAAACTCTTTCCACCATAGTGCAAAATTCAATAGATACCAGACCTGCGGGCCCTCGCCCTGGTCGATGAGCTGCATGACCCCGGCCCGATCCAGAAAATCGG
>JACUUO010000034.1 GCA_014859275.1 Actinomycetota bacterium | reverse complement strand
TCCGCCCCTACTTAGGGCAGAGACAAGCTCTGCCCCTACATATATGTTTGATCATGGGGGATCCTTCCTTCATGAATAAGTCCCCCTTGCGGGCTAACGCTCTTTCTCCCATCAAGGAGGGGAATTAGTCATCGTCGTGGTCGTGATCACAGCCGGAACCATGAACATGATCCTGGTTCTCGGACATAATATTCCTTGCATTTTCTTCTATTATCGCTAGCTCCGCCTCGGCAGCTTCGGCTTTGTCAGTCATCCCAGCTTTTCTGTAGGCGACCTTAAGGTTTGAGAGCGCATAGAATTTATCCTCATCATCCTGGGCGAGAGAGTAGGCTCGCTCGAGATGTGAAATGGCATCCTTATAATCATTCCTGTAAACGAGCGCGAGGTGACCGACGTTAAATTCCATCCTTGATGATTCCGGGTTCATGCGAAGTCCCTCAAGGGCGAAATCCCATCCTTCATCTGGTCTATCCACCAGATAAAGCATATAGCTTCCGACGTAGTAAGCCTGGTAAATATGCGGATCAAGCCAGGTTACAAGCCTATAGAGCGGTATTAGCTCGTCCTCTTCTTTTGATAGCTGGCCGTAATAACTATCATGGAGCCGGTCGACCTTTATCCAGAGAAGGGCGGCAGCTGTTGCTCTCAAGCCACCAAGGAACTCAAGGGTTGTTGATGCAGTCGATTTCACCCTAGTGGTTGTAAGACCAAGCCTGGTGCGCTCGTTATCGATTCCAACCTGCAGGAACACTGCCGATAGGAGAAGTGCGCCGACCATAAGTGGAGTAACTACTCCCCTGGTATTGTGACCGAATGCGGGTGTCTTAACTTCCAACTAGAGCTCCCTTCTACTCAGGGAAAAAGAGGCGATGGCAAGGAAGACAGCTGAAAAAGCAAGTGTATATAGTAAGACCTCGAGCATAAAGCTTGGTCTTACTATAATCCCCCTAGCGACTGCTTCGCTGATATTAAAGTTGTCGAGGGATGGCAGGAGATACTTGAGGACGAGCCCGACAGCCCGCCCCGCCCCCCCACTATCGAGCATTACCGCCAGTTCATTGCTTTTTACATGGCCAACAAACCAGAAAAGGAGGCATGCACAGGTGTTGATGATAGGCGAGGTGAGGGTTGATATCAGGGTAGCAAAGGCCGAGATAAGCGCCGCCTCAAAAATCATCATACAGATTCCTTGGAAGATTCCATAGGAGAGCTTCCCAAAGTAGGCGAATACGAAACCGAAGACCGCAAGTCCCATAATAAAAGCGCAAGCTGTTATAACAGCCAATATACCTATATATTTCCCAATAAGAAAATCGCTCCTTCGTACCGGTTTGGAGAAGATGTTATAAATGGTTCGCCTCTCTATCTCACTCGGTACTTGATTTACCGACAGGGCGATGGCAAGGATAACGATGGCTATATATGCGACTCCTAATGCAATATCCTGAAAGAGTTGGACCCGTAAGCCCACCTTGAAAGAAGGTATCATGGGCTCGATTGAGAAAAGAAGAAGAGCGAAAAGAACTGTCACATAGACGATCTTTAGCCTAATAGCCTCCCTGATTACATTTCCCGCTATTGCTCTAATTGCCACGCGTATCACCCCCGATGATCTCCATGAAGAGCTGCTCAAGTGTTTTAGTGGTTCTGTGCACACCCTCGATAAACCCACCTGAGGAACGAATGTTTTCTATTGCCCTATCAAGGCGATGCTTCTCGACGACCATGCGCACCATGCCGTTAACGCGTTCAATTTTGGTTGCTAGCTTGATTGGCTGCCAATCCGTAGGCAGGGATGATGCTATGACGGCGTAAGTATCCCCGGTATCCAGTAGATTCTTGACCTTACCGCGGGAGATAACCGTTCCCTTGTTGATAATCGCTACCTCATGGCAGATATTCTCGACCTCAGAGAGGTAATGTGAGCTCAAAAGAATCGATTTTCCCTCGGCATTAAGCGCTGTGAGAATTTTCCTTATCTCGACTTGACCAATCGGATCAAGGCCCGATGCGGGCTCATCTACGATCAGTAGATCCGGGTTATTCACGAGGGCTTGGGCGATTCCGAATCGCTGAAGCATTCCCTTAGAGAATTTTTGCAGGGGTAGATTCGCCGAATCGGATAGGCCAACGGTATCCAGGAGGAGCCTCACTCGCTCCTGGCGCACGGCCTTCTTGATATAAAAGAGTCTTGCATAAAAATCGAGCGCTTTTTCAGCGGTGAGGTGGGGATAGAAATAAGGCTGTTCCGGAAGGAAGCCAATCCGACTGCGTATCTTCAGGCTGTTAGCCTGCCCGAAGATACTGATACGTCCCGAATCGGGGCGGAGGAAGCCGACCGCCATTTTTATCGTCGTCGTCTTGCCAGCTCCGTTCGGTCCAAGCAGGCCGAAGACGGTCCCGGTTGGAATGGCGAGGCTAATATCCACGACAGCTTTGCGCTCTATTCCCCTCCAGCCGATTTTGTATGTCTTTGCTAGGTTTTCTAATTCAAGGGCTGTATCCACTTCAACCTCCTGGTCAGCGTCTGATAATTGATAAATAGACTGGCCCTGTGGAATAGATTAAAGAGCGATCCATGCTCATCATGTAAATCGGCATGAATCGGTTGGAGCTGAAGTGGTAACCCCAAATTTTATTGAAAATGTAGGATCTACATCCCTGTGTACTAATAAAGCGCTGGCTGATTGCTGCAATATGGCGTCATCAAGCCAGATACTAACGATGGCCGGTTTTAGCATCGAGCAAAAGGGGAAATGCTTTTGGTAGGTACTATAGCTTAATAAGGAACAAAGATGCCGAAAAAAACACCGCTTTTTGATGAAGAAGTACGGCTTGGCGCCAAGTTTACCGAATTCGCGGGCTGGGAGCTGCCGCTCTATTACTCAGGTATTATAGACGAACATATATCAGTTAGATCGTCGGCGGGGCTTTTTGATATATCGCATCTCGGGAAGATTAGCGTAAAAGGCCTGGGATCAGCGGAGTTACTGCAGCATCTGGCAGTTATCGATATTAGCAAAATTTCTACCGGCAGGGGAGCGTATACCATCTTCTGTAACGAAACTGGTGGGATCATTGATGACGATATAATCTACCGCTTTGATGAGGCGGATTACTTCGTAGTTACGAATGCCACTCGCCTTCAAGCCTTACTTGACTGGCTTGTAAAGCATAGATCGCCGGGCACCGAAATCGAAGATTATACCGATCGACTCGGCCTCCTTGCCCTGCAGGGACCAGAATCGCCCGAGATATTAAGAGCGATCTTCAATGAAGATCCAGGCTTATATAAGCGGTATTCGGTTAAAAAGATCGTCGTCAACGGAAATAAATTTACGGTAATGAAATCAGGATATACCGGCGAAGAGGGGTATGAGATTATCGCCGAACCTAAGGTAGAAAAGGTCACTTGGCAAATGCTTCTTGATGCAGGTGTAAAACCGGTCGGACTAGGCGCAAGGGACACGCTTAGACTGGAGATGGGATATCCTCTTTATGGCCGGGATATAACGATTGAGACTACCCCGCTGGAGGCTGGCTTAGAATGGGTTATCTCTTTCGAGAAGGGCGATTTTATAGGTAGAGAAGTATTGCTAAGAAAGAGAGACGAAGGGGTCAACAAGAGACTGGTCGGATTCGTTCTTGATTGGGGAATTGCACGTGGCGACGAGCAGCTGTTCATCGCTCAAGGTAAAGAGATAGGCCGTGTGACCAGCGGAGGATACTCGCCGATTCTAAAGCGGGGAATTGGCTTGGCCTATGTTCTGAGCGAGTATGCTCAGGTTGGGATGGACATAAAGATAAAGGTAAGAAACAGGGAGCTGACAGGACGAATTGAGGAGCGACCATTTATAAATAGAAGGAGGTTGGGTTATGACACCTGAAGAGCTTTTGTTCTATAAGGAGCACGAGTGGGTAAGGGTTGAAGATGGAATGGCAGTTGTGGGGATATCTGACTATGCTCAAGATATGCTAGGGGATATAGTCTATATCGGTCTGCCGGAAGTTGGTGATGAGGTTGCAGTTGGCGATATGATCGGTGAGGTTGAGTCCGTAAAGTCGACCGCCGATCTTTACACGCCGCTAAGCGGCACAATCACTCAGATAAACCAGAAGGTCGTCGACACCCCGGAAGCAGTAAACGAGGACCCCTACGGTGAAGGGTGGCTCTATAGGATCGAGCTGAGGGATCGCACGGAGCTTGACGATTTAATGAGCGCTGAGGAATACGAAGAGTACACGAAGGAGTTGTAAGGGTGGATTTCATCCCGGTAACGCAAGATGAGAAAGGCGTAATGCTCAAGGCCTTAGGGCTTAAATCGATAGAGGAATTATTCGATATGGAGGTCCCAGACATCGTCCGGATGCGCCGCCCGCTCGATATTCCCAGCGGTATAAGTGAGTACGAACTTATAAACAGGCTGACCTCAATGGCCGCGGAGAACGCCGATCTTGGTAGTTATACTTCATTTTTAGGGGGCGGAGCATACGACCATTTTGTTCCGAAGATTGTCGATGCGGTGACATCCCTACCGGAGCTCTATACATCGTATACGCCTTATCAGCCTGAGGTAAGCCAGGGGGTTTTACAATCGCTGTTTGAATATCAGACGATGATAAGCGAGCTTACGGGGTTTGAGGTTGCTAACGCATCCCTCTATGACGGATCAACCGCAGTTGCCGAGGCTGCATTACTCGCACACGATGTGACCGGTAAAAGTGAGATCATTGTAAGTGAAGCCGTCCATCCGGAGTATAGAGAGGTGCTTAGAAACTATACCAGGGGTCTCGGAATCACTATAAGGACGATTCCGATTGAGAGCGGGCAGACCAATGCATTGTCGCTTGAGAAAATGATTAGCGATGATTCCGCATGCGTTATAGTACAGCAACCAAATTTCTTCGGCTATTTGGAAGACGTTAACGCCATTGGCATGATTGTTGAGCGATATCCAGCCCTTTTTATATCGAGCGTGGACCCGATATCGCTCGGGATATTAAAGACGCCCGCCGGTTACTGTGCAGATGTCGCAGTTGGCGAGGGGCAATCCCTGGGCAACAGGATGAACTTTGGTGGGCCATATCTTGGCGTCTTCGCCTGCCGTCGGGATTATATACGGCGGGTACCTGGGCATCTAATCAGTTCCGCGGTGGATAAGAAGGGTAGGACCGGCTACGTATTAACGCTTCAAGCACGCGAGCAGCACATCCGCCGGGAACGCGCGACCTCAAACATCTGCACAAGCGAAGCGTTGAATGCTATAGCCGCTGCAGTCTACATGAGTTACCTCGGCCCGCAGGGGATAAAGGAAGTGGCCAATCAATGCTTACAAAAGGCGCATTATGCATATGAGCGGCTAAGCAGTATAGAATATCTAGAGCCCTTATCTGATACCCCTTTTTTTAAAGAATTTGCTCTTAAGAGTAGTAAGCCCATCGTCGAGATTAATAAGCACCTTCTGCTGGAAGGTATAATAGGCGGCCTTGATATCAGCAGCTTTTATCCGCAATACCAGGATACTATTCTGTTCTGCGTAACCGAGAAGCGGACCAAGGAGGAGATAGATATGCTGGCTGAAGTGATGGAGACGGTCTAGATGGAGACCATTTTCGATATCGGTAGGCCGGGAAAGCGGGCATTTTCGCTCCCAGACCTTGATGTTCCCGGGAAGAAGCTCTCTGATCTTATACCCAGTGAACTCTTGCGCAGGAAACCCCCTGTGCTTCCCGAAGTAAGTGAAGGAGAGATAGCGAGGCATTTTACAAATCTCTCGAACATGAATTTCGGAGTCGATACGGTTTTTTATCCACTTGGTTCGTGCACGATGAAATACAATCCTAAGATAAACGAGGTGATCGCGGGCCTTAATGGATTTACAAATATCCATCCGTACCAGGACGAATCGCAGGTTCAGGGCGCTTTGGAGCTCATGTATGAGCTTGCTAAGTGGCTGGCGGAGATTGGAGGGGTTAAAAAGGTTAGCCTTCAGCCAGCTGCCGGCGCACATGGTGAGCTAACCGGTATGGCGATGATCCGGTCGTATCACGAACACAATGGAAATGTGAGAAGCAAGGTCATCATCCCCGATTCGGCGCACGGCACCAACCCGGCGACCGCAGCAATGCTTGGATATAAGGTTGTGCAGGTACCCTCAGATAAGTACGGTGGCGTCGACTTAAGCGCACTTGAAAGGTTGCTTGACGAAGAAGTTGCAGCGATATTTCTAACTAATCCAAATACCCTAGGAATATTCGACAAGAATATTGTGAAGGTAAACGAGATGGTGCACTCGGTCGGTGCTTTAAGCTATTGCGACGGGGCGAATCTTAATGCAATACTCGGTAAATCCCGCCCGGGTGACATGGGCTTTGACGTGATGCATTTCAACCTCCATAAAACTTTTTCAACACCACATGGCGGCGGCGGCCCCGGCGCAGGTCCGGTGGGCGTTGGAGAGGTCCTTGAGCCCTTTTTACCCGTTCCTATTATAGAAAAGGATGAGTCGCTCCACGCGTATTACCTTATTTACGATAGGCCGCTCTCTATTGGTAGGATGAGGGCTTTTTACGGTAATTTCTCAGTGTTGGTTAAGGCCTATTGCTATATTAAGTCTTTAGGTAGGGAGGGGTTGGATAAGGTTAGCGATATCGCTGTGCTGAATGCAAACTACGTGAGAAGTAAGCTGAGGGATACGTATACGCTCCCGTATGATGTGCCATGCATGCATGAGTTTGTTTTATCGGCCGACAAACAGAAGAAGGTCGGAGTAAAGGCGACCGATATTGCAAAGCGCCTGCTAGATTTCCATATCCATCCGCCGACAATCTATTTTCCACTGATTGTTGAAGAGGCGCTGATGATCGAGCCAACAGAGACTGAGAGCCTAGCAAATCTAGACTCGTTTGTGCATGCATTGAAACAGATCGCAAAAGAAGTGGAAGAGAACCCGGATATTTTACGAGAGGCGCCCCACACAACCCCGGTATCGAGGTTTAACGAGGCTGAAGCCGCCAGGCACCCCCGCCTAAGGTGGCTGCCCGGTAAGGCTGATAGTCAAGATAAGGTCGCTTAGGGAAAGATTAGGTACCGTGACAGCGATGTTGAGGTTTCGTAGCGACACACCAGGTGTGGGACTCAGCATCAATTAAGCGGTCTATTAAAGATAAATTAATTCACAAAAGTACTGGATTTTTTAAACACTCAAGTTTATCTTTAGATTAGTGGTATCATTAGTAATCCGATCTTTATTTACTTGCTGGGATAGCGCCCATGGAAGGCCATCTCTAATTTGTAGCCAGCTCTAACTAAATACGCGTTAAACTTTGAAATGTAGTTTGTTACTGAGTGCAGGGTAGCAAGTTGGAACGGATGTCTAGGAGTCAACCAGGGCTATGTGATAAACTTCGGATAGGATGAACGAGGGATGTGACATGGACAAAAAGAGTGAACTAGACCTAAATCGAGTGCTGGTCGATCTTTCAGAGAAGTCAGATGAAGAACTCCGAGAAATTCTGGATCAGCTTTGCGAAGAAGAAGAGAAGATCTCCTTTAGGCGAAGGGTGCTTCACGCTAAGATTGATATTCTAAGAGCAGAACTTGTCGCCAGAATGAAGAGAACACGTGAAGATGGCGGGGTAATCTCTGGCACAGATATCGACCGTCTAAGTGAAATACTTGCACGCAGCCTTACGAGTGTTTCAAAGGTTGATATATCCGGTGAAGAAGTGTTCTAATCTGGAAGTAATTGCTGAGTGTGATCTTATATGAGCACTCAATGTATGTTCTTGAGCACATAAAGATATGTTGATGGAATTTGAGTCTCAAGAAGAGGGCCTTATGAGAGAGCCTTACAGTAGAAGCCATCTCATAAATATGCCACGGCTAACAACCTTCAAGGTAGCGCAGTTCCAATTAGGCTGCGGTGGCATTTATGAGATGAGTTGTAGTAATGAGAGGGTCAAGCTCGTAGACCAGAATTTGCCTGGGAGCAAAAATGAGATGTAAAAAATGCGGCAGCGTGAATGAAAGAGGCGATGAAACCTGTCGGAGGTGCGGAGAATTATTAATCTCCGAGGCAGATACCACTATGACGCTGTCGCCTATCGAGACAGAAGAAGAGTTTGGTGAGGTAGATATATCGGCTGCAGAGGAGCCGGTATTGATAGTTAAGAAGGGCCCATATATCGGTCAGAGATTTAACTTAACAAAAGAAGAGATAACCCTCGGTCGCGACCCAGCTAGCGATATCTTCCTTGATGATGTAACCGTTTCCAGACACCATGCCAGAATAAATGTACTCGGGAACAGTGTTGATATTGTGGATGTGGGGAGCCTCAATGGTACGTATGTGAATCGAGAGCGGATTGAGGAAACAAGGCCGCTTAAATCAAATGATGAATTGCAGATCGGTAAGTTTAAGCTAATCTTTCTCTCGAAGGAAGCTCTTAAATCGTAGACTATTCAATGTTTATGTTCGTGTTAAAACGGTTTGAACATTGAAAGGACGCAAATTATGTCACCAAAAAGAGATTATATGACTATTGGAGAAGTTGTAAGGCAACTCAAGCCGCGCTTTCCAGACCTCTCGATAAGTAAAGTTCGTTATTACGAAGAAGAGCATTTAATTAAACCCGAGCGCACAGCCGGCGGATACCGCAAGTTTAGTAAAGAAGATGTGCGTAGATTAGAACTTGCTTTACGACTGCAAAAAGATAAATATATGCCGCTTAACGTTATCAAACAAAACCTTGATATGATGGATATGGGCCAGGTAACTCCAGAAATAAAGCAAATATCCAGCACTAATAATCAAGTCGATCTAGATTCCGAGGATAATGGACCGGTTTTGGCAGAGAAAGCTGTGGACATCATCGGCATATCGCCGGAGGCAGTGAAGATGCTGGAAAATTTCGGGATAATTCAACCCTTTAAGACAGCTGAAGGTAAGTGCTACAGTTCAGCTGATATTCAACTAATGACGATTGCCCGGGAGATGGCTAAGTACGGAATAGAGCCGAGGCATTTGCGTATGTATTCCAGCCTTGTCGAGAAAGAATCCGCTCTTTTCCATCAAATTATGTATCCGATGCTGCGACAGAAAAGTGAAGATAAAGACCGGCGGATAAGAGAGGTGCTGGAGAAGCTAAGTGAGTTTTCTGGCCAAATGAAGGCGCTTCTTCTTAAGAAAAAACTGCAAGATTATATGCAGGCAACCTCTTGATCCTGCGCACCAGTCCTTAAAATAAAAGCCTTGGGGTTTGCCTTTGTTTGGAGGACAACATGAGCCTTGGTAAGTCCGGTGAAGATCTGGCCATTCGTTACCTAAGGCGAAAGAACTACCGCATAATCAAAAGAAATTTTCGTTCAAGGCTCGGCGAAATAGATATAGTAGCAAAGCAAGGCAGAACTCTTATATTTTGTGAGGTAAAAACCAGGCTAAATCAAGCATTCGGCCAACCCTTTGAGGCCGTAACCCCGCATAAACAACGAAAGATCCGTAAGATTGCCGAGTTGTATATGTCAATGGCGGTTAAGCCAGAAGAATTTGACTCGGTACGCTTTGATGTGATATCAGTTCTAGCTGATGGAACGTCATTTAACATCAAGCATATAGAGAATGCGTTCTAATCGCCCCTAACTCAAGTTTCTTAGTTATAGCAGACAAAAAGCCATCATAGCAGGTAAATGAGTGTAAAATAAACAATAACTTAAAAGGTGTAGTAGCGATGAAGAAAAAGTACTTGCCCTTAATGTTTAAAACGATAGTGGTACATTCACTAACATACAGTATCGTTGGTGGCCTTTACTATCAACTGGTTACCCATCGATACTATGTTGGTGAAACCGCTGTAGTCGATTGGCTCATGCGAGACCCGAATTCTTTATGGGTTCAATCTCTATGGCTCCCGGCTCAAGTTCTACGAGGCATTCTGATATCAATAATTCTTTATGCCATTTATGACCGAATAGTCGAGCTAAAAAATAAAGGCTGGATGCTAATAAGTGGGCTTTACCTGCTGGTTGGCTGGTTATCAGCAGCAGGCCCTACACCCGGAAGCATTGAAGGAATTGTCTATACGAAAGTCCCATTAGATTTTCAGATAATCAGCGCTCTGGAAGTAATAATCCAAGGACTCCTGCTTGGATTAATTCTAAACAAGTGGATTCAAAAGACGGAAGCTATACAAGAGGTTAATCTGTTATAAATAGTAGTAGATTAAGCTATTACGGGGTAAAGTATGACCGGTAGCGTGATTCGACAAAATAACTATCTTATATTCGCTGTCTACCTCTGCTCACTCTTTGCTCTTGCATTCTTCTTGCTGGAATTTTCGGTGTCGGCAGACTCTTTTTATAATTTTCGGAAACCATTCAGCCGTTCATTCCTAGGCAACCCTGGGTTCTCCCTGCTTATTGCCCCCGGCTTAACCGGATTTGTCATTGGGTTGATGCGGGAGCGAAACCAAGCGCTATCCAACACCATCGTAGCTATTGTCATGATCGTAATTATCAATGGGATGCTATTTTATCTTGATTATTCACTTAAAGACCAGTTTATCGGGCTTTACAGTAACGGAATAAAAGGTCCAAGGGTATCTGATGATGTTATGGGTCGTACTGCCACATTTGCGATTGTTCAAATAGCTATACTTACCTTAGTGCTACTTTTAGTAAAAGTGCCTTGGCGAGCATTTATTCCAAGACGCGTACCATCAGACACGCCCTAATCGGTTTTCTCTTCTACCTCACCCTTATAAAGCTTCCAGCTAAATCCTTCTTTATGAATCCAGCAATCTCAAGTGAGAGAAGAATAGCTGAAGTTGAAGCGATGCTTGCACCGGTTTGGCGGATGATCTCATCGAGCCTTCTGGCCTCCCAGCCAAGTGCTTCAAGAAATTCCTTCTCCTGCTGAGTTAAGGCGTCAGTTTGGGGATATAGACTTTGCTCTATCCCTAAAACGCCTAGGATGTCATCGACCGTCTCCACCAAATACGCCCCCTGCTTTATAAGCCTGTTCGCTCCCTGGCTAGTATGGCTTCTGCTGTGGCCTGGAACAGCGAAGACTTCACGCCCGTAATCCAGCGCGAAATCAGCTGTTATAAGTGCACCGCTTTTCTCCCCTGCCTCAACCACCACCACCCCCTGACACATGCCTGCAACAATCCTGTTTCTTGCAGGGAAATGCTGCGCAAGTGGCGGCGTTCCCGGCGGGTATTCAGAGATCAGTGCACCGTGCACTTCTATCTTTTTATAAAGCCTTCTATTCTCCGGCGGGTAGATGATATCAGATCCGCATCCAAGCACCCCAAGTGTTAAACCACCGGCCTCAATTGCCCCCCAGTGTGCGCAAGTATCAATTCCCCTTGCCACACCTGAGACTACGATAACTCC
This sequence comes from Actinomycetota bacterium, assembly GCA_014859275.1. Classification (GTDB taxonomy): domain Bacteria; phylum Actinomycetota; class Aquicultoria; order Aquicultorales; family Aquicultoraceae; genus Kmv33. The sequence continues at coordinate 8,486 of JACUUO010000034.1, read as the reverse complement.
GGCCCTGGCTAAATCCGCTGCGAGCTCGGATGCAATTGCCTTCCCACTGATAGTTGAGCGCCTGGTGCCTACTATAGCAACAGCTGTCTCATATTCTTGGAGAGCACCTCTTACAAATATTGCCTTTGGATGCCCGGGAGCTTGGCGCAAAAGCTCGGGGTAGACACCATCATCATCGGTTATAATCTCGATACCCTCTTGCTTGAGCTTTCTGCAGCTACTTTCCAGATCAAGTGAATTCCTAGCGGCAACCGCCTTGGATGCCACCCTTTCTGAGAGGCCAAGCTCCACAAGGATGCTCCTATCCGCATTCCAGAGCTTATCTGGGCCTCCCGCATTATCTGCTAGCATGTAGAGCTGATTACGGAAGGCGGGAATCATTTTAAGACCAAGCCAGTATTTTTTATTGCTGTCTGGGGTATGTTCCATCACAGGTACTGCCTATCAAGTGATCTGTATTGAACAGCCTCCGCTACATGCTCGACATCGATTACCTCTTTTTCAGCAAGATCAGCTATAGTTCTTGCAACTTTAAGCACCCTCTCAAATGCCCTACCGCTTAAGCCAAGTTTATCAATTGAGGCTTCCAAAAAGACGGATGCACGTTGCGTTAAGGAGCAGAATTCCTTAGCTTCTCTTGCCCTCATCCTGGAATTTGTTAGAATGGAGCGCCCATCTAATCCTTTAAACCGCCTGCTTTGAACATCCCTTGCCATACCTATCCGCCTCTTTATATCGGCTGACCGCTCACCATCAGTCGATCTGATCAGTTCTTCTTTTGTCAGTCGTGGTACTTCAACGTGTATGTCTATCCTATCCAAAAGGGGGCCTGATATCTTCCCCCTGTACCGCTGCACTTTATGAGGGTTGCAGATACACTGCTTTATCCTATCCCCGAGGTGTCCACACGGGCAAGGATTCATTGCTGCACATAGCATAAATTTCGCTGGATAGGTCAGAGAAGCGGAGGCCCTTGATATTGTTACACGACCCTCCTCTAGGGGTTGCCTCAAGACTTGAAGCACTCCTTTCGAAAATTCTGGAAACTCATCTAAGAAAAGAACACCATTGTGCGCAAGCGATACCTCACCTGGCCTTGGATGACTGCCCCCGCCGATTAGACCGGCATGGCTTATAGTGTGGTGCGGCTCCCTAAATGGGCGGATGGTCACAAGGGGCTCATCTGATTTCAGCATACCGGCAACGGAGTAGACCTTTGTAACTTCGATCGCCTCATCAAGGTTAAGTGAAGGCAGTATTGATGGAATTCTTGAGGCAAGCATCGTTTTACCAGAGCCCGGAGGTCCTATTAATAGAATATTATGACCTCCCGCCGCGGCAACCTCGAGAGCCCTTTTGACATGCTCTTGCCCCTTAACATCAGCAAAATCCGGTTCAAAGTGCCCATTTTCTGAAATTTCAATCCTTTGCCTTTGTGGCACTATCGAAATTTTATTCCTTAAAAAATCAACCACCTGGTTCAGGTCAGCGACGGCAAGTACATCCACACCATCAACTATTGAAGCCTCGGTGGCATTGTCTTTTGGTATTACAACCCCCTTCTTGCCAAGTTCCTTCGCACAGATGGCGACCAATAATGCTCCCGTTATCCGCCTGATCTCACCGGTAAGAGATAGTTCACCTGCTATAAGATAATCTTGAAGCTTCTCGTGTGGAACTTGCTCGGTTGCAGCCATGATTCCGAGAGCTATCGGAAGATCAAATACAGGGCCCTCCTTTTTGATGTCCGCGGGGGCAAGGTTTATTACAACGCGTTTCAAGGGAAATTCAAATTCAGAATTGGATATTCCGCTTCTAACCCGCTCTTTAGATTCTTGTATAGCGGTATCGGCAAGACCAACGATATTCATCGTTGGAAGCCCTAATGATATATCGATTTCGACCTCTACCGGGGTAGCGTTTATCCCTATAACGGCAGCAGATAGCACCTTTGCCAGCATATGCCCCTCCCATATGCGCTGTTGTGCTTTTATACTTATAGCTATGTTAACGCTTGTGTAGTTGAGGTGCAATAGGTTATTTAGAGCTGTTCTATCTCCTAAGAAAACACTTCTTCCACCAGGGTGTTTTCTTTCCTTAACCACCCACTTTCAGGTGGGTGAGGGCTGGCAATGATCCGCTGTTTGAATTATTCACTATGAGACTGACAATAAGAAGTTTTTGCTCTAATATGTAGCCGCTCGGTCTGTGGAACTCAATCGGTCTAATAAATGGACATTAAATTAAGGTTTAAATGGACATTAAATTAAGGTTTTTCCTAACGCCCGGGTTTAATGCTGGATTTGTCGGGCCGCTTGCTCTTATCGGGTTTATGGAGCTTATGAGGCTTTCCTGGCTTATCTCCAGGAGAATCTTCATCTATTTCATGCTCTAGCTCTTTATCATCCGTATCTTCATCCACATCGCGACTTACGGCTAGTTCCCGCTTAGTTGGTTTTTGCCTAGCCGTCTCTTCTGCAGAAGGTTTAGGTTTGTCTGTTTTTTCTACAGTCAGTTTAGGATTAGTTGGCTTCTCTTTAATCTGTTTAGGTTTGTTCGATTTTTCAATAGTCTGTTTAGGTCTAGCTGGTTCCTGCCTATATAGCGATGTGCCATCCCCAGGTTTTGTTAAAGGATGGCTGAGGTATGAATTCCGGTTTTCCGTCGTGACTGTACTCCTGGGCGGTGTGGTAGGCGGGGGTGCTCTTTTAATTGTGGTTTTGGTGCCTATCGCTTCATTACTTGGCTTCTCTCTGCCAGTTGTATATCTGTTACCGCTCGTATAGCTTCCTTCCTGGTAACTAGAAATTGGTCTTTGATCACTCGTATCTCTCTTAGATAACCTTCTCTGCCATAAGGATGTGGTGCTACCGAGAAGTAACCGTTCTGATCCATTACCCTGCCTAATATTTACCTTGCTTGTGTCTTCCTGAGGTACTAAGCTATTTGGCAAGGATTGCCCCCTTCCTTTCGCCTGCCTATTTGTCGTAGTGGTAGAACTGGTATCCTTCTTACGATTTGCGTACTCAGTGGCACTGTTTGAAGATGCGACCTGCACAACATCTAGAAGAAGAGAAACAATTATCGCCATAAAAAGAACATCGATGATATGACCCTCTTTTAACCCGGCAGGCAAGCGCACTGATAAACCTTTCAGGTAGATTATAAGCCCCAGAAAAATAAGCAGGATCACATAGCCGAAGAATCCAAAAAGCAGGGTTAGCATAACCGCACCTACGAAGATACCGATTAAAAGTACGGTACTATGAGAAGAATTTTCGTGTTGCTTCTTCTCGCGCGTGTTGCTCATGGCTCGTATTATGCCCATAACAATATTCCTCTAATCTAGATTACGAATATTCTTTCCGGTGGAGGATCTCAGTTTATTCTATTTGGGTATTTAAGCTATAACATTAGCTGTTAAATGGAGGAAACCTTATGACCGTGAACGAACTCCGTGAGATTTTAGAGTCGCAGGGATTGGCGGGTATGACAGCGAGCGTTTTCACAAAAAATCGCGTATTTATCGGGCAGGTAGGAAGAATCAATGTGACGACTTTAATGCTTCTCGACCCTAAAGTTGCTACAATCAGCGAAAAAGAGGTTCGCAATATTACGGCTACGCCATCGATTGCCGATGTTGCCCACCCCGAGGAGATAGAAGGTCCAGCCCATAAATATGTGGCCGTATCAATCGATCACATAGAAGCGATCGGATTTTAACGCTTATTATCCTGCGCTAAGATCTATCTATAGATAGATCTAGTATATCGCCCCTGTCTGCCAGCAGGCCTAGCATATGCCTACCAATACAATCTGATTTATTCAGTTGCACTATTCATGAAGTATTTGGTAACCTTAGGGGTGATTAGAGATTTATTATATCCATCTTTGTAGGAAGGTAACTTTATGGGTCAGAACACTAAGGCCATCGGGATTGATGATATCAGCGAGGTTAATTTAGATATTAAGAGGATTCTCTTAGCGACCGATGGCTCAGCCCCGGCCATTATGGCTACGAAGTATGCAATCGCTTTAGCAAAGGTTCTTGGCGCATCCCTTAAAATCATATTCGTCGATATAGGTGAGGAACAGATAAGTTTCACTGATAAAATTGTAATTGTAGATGCCCCTAAGGAAACACGCCGGAGTACCGCTGGTTTAACAATCGCCCAAATATACGCAGATAAGAACGACATTAACTATAATATAGAGATCGTTAAAGGCAACGTAGCAAAAACCATAATCCGTACTGCAGGAGATTATGAGGCCGACCTCATAATTATCGGCAACACCGGGCGTACTGGGCTAAAGCGCCTCACTCTCGGAAGTGTCGCCGAGGCGGTGGTCAAAAACTCATCCATTCCCGTTCTCGTAATTAAAGGTAGTTAATTCCCAAATATCTTATATATTGGCCATTTAATCTTCTCTTTGCGCCGTTTGCGGATTTTTACTGTTTTCTATCGCCCTTCCATATTACTCTTAAAGCGGTGAGCTTGATGCCAAAGAGATCAGCTAATCAATAGTCACCGTTGATAAGGGGCGTCGTGACAGAGAATCTCTATAAATCAATGGAAATCTCTAAACCAACCGAAGCGCAAGAGCTTTTTATTAACATAAAAAAGATTCTTTTAGCGACTGATGGCTCAAAATCAGCGATAAATGCAACGAAACACGCCATAGGATGGGCAAGAACTTTTAAGGCCAATGTTAGGGCGATTTTTGTTGATTTAGGTGGGGAAACCGCTAATCAGACGCCTAAAACCATTGAGCAATACCTTGAGAGTGGCGCTAATTGCAAGAATGGCTGCAATGGATTGCTCGTAGCCAGAGAATATGCAAAAGAAAATAGCGTTTCCTGTGAAGAAGTAGTAGTAGCAGGGAATGTGGCGAGAAGCATTATAGACAATGCTGAAAAGTTCTCACCCGACTTGATCGTGATAGGAAATTCTGAAAAATCGGGAATAAGACGATCGTTAGGTAGTGTAGCGGATGCAGTGATGAAGGGAACGGATATTCCAGTCCTCGTAGTGAGTGATAGTTAAGCGTTAAGTGAAAATTAAATAGTTGGGACAATGGGCAGGTGCTCAACCCCCAGTAGGCTACAGAGCCTAAAGAAACTTTTTCCATACCTTAATGGCTATAGCTCCCAATAGTCCATAAAGGATCCCCTTTAGTACCTGCCCATTTTCTATTTCTACAACGAAGACGATCTGGCAAACAATCGACGAGGCACCAAGAATCTAAAATATGATGAGGATCTTAAAAAGCAATTCATCGAATTGCTCAGGGCTGATAAGCCGAAATCAATCGATGAAGCTAAGGCTTTGGTTGAGGCAAGACAAAGAGAGTACGATTTGATCGTTGCTTAGGCTCGACTTGAGGCCAAGGGCTATGACGTGAAAGCGATAGGCTCCATATTTGAGGGTCAAACTGGCCAGCTAGAGCATGTGAGACCGTCGTTTGAATTCTATGAGGCTATCGAGAAGCGGTCGCTGGTTGAAAGGGCAGTCCCGCTAAAGCATCTCAAGGAGTCGCCAGCAAGCAGGATTACGCTTGAGCTTCTTTAAAGATTCGACAAAACGTACCAGTACCAGCTGGTTCAGGAAGCCAAGCGGTGATCAGAAGGCTTTCAGGCGGAGCCATAACCGAGGCTCAGATGGTTAAAGTGTGGTATACCTGGGCAGCAGTGCGAAAAGGGGAATGGCTGCGATCGAGCGTGGAAAGTAAACCATGCATTTAAGAGGGGCTAACCCTCTTCTTACTACATTTTTTGCACTGCTAGAATACTCCAATCCAGTGCAGAACTGCAACCGCCAGCACAATCGCGAGCAGAACCGCGCCAATAAAAATAAGAGCATTAAATGCCCCAGCTGGAAACGCGACACCGATCAGCGGCAAGAGCACCACGATAACGATAGCGACGGCAATGATGGCCATTGCTATGTAGAGAACGCTCCAGATACTCTTGTTATGTGCTTATCTCACCGAGTATCTCTTGCACGCTATTCTTCTTTCCAGATTTCAATAATCCTGTCTGCGACCTGCTCTGGTGTTAGTTGGTCTGTGTCAATTTCGTATTGAGCTGCGCTCTTGTATTTTGGAATCCTTCGCTCCAAGACTTCTGCTACCTCTTCAGTAAAAGTTTTTTCACTGGTTAAGGAGGGCCGTTCAGTATCCCGTTGAATTCGTGAGATGATCGCATCCACTGGAGTCTTCAGCCAAATAACGCGGGCGTTTGCTTGCAAAGCCTCGACATTTTCAGGTCGTTCAATAACCCCTCCACCGGTATCAATGACAACGTTGTCAAGCTTTGCTAATTCCCGGGCCACTTCTGATTCTATATCGCGAAATTTCGACCAACCGTAATTCTCTACAATTTCTGGGATTGACATCCCAGCCTTTTCAACTATTGTCGCATCCATAGAAATGCATTTCATCCGGAGGCGCTCGGCAACAAGCTTTCCCGCCACACTTTTTCCGGTACCACGATATCCAATCAGTACTATGTTCATGATTCCAAATGCTCCATGACTACCTGGCGCATAACTTCGACAGGTGCGTCAATGCCGGTAAAATGTTCAAATTGCAAAACCGCTTGGTTGATAAACATCTCGACTCCGGGAATTACTTTAAGACCGCGAGACTTGGCCTCGGTCAGCATTTTTGTTTCAAGGGGCGTATACACGATATCAAAGACAACCTGTTCAGACCGGAATAATTCTGGAGGAATTAGGGAGGCGTCTTTGTTTGGATGCATGCCGACTGACGTGCAATTGATGATTACATGAGCATTCTCCATCGCTGCAGCAAGAGAGTTCTTGCTCAACAACTCAGACCTGATGACGGTATCCGTGCCGGTCTCTAAGTCAGCCCTCAACCCCTGAAGTAGAGTCTTATTAATATCTAGGATTGAAAGTTCTCCTAGCTTGGTATTCCGGGCAAGAGTAAAGGAAATCGCCCTTGCTGCTCCGCCTGCCCCCAATATCAAGACATTTTTACCATCAATTTCTACACTGGCATCAACAATGGCTTTTAACGCACCTGGTCCGTCCGTGCCCAATCCAATTAACTTGTCCTGTTCATGAATAACTGTGTTGATCGAACCGATGGTACGGTCTACCGCCGCAATCTCATCTACATATTTCATCGCTTCAATTTTATGCGGAATAGTGATACTTAAGCCTCGAAAGTTTTTAAACGCACGCACGCCGGCTAATGCGTTTTTCACATCCTCGACCTCACATGCCACGTAGATAAAATCAAGATCCAAAAATTCGAAGGCGGCATTGTGAATTGCTGGTGAAAGGCTGTGTGCTACTGGGTTACCGATAACTGCGCAGATCCGGGTGCTTGAGCTAATCGATCTTAAATCTTTCAAAATATCTCCTTTGGTTCGGTTAGGGATCAAGTCTGACCTACTTTTTGCGTATAACGGCAAAGCTCAGCGGCGGCAATCAGCCATCTGCTGGAATAACTTGTTAGCACAATAGCTTATCAAATTCTATATTAGGTGTTAGACATCGGTCAAATAAAATATCCGCATTCGCCCTATGCGAGAAGAGGAAAAGCTGGATGTATACGCTATTATGCGCAGGTCGTTCCCGCTTATCGCAAGGCTGTTCTTTGAGTGAACGCAAAATGTCCTGGTAGCGGAGTGGGATGGGCAGCTACTTGGGGCGACGACGCTCAAATTATTTCCACTTCCTGGCGGCCGAAAGGGTGGGCTTGTATCCGGGATTTTCACCGACCGAGTGCACGGGGCCAGGGGGCAGGACAGAGGCTCACTGAAGCGACGCTCGAATTCTTCGATGAGCGGGGATGCGACGAAGTAATGGCTGCCGTGGAGGGCTATAATACCAGCTCCAGCAATGATCGGCCTGCCCCTGGCTTTATTCGATACTGTGCTCCCGTTCGTAAGCTTTAACGGCCGCCGCCTATGGGACTGGAACAGGACAGTCTGGGCGGTCCTGGCTGTGGTGGTAGTCTTGTTGTGGGTCTTATAGCACGTAGAAGACTAATCTAATGTATCATCTTCATCCTTACTGACGTAAACATATACTGCTATAGCTATAAATATCGGCAATACTACGAGAATAAGCACGGCAACAGCCGGGGGTAAATCAAGCAACCAAGCACTAGGTGTATAACCAGACAATCAGTACCACTCCTTAGTGTAATAGTTTCGGCAAAGTATATCAGCAGCATATTTTCATGTCCAGGAATTATATGGAATTTAATAGGATTGGAAGGAATAATGAAGAGCCTGTTGTTCTCAACCATCCGCCAGCTTTGAGGAACCATAACCGTTAAGATGAAGCTGGGTATAGATAGCAGAAGTCTGGTGTATATAGCTGCTATCAGGTTGCTGGATGGCAAGAAAGAGATAGTTGAGGAGTTTGACAAGGAGGCCGGTAAGAACATATAGTGGGGACGTTCGTAATTTGCGAAAAATTCCGCGGAATTTTTCGCAAATTACGAACGTC
>JACUUO010000033.1 GCA_014859275.1 Actinomycetota bacterium | reverse complement strand
TCAGTATGAAGAGTATGAAGAAGATGAAGAGCTGGATGAAGAGGATGAATTTTAGGTCCTAAGGCTCTTGACTTTTCTTTGGCTACAGCTTAATAAGGTGTTAAGGGCGGTATAGCACCGGTCCAAGTATCAGGTCTGACGCCCCCTATTCCTAATTCTAATTCCCTACTATCTGTAATGGGCTCATTGCTTGTAAGTAGCTCAAATAAGGGAGCTATTGATGTAGCATAATGCCTACTTAGTAGTAAGCTCAACCGCTTCTTTTATCGGCTTGCCATTTAAACTAAGGCGGTCTCTTCGCACAACGTAAAATTCCGTCCTCTTGCCATCGCCGTTAATCTGAAAAAGAACAGCCTTTTTCTTTACTAATTCATTTCTTCGCAGTGCCCGTTCGGTGTATTCATGTTTGAGTGCGAGGCGTCCGTCTTCAAACCGGTCGCAATATTGGGGAAGGTTATCAATCTCTAGCAGCTGAGCCAGGCTAAATCGCAAGTTCCAGCAGTTAACGGCGTAGTATCCTTCTATGGGTTTACCGTTAACGCTCTTAACAAGCTTTACGCTTACCTCAGGTGCGTGCTCTATCACGCCGCGCACAGCATCGACGATAATATGATCTAGGCTTGGCCATGCTTTCTCGTATTCTTCAACTGGTGTTTGGGCAATTAATCTTAAATCGGCCTTCTTCTCTTTTGCATATTCCTCAAAGCTCTCGATTTTTGCAGATAAAACAAAGGGTTGACCTGGGGCAGACCAGTAATATGCATTTCCTTTTATCGGCTCGTTAAGCACTGATGCGAGGATATCGTTTGAGAAGTGGGCATTCGCCACCTGCAGAGCTTTTAAATCATTTGCACTTAGGAGGTGGAACGCAAAGAAGTTATCTCCCTGGCTGAGAAGCTCGCTCGCTATGGAGCCCGGCTGCTGAGTAATGAGGATGCATCCCAGGTCATACTTTCGACCTTCTTTAACCCATGTTACGAAGGGGGAAGTATCGCTAAGATTTCTCGGGAGAACGCTTTGGGCTTCCTCGATAACGGCAATTACTTTAATAACCTCGCCCTGAGAGCACGGTGAAGTTCTCCTGGTTTTGACGGAAGAGCTCATTGAGGATAAGGCCCATTATCCGATTGCCCACCACCGAGGATTTAAGGGATATATCTACGATAACGACGCATCCCTTTGAAAGATGATAGCGCACAGCACGCAGCATATTTGAGCCCGGTTCATGGAGGGTTCGCACAACCGAAGTCAGGTTGTTTTTAATAGCGTTTCTAGAGACCTGTTCGCTCTCACTTGTGGCCCCAATGATCTCTTTGAGTTCTTCATCGGGCGTGCGGTAGCCCTCTTGGTAAAGTAGATCGATGAGGCGGCTCCAGTCGTCGTCGGAGAGCCCACGGACCATGTTGGCGAAGTTTGCCTCCTGTTTTTCCGGCATGACACAGAGGTTAACCACCTCGCTGGCGCTAAATTCATTAAGATTTAATTTTACTCCTCCTTGAACCCAGCGGCCGTATTCGGTGGGCACATCTCTGTCGGTGAAGACGACCATGTTTTCCGCCATGCCTTCGATATCGCACAGGCCGGGCCTGCCCTTTTTATCAGCGAAAGCGTACTCACCTTCGGGGTCGAATATGAGCATTCCGCCTGGCTGCGTCTTCTCATATAGTTTGGCGGTTAGCAATTTTATTAAGTTTGATTTGCCGTAGCCCGCCCGGGCAAAGATAAAGCTTCGCCTTGCGATAAGATGGCTTAAATTAAATGTTACCGGCAGCATAGGTTTTTCTCTCATGCCGTCATACACTCTATCGCCGAGCGCTAGGTAGCCAATTTTGGTGGATTCACCGGTAGTTTCACTGCCGAGCGTGCAGGCGAATGCGAGCGCCGATTCTGAAAGGGTAGTAACCTTGGCTCCGAGGTGGGGGAGACTTCTCACGCTTGGCGTAAACGAGAGCGTATCGATCTCATCTGTTATTGTACCAAGCAGGCTGATGTTGATGCTGTATCTCAGCTTATTCTCCTTAAGATCTTCGGGCACTTCTTCGTTCATACGGGATATGCTGGCTAGATAATCTTGACCCTGTGAGCTTGACATTATACCGACGGGGTAGAATTTCGTGATGCGCCCAAGGATCGCTTGACTTTTATTGAGCTCGACCAGGATGAAATCGCCGAGGATCGGTCGGTACTCGGTGTCATACGGCGAGACGATCTCTGCACTGTACTCAAGCCCTGATTCAGCAAAACCTTTAAAGAGACCTATGCTTCGGTTGAACAGCTCCATTAGAAACCCTCCACCTCTATAGCGTTGCCAAACGCGATGTGTTGAAGTATCTGCATCTTTTCTTCTTTTGGGTGCTTGCTCAGCACTGCTTCTACGACAAAATCGCTTAAGAAGCTCATCTCAAATTGCCCCAGGGTTGCATGCTCGTGTGCTTGGATGAGAGGATATGGATAGCCTATCTTTGGAAACGATACTTTTGCAGTTGATACCAGGTATTCGAGAACTTCTTTGCGCCGGCGCATCAGCCACGGAGGAACATCCACCGGTAGAAGAAGGCCCGGGACCGAACTGGTCAACTTGGCTATATGTAGCTTCCCGAACGAGTAACCAATCAACCAGTCTGATGCGTGTTTGTATGTACGGTGTTCAATCGCTTCGGGTACTTCACAAAAGCAGGGGAAGGACCTGTTAAATGGTTTCTCTAATACAAGTGCAAGCGAAAGATAGCTCACGACCTTGGGTTTCTTTGCGATACCCAAAAGCATGCAGCCGTTTTCCTTGTTTGCTTGCTCAAACGATGAGCTGAGCTTTTCAATGGTGGTTCGCTTAAACTTGCGCGTTTTTAGCAACCCGTCACGAAGGAGAAGTATCTGGCTTCGGGTCTCGCTCCATGCGATATCGAGCAGCACAGCCCATTCAATTATCTCTCTAAGTGTGCTTACGGCTATTTTTGGGTCATATATGTGTGGGTCCGAGTCCTTCTTAGGCAGGTAATCCGATATATCCTCATATTCTACGCCCAGTCTTTCCATGAGGTGGCGCAGGCAATCTATTTCGTTAAATATGCGTTTATAAATAGCGGGATCGGATGATAAAGGAATGATCTCCAGGATATGCTCTTTACCTTGTGAGTCCACGACCCGCAGTATCTCCAGGTTTAGCGGTTCAAATATTATCTTATTCGCGCCGCCATCGGAGGCCACCGGCGTGACGGTTAAGCATTGGCGGGAGTTGAGCTCTAATACCTTAAGAGATTTAGTTAGGGTACGGAGCTCGCCAACGACAGGCATCTGTTGACCGATTGCACTGGCTATTTTTTCTCTGGCCTTACTGGTATCCAACGATGAAAGCGACAACATTTTCTCCAAGCTCTCTAAACACGAGTACTTAAAAATGAATCAGTCACGGTTTGGTACACCATTATTTCGGATCCAAAGAACAGCTTTTTACCGCAATAGTGGAATCGGGTCTCCAATACCTGCAAGAGGCGCGACGCCTCGCGCTGGCGGGTGGGGGAGCACCGGAAGATCAGCTGAGACGGTGGGTATCCTCCGTTACACTCAGTTTGGGGCAAACCGGTGTGTATCAGCTTTACAGTCGACTGGTCATGCAGATTTTGGGAGCTCCTGGCATGCATCCTACTGCTTGTACTCAAGCGTTAAGCCAGTTTACTCAGACTGAGATCAACACATTGGCTCAAGTTCTTACTGACATGGGTCGATCAGCAGAAGAAGCTTCCACCCTGTCATGTTTGGCGTTTAATACCTTGTACGGCAGCCAAATGTTCGGTACAAAAGATTCCAAAAGCATCAAGATCCTGCGCGAAACTGGTTGCAGATTACTTGGGGTTGCCGTGGATTCGGATCCCAGAACACCCCCGCTTCCATGGGCCGAGGATGACCAATCCGATAGAAGATGAATAAAGAAGATTTGATCAAAAAGTTTGACCGACAGGCGTCCATCTACGAAAACAATCGGAATAACCTGGTCTTGTGGAATTGGAGAGCAAAACTGTTACAGGATGCAACGGGCAGTTTATTGGAATTGGCGGTGGGGGTGGGGGCGAACTTCCCCTTTTATGATCGACATCGTGTAAGAGTGACTGCGGTTGATTTTAGCCCCACGATGATCAAAAAAGCGGAAGAGTTTGCAGATCGATTGAACATCCGATTCGAATTTTTATTAGCGGATATTGAGCAAGCCTCTTTTCAAGAGAATCAGTTCGATACCGTCGTGTCTACATTGTCCTTGTGTGGGCTGTTAAATCCGGTTGCTGTACTCAATCATTTCAATCGGTGGTGCCGGGATGGTGGCCATATTTTGTTGATGGAACACGGCATCAGTTCAAACTGGTTACTCGCAGCGGCACAGAAGGTATTGGATCCGATCGCTTACAGGGTTTCTGGATGTCACTATGATCGAGATATGATGAAGCTCGTTGAAAAGTCGGATCTCCTGATCGAAAAATCGGAACACCACTGGTTCGACACCGTTCACTTGATTTGGGCGAGGCCGGACAAAACAGCATAAACGTTTTGACAAGAGAAAGGTGAACGAGGAATGCAGGGCATCGGAAGAATTAACTGGAGTCGCGTCATCCTTGGTGGATTGCTCGGTGGTATTGTTTTCAGCATCACAAATATCTTGAAAGGAGTCGCCGTGCCAGCATTTGGCGAGGAATGGGCAGCAGCGATGGCTCTTCTCGGCATCGACATGCAGAGGCTGATGCAGAGCCAAGCCATGCTGGCGTGGTTCATGGTCGACAGCATCTTGTTCATCCTCGTTGCGGTTTGGCTCTATGCTGCTATACGGCCACGTTTCGGTGCGGGCATGAGAACTGCTGTCTACGCGGGGGTAGCTGTTTGGCTCATTGGATACCTCCTGCCGATGATTGGCTATGCGAGTCTGGGGGGATCTTTCCGCCACGTCTTGTGCTCATCAGCACGACGCTGAGCCTCCCACAGTTCATCGTGGCCACAGTTGCCGGCGCATGGGTATACAAGGAAGCTCTCATCAGTGCGCCGAACGATGCCGACTGCTAACCCTTCCATCGAATGGTCGACCAGGAGCTGTGCCTTCGGTTGACCACTCGTATTGCTAAGAGATGCTTTTTGCCACAGGGCATTGCTTGCATTCTGCTAACATATTCAATCGCGTGAGAGAAGGGGGGATATTCCTCATTTGCTACAGTTGAGGAAAATATTCCGTAAGCGTGGTGTCTGAGGAACTTCCCCTCGTCCTTGATGGAGCAAGAGCATTTACACACATCATGCGAATGATTGAAAATATTTTATTGTATGCTAGCATGTTAGCAGGAGGATAGGCATGGATATCGATTGGAGAAGGTACATATATTCAGACCCAGAAATTTTGCTTGGTAAGCCCATCATAAAAGGGACGCGGCTTTCTGTCGATTTTATCTTGGGTCTTTTTGCTGAGGGCTGGACAGAGCAACAAGTGCTCGACAATTATCCAACATTGACAGCAGAAGCTCTACGAGCTGTGTTTGCTTTTGCCAAGGATTGTATGCAAGAGGAATTTTTATATACAATTCCACCCGAGGCAGTTTGATGAACTTTTTAGCAAATGAAAATTTTCCACTATTTAGCATTACGTTGCTGCGAGATGCTGGTCATAACGTAGTGGGCATTATTGAGGATGCGCCTGGCTCCAAGGATATAGATATTTTACAGCAAGCACAGATAGAGAAGCGCATCATTCTCACTTTTGATCGAGATTATGGAGAAATGATCTACCGACACGAATCGATTGCTCCTGCAGGCATTGTATTTTTTCGCTTTAACCCATCTGCACCTGAAGAACCCGCAAGAATTCTGTTAAGGATCCTTAGAGAGGACAAAATTTCAATAATGGGGAAATTTACGGTTGTTGAGCGGGGCAGAATACGCCAGCGGGTGCTTAGTAGAAACAGCAGCGAATAAGCACGAAGGGACTTATACATTCTTTAGTTATTTACAGATGCTCTAAACCACTATAAGAGCACCCTATCTGTAATGGGCTCATTGCTTGTAAGTAGCTCAAATAAGGGAGCTATTGATGTAGCATAATGCCTACTTAGTAGTAAGCTCAACCGCTTCTTTTATCGGCTTGCCATTTAAACTAAGGCGGTCTCTTCGCACAACGTAAAATTCCGTCCTCTTGCCATCGCCGTTAACCTGAAAAAGAACAGCCTTTTTCTTTACTAGTCCATTCCTTCACAGTGCCCGTTCGGTGTATTCATGCTTGAGTGCAAGACGCCCGTCTTCAAACTGATCGCAATATTGAGGTAGGTTATCAATCTCTAGCAGCTGGGCCAGGCTAAATCGCAATGGTTTAATCTTTTGGTTTTGTTATTTTGAGTTAGCATTTGACCTGATAGTTAGCATGCCTAAAGTTAGCACAATAATTAAATAAAGAGTCATCGCCACAGCAGCCAATAGAAGTAACACATTTATTACAAAGGGTATTGACAAAGCCAGCGCAGTAGGTAGGATATAAGTAATAAATTTATTGCAAAGGGGTATAACTATGCATCCACCCAAAATTTACGGGATTGCAACTGTCAACGAAAAGGGCCAGGTCGTAATCCCGGCCGACGCCCGCCGCGATCATGGATTGGAGCCGGGAACACGGCTGGTTATTATGTCACCACCGCACGGTCACCAGGGGTTAATGATCCTGAAGGTTGAAGAAATTGAAAAGATGATGGGTCATATGGCCAAGGAGATGGGGATGGTGCAGGAACAAATTAAGCGATCAGAGGAAAAGGAATGAAGCCTAAAAAAGTAATCATCATACTTATTATCGTCGCGGTCGTTATAGGCGGCATCGGCTATGTAGCCACAAAAGCCTCAGATTTAAAGCTACCATCTCACAGTGATTTTGTTCGGATTATGCACGGCGATGGAAACGAGCAATAACGATCAATAGTAATTACCTTAAAAAACTAGGAGCAAGAGGCTATGGCAAAGAATCTTGTACAGCTAAGGGATGTAATGAAAGCTTATGAGGCTGCTGCGGGAAAGTTTACCGCACTCGACCATATAAACTTGGACGTTGCACAAGGTGAATTTGTTGCAATTGTCGGCAAGTCTGGCAGCGGCAAGACAACACTACTAAACCTATTAGCGGGCATTGACCGTCCGACGAAAGGCGAGGTCTTGGTTTCCGAAACAAACTTGGGTTCGCTCACGGAGTCAGAACTGGCTGAATGGCGAGGCCAGCATGTGGGGCTGGTGTTCCAATTCTTCCAACTGTTGCCGACTTTGACTGTAGTCGAAAATGTACAATTACCCATGGACTTTACTAAGAGCATTCCAGCAGCCCAGCGCCGATTGAGAGCATTGAAGCTCCTTGACCAAGTTGGCATCAAGGATCAAGCAGACAAGCTGCCTGCCATGCTCTCAGGTGGCCAGCAACAGCGAGCGGCGATAGCACGAGCATTGGCGAATGATCCGCCTCTTCTGCTCTGTGACGAGCCGACCGGTAATCTTGATTCGGCGAACAGGACAGCAGTTTTCAAGTTGTTTGCCGAGCTAAATGCTGAGGGACGTACAATCGTTATGGTCACCCACGAACGCGACGCTTCTTCTCTAACAAGCAGACAGGTGACTCTGGTTGATGGTCATGTTTCCTCTGACGTCAAAGGAGCTATGGCCTGATGACAAAGTTATTGTTCATCAAGATACTCCGGGACTTAGAAACAACCTGGGGGCGAACCGTTATGATGGTCGTCGCCATTAGCCTCAGCCTGATCGCCTTCAGCACCATGTTGTACGCTCGTACCCTTGTGCAGTCCAATATGACCAGCGGTTACGTTAGCACCAATCCCGCCTCGGCCAGAATCACGATCAACCCGGGCGTCACGCCCGACCAAATTGAGGCTCTCCGCGCCGTAGCCCAGGCCGAACCTGGCGTCATTGATGCGACCATGCGGGCAGTGCTTAGTCTTAAGATTCAAAAGGACGGTGATGACTCGACCCCGCTCCAGCTCTTCGTTGCCGCTCCCGACGACCCGATGCGGGTCGCCACGTTCAAAATCGAACAAGGCAGCTGGCCACCTCCCGCAGACGGTATCTTGCTAGAGCGATCCGCGCTCCGGTCCCTGAACCTGAAAGTTGGCGACAATATTACAGTTATTGGTTTCGACGGTAAACCGGCACAGCTTAAGGTCACCGGCGCCGTTCACGATCAGAGTCTCGCACTGGCTGGTCAAGAAGGGGGCGTCGGCTATATCTCGGCGAACTCCTTGCCGCTTCTTGGCAAGCCACCTGTCCTCAATCAACTGGCGATCACGGTGGCCGACCAAGCGGGCCAGACAGAGCCGAGCCACAATCGCGATACCGTCGTACGCACGGCACTGAATGTTGCCGACCAGTTAAAAGAGCAGGCGGGTGTGAGTGTCGAGCAAGTAGCCGTTCCGCAGCCATATGAGCATCCTCACCAGCAGATAACGAACACAATACTAACGGCACTATTGGCTTTCGGCGCCCTGTCGCTGCTCCTCAGCGCCATTCTGATCGCCACTATGTTCAACGGGATGCTGACTCAGCAAATACCCCAGATCGGGATGATGAAAGCTATTGGTGCCCGCTCAAGCCGAATTCTGCAGCTGTATTTAATGATGGTCCTGATGGTGTCGGCCATGGCCACGGCCCTCGCCTTACTCCCGGGCGTTGCCTTAGGCCGCGCGTTGGCCCAGATGCTACTCAGCGACACTATGAGCCTGACCGCCATTCCCCCGGCGTCCTCGATGCTCATCCCACCACCGATCCTGGAAGGGCGCTGGTTGCGAGCTGATGATACCAATGCGATCGTTCTCCCCCAGACTATACGGAAAACCTTGCCGGACATACGAGTCGGCAACACTATCCAGCTGTCGATCGAAAATTGTCTCACCACCTGGCGGGTCGTTGGTATCGCAAAGGAGTTGGCCGGTGCAACCTCCCCCTGCGTATCGCAGGCAGGCTTCGAGAAGGCTACTGGCCGCCCAGGACAAGCCAATCTCGTCCGGATCGTCACCGATCGCCATGACAAAGAGGCACGGGTTACTGTCGGGCAAGCGGCCATACAAGCGCTCACCAAGGCGTCAATTAAGACGCAGAACGCACGGCCGATTGACACCCTGCTTGGTCTACGGAGGGTCACTCGAACCTGCTCGTTGTCCTGATTTTGCTGATAGCAGTTGCTATTGGTACGGTTGGACTGATCAGCCTAAGTTCTATGATGAGTACAAATGTGATTGAACGAACCCGCGAGTTCGGCGTCATGAAAGCAATTGGGGCATCCGCCTCCAATGTGCGCCGCCTCGTGATTTTTGAGGGAACCTTCGTAGCTGCAGTAAGCTTTGTGGTCGCGGCCGTTCCAGCGCTAATGCTCACAATAGTTATGGGCACAGGACTCGGCAATCTTTTTTTCAGCGTGCCCATACCGTTTAAAGTTTCAACACGTGCAATCGCCATTTGGATCGTCGTGCTTACACTCGGCACAACGCTGGCTACCCTGGCGCCCGCATCCCGGGCATCCCGGCTGACCGTTCGCGAAGCGCTCACATATCTGTAACGAGGATAAGGCAATAGGTCAAAATCTACTATGATTAAGGTAAGAAACCTAACTAAAAAAATTGGTGATTTTACTGCCGTAGACAATATTTCTTTTGAAGTAAATGACAGCGAGATTTTTGCTTTTCTTGGCCCTAATGGCGCTGGTAAATCAACTACCATAAAAATACTTACCACATTACTTCTTCCCACTGCAGGAACGGTGAGTATTAACGGGCAGGATCCAGTAAGTCAGTCTGAGGAAGCTCGACGCTCTTTTGGCGTTGTCTTTCAAGACCTAAGTTTAGATGACGATCTGACTGCTTTTGAAAATATGGAACTACACGGAGTGCTGTATGACGTCCCCGACGATGTTAGAAAGAAGAGGATTAAAGAACTTCTTACACTAGTTGATTTATGGGATCGCAAAGACAGTTTGGTAAAGGGGTTTTCCGGCGGTATGAAACGCAGGCTTGAAATTGCCAGGGGATTTTTACATCGTCCAAAAATTCTCTTTCTCGACGAGCCGACCCTCGGTCTTGATCCACAGTATTCCTGCTTGTCTTGGGGTATGGCTTAGCTTCGGTCTTCCAGCAGGCAGGGCAGGGCAACTACTTCTACTTCCTAGTACCAGGCATTATCGGTCAGAGCATCATCTTCAACGCTACGTTTTCCGGAACGGAGGTCATCTGGGATCGGCAGTTCGGTTTCTTGAAAGAAACATTTGTTGCTCCGATATCCCGGTTCGACGTCATGATCGGGAGAACGCTCGGTGGTGCGACCGTCGCCACCATACAGGGCGTTTTAGTGCTGCTCATATCCCTGATATTTAAAATAAGCAATGGTACATAAGCACACCAGAGCAACTCGTTGACAATTTGCCTCCTAACCGCTAACTTAGTTATTACTGAAGCATATAATCGCATCGCCTATCGGGTATACTGTTTATTAGAATGACTTCTGCTGGAGAGCCTTATGGATGAAGAGATTCTAAAATACGTGGCAACAAAAAGCGACCTAGAGAACCTTGTATCAAGGGACGAATTTCGGCAGTCCCAAGATAAAATCCTCTCGCGTGTGGACGAGATAGTTGCAATAGTGCGGCGGCTCGATCAAGAACGCGTCTTTACGTTCGAGTATGTAAAAAGGCTTGAGGCAGAAGTCGAGAAAAACCGCAAAGATATCGACCACATTAAAGATATTTTGAAGATTAGCTAAGGCGCAAGTGGGGCATAGCTCAGCAACTACAATAGCGCATATGACTATTAGCACATCAGTGCAAACTGTTGATAGCTCTTCTATCTACCGCTTAAGATTTACCCGTGCCACGGCTCCCACTCCTTGATATCCCAGGGCTGCTCTATCACGTGATCTGCCGGGGGATAGAGGGAAAGAGTCCCGGTGACTGTCACCCGAAAAACCCATCACCAGGAAAAAGGTCCATAGTCTCCCAAATGTCCTAAGATTCAAGCGATTCGTGAAGAAAGCTTACTTTGGAAACTACATCCCCTTGGACTAGCAGATGTTCACTAAATCAATAACGTCCTCAGGGGTACAATTAGAAAGAGTAGGGATTATCTTCTAACCATGGAGGTGCTGCTTTTGGTAAGGTCAACTCGACGTTTAATACTGTTAGCGGCTGCTGTATCCAGTGCATATGCGTTTGTTGTTCGCCTGTGGCATCTGCGCTGGGGGGCAACAGATGAAGAAATTGCAAAGCCGCTACCTGGGGATGAGATCGTACCTAGCCCAAAGCTTCAAGCCACCCACGCAATTACTATTAACGCCCCATCTGATAAGGTCTGGCCATGGTTAGTACAGATTGGGCACGGTCGCGGTGGGTTTTACAGCTATGACTGGATTGAGAACCTGATGGGCCTTAATATCCGTAGCGCCGATGAGATTTTAGACGAGTTCCAGCACCTCGAGGTCGGTGATACCGTGCCGCTTGCTCCAAACGGTTTTGGTCCACCGGTCGTCGCTATTGAGCCCGGTAAATACCTTGTCCTTGGCGGCATGATGGAGCCAAAACCAGGAAGCTATTTTAGTGGCAGCTGGGGATTCTTTCTGGAGGATCTCGGTGGCAATGCAACGAGGCTAATCGAAAGGTTCTGGCTTGACTGGAGCCCCGGACTTGCAAACGAGCTATTTTACCGGCTCGTCCTCGAGCCCGGCAGCTTCATAATGGAGCGAAAGATGCTCTTAGGTATTAAGAAACGCGCTGAATCTCGACACCCGTCTAGAAGGCAACAAGTCGTGAATACCAGCAGGTCATCTAAAAGGTCACCTCTAACATTCTTTCTATTGGTTTTCGCTCTTTCTATTCCATTTTGGCTGATTATTGGCGGAAGGCCGCTCCTGGGCCGATAAATCTTCCTGTGAGTGCTCTTTGGAACACCTTTGTCCCGCTGATAGCTGCCGCAATCCTTGTTTACCGAGAGGACAAACTTGGTGGCGTAAAGAGGCTACTGAAGAGAGCCTTCGATTATAAGAGCATCAAGGAAAAGATCTGGTATGTGCCCATCATCTTCTTGACGCCTCTTATCTATTTGCTATCCTATGGAGTAATGCGCATGATTGGGCTACCACTCCCCGAACCACACATTCCATTTCTGACGATACCGCTACTTTTCATTGCGTTCTTTATCGGCGCTGTAGGTGAAGAGGCGGGTTGGACGGGATATGCCATTGATCCCATGCAAGAGCGGTGGAGCGCACTAACAGCCAGCATCATTTTGGGGTCGGTATGGGCGATATGGCATGTCGTGGGGGATATTCAAGCCCACCATACTGCAACATGGATAGCATGGCACCGTTTCTATAGAGTTGCGGAGCGGGTCCTTATTGTTTGGCTCTATAACAACACCGGAAAGAGCGTACTTGCGGCAATCCTCTTTCATGACATGGACAATGTCAGTGCTTTTTCATTTCCAAATTATGGTTCACATTATGACCCAGCTATTACCGGACCAATCACTGCAATCACGGCTGTGATTGTAACGTTCCTATGGGGCCCAAAGACATTAGCTCGGTATAGGTATGCTGCCACGCGCTAACTAATATGAACACGTTGTCTCTTTCGGGGCAGCCGTATACTCTACGCAAATCATCTCTAGCAAGGAGCTGTTCTCCTGACATCCAGTAAAACCCACCGACCAATATAGGAGAGGGGGAAAGTGTACCTTACATCTAAGGGGACTTGACCTGTCACGAAAACCAAGAGTTGAGTTTAAGTGATATATTTTTGTAAGCATTCCATACGCTGATATGGCGCTTGAAGTACCTTCAGGGTATTATAATTGTCAGTAAAAACAATATTGCAGCCACAGCTCTTGGATGGCTTGGATGCCATGTGAGAGCAGGGATGCGTCTGTAAGATACTACTCGGCCATGGCGTATGCTGAATGATGCGGGTGGACTAGTAGCCGCACCTGAGGGGCGCTTGCAGGGAAGATGGAATGAGGTGCATGAGATGACGGAAATGCATGTAGAAAGGGAGCCAGCCTCGGCAGGTGAAGGGCGAGGGTTCCTGTCGACACCATCGACTAAGCTCGGACGGTGGTCTGTAATGTTGGCAGCAGCATTCGTAGCCCTGTTCATCATCAATGCCACGGTATTCATGCCCTCGGCGGTGACGGTGCCGTGGAGGCAAGTTGTGCTGCCTTTCTTTGGCATCGTAATACTGTCATGTGGGTTGGCCGCCGGAATCACCGGCCTGGTTGCGGTGATACGGTGTCGCGAGCGCTCCTTGCTCGTATGGCTGACTATACTGCCGGGATTGATGGTCCTCGCTTTCGTCCTCGGTGAGTTCCTGATACCGCACTAAGAACCAGCATTGTGTTCACCGAACAATGTCAAGCGGGACGTTGGTTTCCTAGGTATCCTAAAATCAAAGCGAGTTGTGGATAAAGTTTACTTGGGAAACCAGCGTCCCCTGAAATGAAAAAAGATGTTTGAGCCGAAATTCAGTTACACGAATGAAATCGTTAGGAATCTCACGCTTATCGCGGAAGCCAGGGCGATAATACTCAACGTACCCTTAATCCCAAAATGGGAAGTGTCGCTCCGCCGCGAAGCACTCATAAAAAGCGCTCACTATTCGACGTCTATTGAGGGTAATCCACTCTCTTTTGAAGACGTAATCGCCCTTGCAGAGGGCAAGGATATTATGGTAAGGCGGAAAGACAAACAAGAGGTTCTAAATTACATAGAAGCGCTCGAGAAGGTCCCAGAGTTTGCGAAAAAGATTCCTCTAATAGATAAAGATCTGCTTGAAATCCATAAAATCGTTTCCAAAGAGACGCTTGAGAATCCGAAGGACGAAGGTGTTTTTCGTAACAGGCAGGTAGCTGTTGGTAACAAGTTTACAGGCGAGATTGTTTTTATGCCCCCGCCAACAGAGAGTGTTCCTCGACTCGTAAACGAGTTCCTGGAATGGTTCAACTCTGAGGAAGCAAATAAGGTTGATCCGGTTATTGGGGCTGGCATAACCCACTATGAGATTGCGAGGATTCACCCATTTATCGATGGGAATGGCAGAATGGCACGGGTTATGGCCTCTTTAGTGCTTTACAAACGGGGGTTTGACATAAAAAGATTCTTTGCCCTTGATGATTATTATGACCGTGACAGGCGTAGCTACTACGAAGCTTTAAAAAGTGTCGATCAAGAGACACTTGATCTAACAGCATGGCTCGAGTACTTCACGAATGGCGTTGCGGTGAGCACTAAGGAAGTTAGAGATAAGGTAATTGGCCTAAGCAGAGATATTAAGTTCCTAAAGAATCGAGGCCAGGTAGCATTAACAAAGAGGCAGATGAAGATCGTGGAGAAGTTGATTCAAAACGACAGGATTGCTATCGGCGATATTGCTAGCGAGTTCGAGATATCACGGCAGGCAGCATTAAAGGAGATGAATAAGTTATTAGATTTGGGGGTTGTGAGGCTTGAGGGTGCGGGTAGAGGCGCCCATTACGTATTAGCCTAATCGCGGTTGTCATTTAGATTGTCATTTAGATTGTCATTTTTCCACTGATTTAGGATTTATAAGCGAACAGAAGGTAAGTGGGGGACCGGCGTTAAATAACCGGACAAGTTGGCGGACAAGTAATAAATGGACCCTATAGGATATCCCATAAGCCATCCCACAAGTCGAAATTATGAACAGGGGTAAGTTCCGTTGTATGCTATCAAGGCAAGTGCGAAATGAGCCTTTATTTTTAAGGGGGAACCACTAATGAAACCGTTATTTAAGAAAGGTTTGGTGGGTGTACTAGTATTAAGTTTTCTGGTATTCGCCAGCATATTAATGAGATATAGTTCAGCAACAAGCGTCCCTCCAGACGAAAAAGAAATACCTAAATCTGTGGCACCAGAGGGTTTCGCTGAGGCAGTGCATATTCAAGGCAAGTATAGTCAAGGTATTGAGACTGCCATAGAGCAAGTATTTGGCAGTTTTGAGAACTTTGAAGACGTTGGCGTTTTTTATTTTGAAAACGAGCCTGAACCGAAAATTGTTTTTGGTTTTAAAGGAAGCGATGAGAAGATTGAGTCATTCAAAAATATCGTGAAGAAGGAAATCCCTGAGGATATCTTGGTTATAAAGGATGTTGAGTATACTACATCTGAGTTAAGTGCGAAAGCAGATGAAGTAGCTCAAGACGTTGACAAGTACGGCGTTGAAGCTCCAAAAACTCTAGGTGCAAATACTAGCGACCAAAAACTGGAGTTAACCGTTCGAACAATTAGCGATGAGGCAAAACAAGCCCTGCAGGCAAAATACGGAGATCTTTTAGAGATTACGGTTGATAAAGATTTCATGCCTGAACCAGGCATCGGTGGTGCACGTGATTAATAACAACCTTGGAGCAGGTATCGCCATCGGCCTCCCCGAAATTCATGGGGGTTCGGGTTATGCTTCTACGGCTGGTATTGGTTGTAAGTGGAACGATAGTGCTGGCAAAGTCATATTTTATATTATTACCGCTGGTCATTGCATTATTACCAGCGGGGACGCAGTTTCCTAAGTAAACTTTCTCCACAAATCGCTTGAACTTTAGGACACTTAGGAAACTACGTCCGTGCGTCCAGATAAGGCTGACATGTTGAATGGGAGGTGAGGCCCACCGGGGCAAAAGCCACAAGCCCTGTAGCTTGAATACTGAAATGTGGCTGAGGTTTAAATCCTTTTCTGTCGAACGGTTGCGCGCATGGGGGATTAAGCCGAACGCGACCCTAGAAGACATCAACTTTATCGGCATCAACAAGCTAGAGAATTTAAGATTAGCAGGATAATACTTGCCACAGAGATTTTGCATCTTAAAACAGCAACTTAACAACCAGTGTTTTCACCAGACCGTAGCGCAGCCCTTCAGGGCTGCTATCACAGTGCACGACCCCATCGTAGCGCAGCCCTTTAGGGCTGCTACCATGATCCTATTGTAGCGCAGCCCTTTAGGGCTGCCATTGCGTGCACGTGTAAGTTTTAGCAGGGCTAAAGCCCTGCGCTACGGCTGTGGTATACCATGATGTTTTAGCAGGGCTAAAGCCCTGCGCTACACCCTGCGCTACGGCCCTGCACTACGATGGGAAGAAGCAAGACTCAAGCAAGTTGCAAAATCCCGCGTGCCATCCTGTCAAGAACAACTAATGCGCCTATCTATGATCAGAAAGGCAATCTTATTGCCATCGAGAGTATTGAAGGAAACCTGTCTTTACTTAACCTGTCTTTACTTAACCGGATGTTAGTTTTATAAATAACTAAATAACTATACTGGGTGCACCATAGTGCATAGTGCCAGGTGATAATTAGCTTAAGTTAGGGGTAGTGATGGTAAGAAAGTTTAAGATAAACTCCCTATGGCTTCGAATGGGCCTCATATTTTTCCTCGCTATAGCACTTATTGCAGGTGTTGCGACTCCAATTCAACCAGCAGGTGAAAACCAGGCGAAAATTATAAACGAGTTTAGCACAAGCACTGTACCCAGCAATGAAGTTAGCCTCCAAGTCCCTAGCAATGATAATTTAACTCCTGTAAATTTTGATGTAGATAGAGCTCTTGATCACATGAAGCACCTTTCTGTCAATATTGGCCCAAGACCTGCAGGCGGCAGAAATGAACGACTTGCTTCTGAATATATAAAAGAAAAACTAGATGCGCTTGGCTATAATGCGTCGATACAAAAATTTGTTCTACCCAATAAACAGCATTCCTGTAACATCGTTGCCTTCTTGCCTGGAAGGGATAGGAAAAGCATTATCTTTGGTGCTCATATTGATTCAAAAGGTGGCCCCGGTGCAAATGATAACGCCTCCGGAGTGGGTGTGCTCCTTGAGCTAGCTAGAGTTGCCGGCAGTCATGAAGAGTTGCCCTACTCGCTTTACTTCGTCTTTTTCGGAGCCGAAGAAAAGCTGGGAAAGAGTGCGAACCAGCACCATTTTGGCTCCCGGCATTACGTGAGCCACATGAGTAAAGAGCAAAAGAGCACCATTCTTGCTATGATAAACGTTGATATGGTAGGCGTAGGTAGCAAGTTTCATGCTCGCTCCCTTAAGACGAAGCCAGGTCCAGTTGCCAGAAACCTTCTTAAGCTGGCAGGTGATCTAAATATAGCGCTCTCATATAAGCAAGCAAAAGCTATAGGTGATTTCGAAGCCTTCGAGAAGTCAGGAGTTGATTCCGCCTGGTTGCAGTGGCGAAAAGATCCCAACTATCACTCGCCAGGTGATACTTACGTTAAGATAAACCGTAAGAATATAACTGCGGTAGGTACACTATTACAAGAATCTCTATTACAGGTAGACGTTTGTGGGATGGGTCCCAGCCGTTAGTTCGGGAAGGTTTCTAATGTAAATTAGTTATTAAAAGTTTAATGGCTTGAGCTAACGGGAATAAGTCAAGCAAGCGTTACATAATAATTTAAGGAGGGACTAAAATGATCGACAAACGGCTTAAATTACTGTTCCCGTCAAAACCGCAGAGCCTAGATGCGATCAGGAAAGAAGTAAAGGATTTTATCTCCGGTACGGCTTACCAAGTAAGGGAGTCCGAAATTTTACTTGTTGTTTCGGAAGCTTGTACCAATGTTGTTCGACATGCATATGCAAAGAATCATAGAAAGCCGCTCATAATAGTCGAATGCGTTCTGAGGGGGGATGCACTTGCTATTATGGTTTGTGATCGAGGGAAAGGCCTGGCTCGTTCTAAGGATGAGCCAATCTTTTCTGAGGATGGTGGTTTCGGACTCTTTTTAATGCAAAAATTAGCAGACCGGTTCAGGTGTCATTCCTACCCAGGTTCCGGTACGGTAGTTGAGATCACATTTAAAAATTCGAAATACCTCTCACCACGAACAAAAAAGAGAAGGGTTTATGATACTACTGGGCAGGCATCGGCTCTCTGGCTAAACCTTATTGATATGATTACCTATTCCAAAAAAAGCCTGATGGCTTATCGGGGAAGCTTTGGTATAGGAACTCTCTTTCCGATCGATGTTCTAAAACCCTATTGGAGAGCAAGGGTGCTATCGTATTTTATAAAATACGAGATCGGTGATTTAAAGAAAACCATCAGAGATGGGGATTACGAATTATCTAAATCAATAGCTGAGCAGATAAATGAACAAACAAAGCTTATCGAACGCGATTTTCATCAACTAACTCCCGAAGAGCTACCCTTACTGAAAAGAAATATGGAAAATACCCATAGTAAGCTTTCAGAGTTAAGGCAAGAGCTGGGAGTTAGAGAGAACGAAAAGATGCCCGATAGGTCGGGCATCTGCACTTCAGATGCAAAAAATGAGATTGCTGATCTTATCATGGAGATATCTGATTATATCGGGTATATGATAGACGATAAAACTAGGTGCTGGATCTCACTTGATGACGAACCTTTACAGCTTATTTAGCGATTATGGTACCTGCAACTTGTCCTTGGCTTACCGGCTGATCAGTATTGATCACTACCAAGTGTACCGACCGATGTGCAACTGGGGCCTCCCGAATCGTCTCCGTCCCCACAACCTCCGTTACTTCCATTTTCACCAGCCGATTTTTCTGCGGCCACGCGTTTCGGAGATTTATAGTCGTTAACGTGAAACCCGCTGCCTTTAAAGGCAATTGAAATCGGAAAGAAGACTTTACTCACCGGACCTTCACACTTTGGGCAGCTCCTCACCGGCTTATCACTGACCGATTGCATCACTTCGAATGCGTATTTGCAAGATTTACAATGGTATCCATAAATCGGCATGCTATCACTCCAGAGCATTTTATTAGGGATTTTACCAAAAACTACAATGGTTTGCATCCTGAATTAACCGCCAAAGATGTGCTCGCCGACGCCTATTGCCCCATCTTGGAAACCAGCCACCATCAATCGTTCGTACACCTTGCTTAATTGACACGAATCCACTTTTCAAGTACTATCTTAAAGGCGAATTATGTGCCCAGCGAGGAGGGATTCCCGAGCGGCCAAAGGGGACGGACTGTAAATCCGTTGGCGGAGCCTTCGCAGGTTCGAATCCTGCTCCCTCCACAGAAAAACTGCCCTTGGGGGCAGTTTTTCTAGAGAGTAGAAAATAGATAGTAGAAAGTAGATTGAATTATTGAGGGTAAAGTTTGAAAGGTGTGGGTTTAAATAACTGCAGGCCTTTTTCTACTCGGTCTAATCTAAGTAGGGGCGGACCCTGTGTCCAAATGTAGGGGCGGACCCAGGGCAAAGCCCTAAAAAGGGTCGAGACAGGCTCGGGGCCCCTACTGGCAATAGAAACTGTGAGTTTCCTTAGACCAGGGAGAGGCCTGTGATGGGCCGATGGCTAGGGTGAGGCAGTATATAGATTTTCGCTATTTCCCTCTCCCTCTGGGAGAGAGTGTAGGGTGAGGGTAAACACCCTCGTTTCATACCCACATGCTGATAGCTGATAGCTATTTTAGAATCGATTGCATTATCGTAGGTTATCCAATGATAAATAAAGTTTGAAATTGCATCGTAAATCATTATAATAACCTTGTTACAGTGGTAACCGCGTTTATGTTTGCCCGCGTAGCTCAGTTGGCAGAGCACTTCCATGGTAAGGAAGGGGTCAGCGGTTCAAGTCCGCTCGCGGGCTCAAACTAGAAACTAGAAACAAGATACGAAGGTCTAGGTTGTAAGAAGCGTTATTGCGAGCCCCTCACCCACCTGTAGGTGGGTGGTTAAGGGAAGAAAACACCCTGGTAGAAGAAGTGTTTTCTTAGGAGCCCAACATGCCACAGGATGTGGCATCAGCAGAAGGATGAAAACCCTTCTGCGTAGAATTATTCTTTTGCGGCTTAGCTGTCAAGGGACATCAATCTTCCCGCATACAATCGTAGTAGAAGTCCTCTAATCATCACCTC
>JACUUO010000200.1 GCA_014859275.1 Actinomycetota bacterium | reverse complement strand
GACTACTACATTGTATTTTTCAAGTCAAGTTCCACACGGAATGACGAAGGGCCCTTTTTTGCTATGAAGTCACGGATTCAGGTTAAAGAGTGGGGATTAATTGTGTTACGTCGCCTATTACCCGTCCCCTATTACCGTCGCTATTATTTCTGAACAGAACGAGGACTCCTAATTGACTAGTGTTACTTTTAAATACTCTCTCATTGTTCCTCATTTTAACGATATTGGGCGCCTTGAACGCTTGTTGTGTTCAGTGCCGGTGGGACGTGATGATATTGAAGTGATTATCGTCGACGATTGCAGTCCAGATCAGACGGCGCTAGACAAGGTACGTACTTACTGGCCGTATGTGCACTGGCTTTCTACACCCAAGAACGCCGGAGCTGGGGTGGCCCGCAACGTGGGGCTCCATGTCGCGCAAGGGCACTGGCTGCTGTTTGCGGATTCGGACGACGAGTTTTTGCCGGGTGCATTTGATACTTTTGATCGTGTGCTTCGGACTGACGACGAGTTGGTCTATTTCCTAGCCGAGGCGGTTCAGGAGGTTGACTTTAGTCCGTCGGTGAGATCTGAGAGGATGAATGAGCTTGTGACGGAGTACGCGATATTGGCAAGTGAGGAGGCGCTGCAACGGCTGCGAATGCAACATGTCGTGCCTTGGGCAAAGGTCTACGATAGAGCGTTCATCAAGGCACGCGAGTTGTTTTTCGACCCAATTCGCCGCAGTAACGATATAGCGTTCAACGTACTGGCGGCCATGCAAGCTGGTCAGATACGTGCTGAAGTGATACCGGTGTATCGGGTCTATCGTCGTGCGGAGAGTTTGACAACTGATGTTTCTGCGACAGCTTTTCTAGAGCGATTCAAGGCAGATCGCTCGCTCGCCCAACGCCTCGCCATCCTTGGTCTACGTAGGGTTAGATCTGCCACGGGGCACATGTTACTGTCTCTTCGTTACGGCCCCAAGGTAGCGCTACATGTGTGGTTCTTGGCAATATGTTCACCAATGCTAATTGAATGGACACGAATATTCGATCTTGGGCGGTGGAGAAAGTTCGTTACGAACTATTGTCAAGAAGTTAGGGAGCTTCAAAAATGATTCTTGAGTTCCAATATGAAAGCTCGCGAAGTTTTTCAAGGGTGTATCTTTGACGCCTTGGCTGATCCTGTTACTCTGGGCGATTGTGTTTTCTGGGCCGCTGTTCGGAACAGGTTGTCGATGTGCTTCAGCTCGCCAAGCTAAGGTTTCTGGCTTAGTCCCCTTGAAACCCTTGGTACTGCCTGAACGCGGCAAGGCCGGAGTGTTTGCTATTTTGATAGTCACTCCTCTCGTGTTTCTGCTCGCAGTACGTCGTGACGTCGGGGTTGATTATTACAGCTATGTAGAGATGTTTGAGCTGTTTCGCTCAGGATACGCATTGCCTTGGATCGAGCCACTGTACGCTTCACTAAATCAACTAGCGGCTCCTCTGGGATCGTCGGGGGTGGTTTTGGTTTTTGCGGTGTCAGCGACACTCGCCGCCTTGCCCTTATTTTATCGTATTGTACGGTCGAGCCCACTGCCTCGGTTGGGAGTGCTAATGCTGTTTGGCTTGTCGTTCCCGTTCCTCATGACAAACGCAATCCGTTCGGCCATCGCAATCGGCATCGTTATGCTAGTGTTGCCGGCAATCTGGCGGCGGCAGCTAACAATCTGGACCTTGGGCCTACTTTTGGCGAGTGGATTTCACTATACGGCTTTGCTTGTATGGCCCACATATTGGGTTCTGCACTTGGCTTGGCCGAGAATACTTGTGCTTGTCGGGATTACGGGTGCTTTGGTCCTGTCGACATACCGCCAGTTTGCGGTTGCTTTTCTCAATTGGGTGCCGCAAATTCTTCCGTCAAAATATACACACTACCCGAGTATGGTGCTGGAACGGCTGGAAATCTATGAGTTCGGCTTTGGCTATATGATTTATTTCGTTCTTGTTGGTCTGATATTCGCGGGCTGGAATCAGGCACATAACGAAGGTGGAAAGATATTGGTGTTCCGGAATTCGTCCATTTTGGGTTTGATACTAATGATAGGCTTGTACCAGTTCTGGTCTGTCAATCGTATAGGTCTATACTTTTTGCCTGCTCTGGCAGTTTTTCTGCCTTGGGTAATCTCACGATGCGTAGTGAGTCGCGAAAAGTTGCTCTGGGCAGTAGGTATGTCGGCACTTTTCATAATGATGTTTGTCCGAGGCCTCTGGGTAGGCGCACATCAGGCGGTTCCCTATCAATGGATTTTCTGATATCACGCTCATAGATTAAAGGAACCCAAGTATGTTTAAGCTTTCAGTCCTAATCCCCACATACAGGCCAGGTGGTTATCTTTTTAATTGTCTTGAATCTATTGAAAATCAAACTTTAAACAAAAACTTATTTAAAGTTTACATTGGTCTTAATGGTGAGCGTGCACCTTATTATCAATTTATTCAGGATACGCTTAACGGTTTTAGCTTTGATTATGAATTAATCTATATTGAGCCGACGGGGGTGTCGAATGCACGGAATGCTCTAATCGAAATATCTACCGAAGACTTTATTGTTTTTATTGATGACGATGACGTAGTTTCTCCCAGTTACTTAGAAGAGCTATTAAAGGTTTCTTCAAAAGACGTAATGGGAATAGCGAATATTTATAATTTTGAGAATACAACCGAAGAGAAAAAACCTAACTACATTGGCAGAACTTTCCAAACAATTGTTGATGGTGAATCTTCCAAGTTTAAGGTTAGAAAATATTTCTCTTCGCCCTGGGCCAAAATGATCCATCGTGAAATGATTGGACCACATCGTTTTGATATAAAAGTTGCCAAGGGTGAGGATTCTCTTTTTATGGCGTTGCTTTCGCCAAATGTTAAGAGTGTCAAAAAAACATGTGATGATGCTTGTTATTTTGTTCATGAGCGTGTTGGTTCGGTCACGCGTAGAAAAACACTGCTGCACTCTGAAATCAAAACATTGAATTATCTGACGTTACAGTATCTTCATTTTTTATTTACCCCTCAGTATGATCTGCCTTTTATTGCAACTCGATTAGCTGCAACTGCATTTAAATATTTAAAACTGATAAAAAGATAAGTTAATGCCTACTGTTTCAATTATCACCCCTGCCCACAATTCCGCACAGTTTATTTCTGAAACCATTCAGTCAGTTTTGAGTCAGTCATTTTCTGATTGGGAGATGATTATTATCGATGACTTTTCGACGGATAATTCGGTTGAGGTGATGCAGGCTTTTGTTGATCAGGATTCGCGGATTAAATTGATCCAATTGTCTGAAAACTCGGGTGCGGCGGTGGCGCGGAATACTGCGATTGAGGCGGCG
>JACUUO010000199.1 GCA_014859275.1 Actinomycetota bacterium | reverse complement strand
GGGGGACTTACTCATGGGGGAAGTATTCCCCCATGATCATCCATATAAAGGGGTGGTACTGGCGGGGAAACGTGAGTTGCCCCGACCAGGGAGGCCCGTAATGGGCCGACGTGTCCATTCCCGTAGTTGCCCGATTTATCGGGCGTATTTATCTCCCTCTGGGAGAGGGTGTAGGGTGAGGGGAAATACCCTCGTTTCATGCCCACGTGCTGATAGCTGATAGCTGATAGCTAATTCGGAGGTATCAATGAAACGGATTTACGCAAAAGAAGAGGTATGTATCGGTTGCCGGTTGTGTGAAGTACACTGCCTTACCGAACACTCCCAATCAAAAAATATAATCAAGGCGTATAAGAAGGAATTCCCCAGGGCGGTACCGCGCGTGCTGGTGGAAGAGATTGGGCCGGTCTCTTTTGCCCTCCAGTGCCGTCATTGTGATGAGCCTCCGTGTGTGGAAGCCTGCATTACCGGGGCTCTAACCAAGGATGAGGGCGGAAAGGTCATCCATGATGAGGAGAAGTGCGCCGGTTGCTGGACGTGCGTACTTGTATGTCCACATGGTGCGCCCCGCCGCGATCTTGAGAGGAGAAGGATTGTCAAGTGCGACCTATGTCCGGACCGCGAAACCCCGGCATGCGTTGAGATGTGCCCAAACCGGGCCCTAATTTATGAGGAGAGATAGAGAAAGGTGAGCTACGTAATTATCGGCAATTCGGTGGCAGCAGTCGGCGCCATCGAGGCAATTCGCCAAATAGATAAAGAGGTCCCGATAACGGTAATCTCAGATGAACCGTATTCTGTCTATTCCCGCCCGCTGATCTCTGAGTATCTCGCAGGGCAGGTTACCGAAGATATGATGGGGTACCGTAATCCCGATTTCTATGAGAAGAACAGGGTGATTACGAAGTTAGGGAAGAAGGTCATTGCGATTGATCCACCGAAAAAATCGTTGAAGCTCAGCGATGGGGAAGAGGTTGCCTACGGTAAGCTTCTGATAGCGACCGGGGGTATGCCGTTTATCCCACCGATGAAGGGATTGGATAAAGGTAAAATCTTCACATTTATTAAGATGGATGATGCCAAGAAGATTGACGCTCTAGTACCGGAGTTGAGGCATGTTGTTGTTATTGGGGCCGGCTTAATCGGGTTGAAGGCAGCGGAAAGCTTACATCATCGCGGGGTTAAGGTAACTGTCGTCGAGCTGGCCAATCGGGTGATGGCAACCGTTCTTGATATAGAGGCCGGACGTATTGTTCAGGATGCGCTCGAGAAGGCAGGTATAAATATAATCACTGAAAACACAGTGGATGAGATGCTAGGCGATGGAGAAGCGAATGCTGTTAAGTTAAAAGACGGCCAAACAATTGATTGCGATGCTGTTATTGTTGCCATCGGTGTCATTCCTAATGCTGCTTTTGCTAAGGAGAGCGGGATCGCGGTAAATCGCGGGATCGTCACCGATAACCATATGAGGACGAATCTACCTGGTATTTATGCCGCAGGTGATGTCACCGAGGGTCCAGATTATCTAAATGGCGGTAATCGCGTGATGCCGATCTGGCCTAATGCGTATATCCAGGGCAAGATTGCAGGATTTAATATGGCTGGCGTGGGTCGTGAATTTGCAGGTGGTCTGGCGGTGAACTCAATTGAGTTATTTGGCGTCCCTGTCGTCACCGCTGGGCTCTCAAATATCGATTCCGATGATCTAGAGGTACTAACCAGAATCAAGGATGGCAACTACCGTAAGGTAGTTCTGAGGGGGAGCACAATCGTCGGCACTGTCTTTGTCGGCGCGATCGATCGGGCTGGGCTTATTACCGGGCTGATCCGTGACCAGATCGATGTTAGTAGTATGCGGGATCGCCTGCTAGAAGATGATTTCGGCTACATCGACTTCCCTGTCGAGTTGAGGAAGAAAAGGCTGGGTGTAGTCAGGTGATAATTAATGCAAAGGGAATGTATTACCGCAATTTAAATGAGAAGGTAAGAGAGGCCGTTGACAGCGGTGAGATTGACATTAAGCTGGTGAACGTCAACGGACAGCGTTATATTGCAGATGCTATCGATACTCCAGTTAATATAACGATTGAAGGCGTGCCCGGCAATAATCTCGGTGCGTTCATGAGTGGGCCGGTGGTTGTTGTTACTGCTAACGGTCAGGACCATATCGCCAATACCATGAATGACGGAAAAATCATCGTCCACGGCGATGCAGGCGATGTTTTGGGGTATGGTATGCGTGGGGGTAAGCTTTTTATTAAAGGGGATGTCGGTTACAGGGTCGGCATACATATGAAGGAATATCACGATAAAGTACCTGTAATTGTTGTTGGTGGGACTGCCCAGGACTTTTTCGGTGAATACATGGCCGGCGGCACGCTAATTCTACTTGGGCTGGATACCGGCAGCTATGATAATGACCGTATTGCCGGTAACTACCTCGCTACCGGCATGCATGGTGGCGTAATCTATATTAGAGGTCGCCTGGAGGACTACCAGCTAGGCAAGGAAGTATCGCAACTCGAACTTGATGGCGACGATCGTGCGGTAGTAGAAAAGTACGTTACCGAGTTTGCCGATGATATGGGTCTTAATGCTGAAGAGATATTGGCGGAAGAGTTCATTAAGATTAAACCGGTCTCGCACAGGCCGTATGGAAATCTCTATGCGTATTAGAGTCCAGTATTTTTAGGTGGTATATTGTCTATTACAAAGCTATTATGAAAATTAGGTTTATAAGATTATGAGAACTGTATCAGTAAGAACAGATAACTTTGCGCTGAAAGAAAAGCTTTCGATCGATCTAACCACCTTAGGATATCGCGTGATATCCCCCACATCAGGTGCTCCAAGTATACTCCTCGTCGACCAGCACGAATTCAGCAAGATGGAAGATAACGAATTAAAAGGGGTAGTGTTAGTGGTTCTTAGTTCAGTAGCTGATGGGATGGTGAGTCTATTAGTGAGAGCGGTTGAAGTGCTAATCGATCCTTATAATATTACGGAGCTGGAGCTTAGACTCAAGCTAGCTCAAATGAAACGTGGAATCCTGGATTCAGAGTCAACAGAGAACACCCTCGTTGTAGGCGGATTGGTGGTTAATTTTGACGGCTACGAGGTAACAATAGATGGCAATCTCCTGGATCTTACCTTTAAGGAGTATGAGCTTTTAAAGCACCTCATTTCCCACAAGGGTCGCGTGTATACGCGTGATCAGTTGCTGAATGCTGTCTGGGGCTATGACTATTACGGGGGGACCAGGACAGTTGATGTCCATATAAGAAGACTAAGGGCAAAACTTGGTCGATATGAATCTCTCATTGAGACCGTCAGGAACGTTGGGTACAGGTATGGATCCCCACGCCCTTACAGGCGTGGTGCCTTCTATAATTCAAGCTGCGC
>JACUUO010000198.1 GCA_014859275.1 Actinomycetota bacterium | reverse complement strand
AAGAACAAGGTATTGGGTAGGTTGTTGTTTAGGAGGTTGTGGTGATAGAGAATCGTCTGTTTAGCGTGTTATGTGGAGTTAACATATTACCAATATTGATGCATGGCATCTATAGGGATATTAGAGGAGTTGGCATATGAGAGATGATCAAACCTACAAAGAAGTTTTGCTTGCCTCTCTGCTTCACGATGCCGGCAAATTTTATGGACGGTCAGAAACGATAAGGGCAGAGAAACACGAATATGCTCGCGATACAGGTTTGAGCACTCCCCACCCAGCTATATCGGGATTATTTGTTGAAAGATTAGCAGATCATATTAAAGCGGTCGGTCTAGACTGCGAAACTGTCAAAATGCTAGTTGAGCACCATCATGAGGCATACAGATTCGCGGAGGAATTTAGGGTAAATAATATCGATGATCCTGAAAAGCGAGCAATTGCTTTGTTAATTAGCAGGGCTGACAATTATTCTTCTAAAGAGCGTGACGAGCAGATTTCTAGTGGCGCGAGTTCTTATTTTTCATCGCCCATTGATTCGGTTTTTTGCAGGGTGAAGTTGGATAACCAGCAGAAAAATCAGGAATTGCTTCAAATCAAACCAGCCCATTTATCTACGACCTTCTTAAGCGGCTCATCTTTTCCTAAAAAAATCAGTTCTTTAGACAAAGGACAATTAAACCGTTTGGTTGCAGACTTTGGGCAGCAGGTCGCTTCTCTAAATGCGAAGGATTTTGACACTCTTTATTTGCGTTTATTTGATTTATTGCATGAATATTGTTGGGCAATACCAGCGGATATACGTGAAAAGATAAAAGATGTATCGCTGTTTGATCACCTAAAAACAACATCGGCTATAGCTGCATGTCTTTACCAATATCACAAAGGGCGAGGCGGGATTAGCGAGCAAGCAATAATGAGCGAAGACGATAACAAATTTTTGCTTATTGGCGGTGACCTTTCTGGCATACAGCAGTATATCTACGATATATCTGGAATTGGCACTGGCGCAGTTGCCAAGAAATTGAGAGCTAGATCATTTAAGATTTCGCTGCTCATGGAAGCTGCAAGCCAAATGATTATTAATGAACTTGATTTACCTTACGCCTCAATTCTTTATTGCAGTGGCGGTCGTTTTTATATACTTGCACCAAACCTTGAATCAACGAAAGATAAAATATCCGAGATTGGAAATAAAATTGAAAAGTGGATGCTTACCCAGTACACGGGTAGCCTTGCCTTAAATCTGGCTATGGTACAGTTTAATGTCTCAGATCTTGAGTACTTTGGGATGGTATTAGAAAAGCTTGGCAGCAGATTAGAAGAAGCAAAGCATAAAAAATTTGCAAGCCAACTTGTATCGGTTAACGACTTTATTTTTTCGCACGTTTTTGAAAAAGAGTTCGATAGAATTTGTGGATCGTGCCATAAGCTACCGGCAATAGTAATCGAGCAGGAAGATGAGGCCGAGGAGAGTAAGTTTTCATGTTTATACTGTCATGAAGATAAACAGCTTGGCGAGTTTTTACCGAAAGTGAGATTTGTTTCATTTGTGCAAAGAAACGAGTCCCATGGTGAATCTGTATTATCTGATAAAAGCAATTACATACCGCTCAATTTTTTTGACGAAATAGTAGTGGCTATTTCCGATAAAAAAATCCTTGATTCAGCATATCTTATATACGATGTTAGTGCCAGCTCAGAGTCTCTGCCTGCGGCAAATGTTAATGATAAGCCGATTATTAATCGTTTTATCGCTAACTATGTACCAAAAAATAAAAACGGCAAAATAAAAACATTTAACGAAATAGCGGATGAAGCTAAAGGCACAAAATATTTAGGGGTCTTAAAAGCTGACGTTGATCGCCTTGGCCTCATATTTTCAAGAGGACTTGGCGAAAACGCTTCAATTTCAAGATTGAGTGTATTAAGCCGCATGTTGGATCTCTTCTTTACAGGTTATTTGCCTTGGCTTATTAAAAGTGATTATCAAACGGTCTATATTGTCTATTCCGGAGGCGATGACCTGCTGCTTGTTGGACCATGGGATACTCTGTTTGATTTAAGCTGGCGCCTATATAAAGATTTTAGAGAATATACCGCAAATAATGCTAGTATTACTCTATCTGCCGGTCTGGCTTTGACGACAAAAAAGACACCGGTATGGCATATGGCAGATGCAGCGGAAGAGCAAATTAAAAAGAGCAAGAACAAAGGGCGAGATAGATTAACAGTTTTTAATACGGCTTTTAAATGGGATAAATACAATGCGCTTGCTGATAATGCTAATACTCTAGCAGAAGGTATGGATGCAAGCGATGGCGTAAGCACATCGCTAGTTTATTCCCTGTTGCAGTTCTGCCCATGTGAAGACCCAATCGACTCTATAGCTAGGCCAAGCAACAAACCTAAGAATGATGCGCTTAATAGAGCGAGGCTCACTTATCAGATCGCTCGCCATCTAGAAAATAAAGAACAGGAATCGCCTCAAAGAAAAAAATTGCGCGAATTATTAATAAAGCTTACCCAGTCAGAAAATAGCGATTGGTGGAGTTATATGGCAGTACCAATCAGTAATGCGCTTATAAGAATTAGAGCCAAGGGAGGTAAAATATGAGCAACCAATATAGGCAAAATGCTGGACGGCGGCAACAAAACCAGCACAATCCGTCTATGCCAGATCCGAGAGTTTTGGATAAAGGTTTTACAGAAAACCAGGAAGTTTTGCTCGATAGTTACGCACGAAAATGGGGAGAATTTCTGGCTGGTAAAAAATTGAAAAAAGCCCAAATCAGAAGGTTTTATCGAGACATAAAAGCTATCGAGAGTCGAATTCAAGATGACGGAGACTTTGGCAGGAACAAGCAGCTTATAGCTATGCTCAAGGCAAAAGCTGCATACGCTACGGCTCGCCAGGATGCTAGCGCACCCCCAGAATTTAGAGAGTTAATGGACGCTGCGGTAAAGCACGCAAAGCACGATTGGGATCAGTTTAAGGGTTTTGTTCAGTTTTTTGAGGCTGTTGTTGCTTATCATTACGCCGAAGCGAGAGATTAATTTGAAAGCCCGTGTATTTTACAGGTTGGATTACGTTTTAAGATAACCGTTAACAATTATACAGCTGAAAGGAGTGTCGTTTGTTGAGTATAGGCGATTCAATAAGGCGATTAGAAAATATAAAAGAACTCAGAGGAAGGCTTACAAACATTACTGGTTTACGCATAGGTGGCAATGAAGGAATTGTAAAGATTGGCGGAATCGACAGCCCAATCATAAGAAACCCTATGACAGGTGAGCCATATATTCCAGGGTCATCCCTAAGGGGCAAAATGAGGTCTTTGTTAGAGCTAAAGGAAGGCAAAGTAGAGCCGAACGGTGAACCGCATAAATACAAAAAAGATGGGAAAGAGCCTTGTTTTAATCCAGCGGGAACA
>JACUUO010000197.1 GCA_014859275.1 Actinomycetota bacterium | reverse complement strand
GTGTAGGTTTTCTCAAATGTTCTATATGGTATAGGAATACATTGATTTGTAACTACAAACGCTGCTTTTAATACAAAAAAATGTATTTATAAGCATAGACTTATACTAATAGTATAAAATTCAAGCCAAAGGATAACGAAATTTAAGATTTCGCCCCAACCACGCCACCCACGCAATGAATTGCGGGGCATCCTTGGTGGTTGGACCTACCTTTTCTTTCATGCATCTTTTACTTTTATCTTAGCTATCGTAGGACAAAAATTAAGAGATAGGGAATTTCTGCTTATTTTTGTCTAAGACTTGCATTTTGCATTGAATAGCTTCATTACATCTGGTATTATTGTAAAAAAAGGCTTAGAATTAGAACCTGCATTATTAATAGAACCAGCCATATACAAATCAAGTTCTTCTGAATAATAGAGGAATGAGCCTGTGGTACCTGAATGACCCCACAATGGAGTTAGTTTCGTTACTTTGCTCATTAACCAGGGCAGTTTATAGCACATGGTTCCATAACCATACTGCATCGGAAAAAAAAGTTTATGCCAGTCATGCATTAATTCCAGCGTATCTCTACTAATTATTTTTCCTTCATTTAATGCTTTCAGGAAAATAATCAATTCCTCTGTTGTAGAAACAATGCCTCCATCAGCCCAGTAGGCCCCATTCGAACGGATTTTGGTAATGTTTATATCTCTATAAAATATATCCGCCGGGGCAGCAGATGGAGCAACCTGAGGTTCGGAACGGCCGATCAACCAAGTATGTTTGAGGCCTAGAGGACGAAAGAAAAAATCCTCGTAAACGATGTGAAGTGGCTTATGGGTTACATTCTCTATAATCATACCTAACAATTGGAAATTTGTATCCGAATAGAATGCATCCGTACCTGGCGGAAAATGAGGTTCCAAGTCGTCTCGTGCCCTTGCGATAGTCTCATCTACAGTCCAGGACCTTTCAGGCTCTTCAAGGAACAACTCAAAAAGATTTTTTCCATCTTTTGATGATTTCTCTTCGTAGTAATCTGGTATGCCAGAAGTAGTCGATAACAATTGCTCAATAGTAATTTCGTTGGAATAATCCTCCCCCTTATAGATATGAATGCCTCTGATAAGATCTGCTGGTAGATATTTGGATATTGGATCATCTAAAGAAAGCGCTCCCTCTTCATACAATTTCATGATTGCAGTAGCAGTA
Organism: Actinomycetota bacterium; assembly: GCA_014859275.1. Classification (GTDB taxonomy): domain Bacteria; phylum Actinomycetota; class Aquicultoria; order Aquicultorales; family Aquicultoraceae; genus Kmv33. The sequence goes on along the minus strand of JACUUO010000197.1, from coordinate 2,244 downwards.
TATAGTTTTGTGATGCTGGCAATATAAATAGGAGTATCTTTGGTCATAGGCACCTGACCGTCTTGAGTGGCGATTCCGGCTGCGCCAGCCCAAGTGTAGGAGCCATCACCCTTCGTCATAACCAGGACACAACTCCTAACCGATTTATCTTCTTCTACTAGTTCAGAAACCGAGCGTTCCAGCTTCAGATTTAAATCATTAGAAGATAAATTTGAACAATTTAAACCTGTTAGGAACAATCCAGCTACAACAATAACTATAATTATTATCAATGCTATTTTTATTCTTTTTGTCTTACCAAAAATCATAATAATTACTTAAAGATTACTTAGTAATAGTAATAAATATTTCTATTTCAAAATGTTAACGCAGAAATTCCCCCTAAATAATAATTGTCCTACGATTGAATATAACGTTTCGCGGATAAAATAAGTTTAGCCGTAGGCAAAATTTTGGGAAGCGTAGCGAAGCCTTTTATCCGCTGTTATACGTGAGACCTGCAACAGTAGAGAGCTGGTATGCAAATGTAGGAACTCATATGTAAAACTCGGAAAATTTTTCCAATGAAAAAAAATCATGTGAACCTGGAAAGTATGAGCTTATTCGTGCCCCATTTTTAGCACCACGATTGTTATGCTGGTTCAAGGTATCCCATGGATGCACAAATCCCCTATCATTTGCAGTCACGGACTCCGACCGGATTTCGTAGGCATTAGGAGGGGGCATGAGGATTTCTAACACATTTTCAATGCGGCAGTCCCTTCTTCGAAACAGAGAAACGATCGGAAAAGGTACGCAGTTCATGTGCTGTTTCGGAGCCCATCATGGCGATTCCATGCCCGCATGCAAGTACACGCGGCTCGAGCGCCGCAAGTACGGCAACCGATTCCTTTGCTATTTGCCAGTTCCATGTCGCGATATACATGGGGCTGGAAACGCGGTGCCTATTCATCAGCAAATCCCACAAAGAATTGAGGTTCACCGTCAAGATTGCGTCGCCTGCGATCAAAACACTGTCACTCTTCCGGAAAAACGCTACGTGGCCCGGCGTGTGACCTGGTGTTGGAATGCACTGCCAGTCTGGAAGACCTGGGACGCCAGCGCTAGGATCAATTGCACACGCTACATCTTCGAGGCTTGACTCGGATAGCTTCGACTCAAGCACCTGTCGCGGCATGAGCTTCAACAACGGCACTATGAGCCATCGGTCGAGTGGATGGAAATACTCCGGTATGAGCTTTCCTGAGGCCAGAGGCATTTCATCGGGATGCACGTAAACCGGTACCCTCCAAATCTCTGCTAGTTCTAGTGCTGATCCTGAGTGATCCGGATGGATGTGCGTCAACAGAATCGCAACAGGACGCGTGTCCATGCCAAACAACGACTCGGCAGTCGTTTTAATCAATTGGCTGCGATTCTGCCATGCGGCATCGATCAAGGCCCACGATGACCCCGATTGCACGAAATAGATATTAGATTGTTTAATGCCGGTCCCTATGCTAAGGCAGTACACGCCCGTGGCGATCTCCTTTGGCTTTAGATCATTCATAGGTCACCTCTTTCATTTGGCGAAATGAATTCTTGAGGATTTCGCTTTTTTGTTTATCATTTCCTTTATTTCAGTTAAGGCGGATTGTTCTACTCACTTAAAATAGGAGTATGAACAAATTCTTTTTCTCCACATTTCCTTTTCTATAGTTTTCTCCGTGCCCCGATTTTAGAACCACGACTGTTATTCAGGTTCAAGCTATTCAAAGGATGCACACAACACCCATCGCTTGCAGAATAACCATCCCTGTACTGAAGTATATGGTCTTCAAACAACATAAATAGAAGTCATCTAATTGGGGTAGAGCTACGTAAGCTGTCACCAGGGGCAGAGTTTTTTGAAAGTTGCTAACAACAGAAGATTATCGTGTTTTGATCCCGCTCTTCTATGGTTATGTCGAGCCATACGGGACGTTGAAGTTGAATATAATCCAGCGACTTGTGCTCACCTGATCGTTTCTGTGCATGGCAGGAAACAGTCACGGGAAAACGATCGAACACCACAGTCAAAAAACTCTGCCCCTGGTGACAGCTTAACGTCAGGCTGTGTAAAATGTAGTAAAAGAAGCTTTTTCTGATTATCAGGGTTTTATGGAAGGAGCTCTCCGGTCTGCACACAATGTTATGACTAAAATCCAAATAAGTCATTTTATTCACATTTTATACCCAGATGTTTTATTTTATTGAAAACGGCCA
>JACUUO010000196.1 GCA_014859275.1 Actinomycetota bacterium | reverse complement strand
AACCGAAGTAGCAAGGTGTAATCTTGTATGGCATAGCAACCTCGCGAATCTGTACATCTATATTCCAGTTGCACCGCTGGTATTTTTATTAGCGCTGATGGTTATAGTATCGATAGCCGGCTTGGTGGTGCCGGTTCGCCTCGCTAACAGGATTACTCCAATCGAAGCTTTACGCTTTGAGTAACTTCAAGGAGTTGCGGATATTATGCTTCAGGAATTTTGCAACTCGATGGAAATCGTCTCACATCCCTGTTTAGCTTGTGTTCCGCAAACACTGGCGCTGCTCCGCACTTGCTCTCATGGTTAATAATTGTTATTTAATTTAACCACTTTATAATGAGATAATGGCATGGTATAAATTCAAGGAGGGGGTATAGTAGAATGTTACTACTACCAAAAAGGAGCGTGAGAATGATGCGCAAGAGGATGTGCTTGTTGTTTGCACTGTTATTAATGATTACGACCCTTACTATAAGTGGTTGTAAGATCGGCCAGGACTCAGCAAAAGATATTGCCACCAAGATAAAAGAGGCCAACAGTAAAATTAAAAGCTTTACCGCCACCGTGGAGAGCACTGTTTCGTTTGGTAATGAATCGCAGAAGATGGTCATGAAGCAGTGGGTGAAGAGCCCGAACCTTATGAGGATGGAGATCGAAGTCCCAGGTATGGGCCAGATGCTGTTCGTATCCGACGGCAAGAAGGCATGGAGCTACGAGAAGAGAACCAATACGGTAACGGTATTCGATTTTAAGGGCGAAGAGACACCCGAAATACTAGGCAATAGTGACGACTTCGCAAAGGCTATCACGGAATTTATCGCCGAAAATGATATTGAGGTCATGGGAGCGCAGAAGGTAGCGGGACGGGATTGCTATGAGATAAAGCTCAACCCAAAAGAAGGATCGGACGCAATATTTGGGAAGATGAAGATGTGGATGGACAAAGAAACATTTATGCCCCTTAAGATCGATATATACGAGGATGAAGAGCTGATAGCAAGTACGATCTATAAGGATTTGAAGTACAACGTCGACATCCCGCAAGATACCTTCAGGTTTAAGATTCCAGCCGGCGCCAAGGTTATTAATGCAGACGATTTTATGCCTAAAGACATGACTCTTGAAGAGGCAAAGAAATCGGTCGACTTTACCCTCTACACGCCAGCTGATTTGCCTAAAGGGATTAAGCTAGGAAATGTGCAGAAAATTGATATAGGCGGTGGAGCCATGATAAATATCAGTTACCTGGTTGATGGGGAAGAGAATCTGCATATAACACAGATGAAGAAGGACCCGAACGCGCCGCCGATGCCTGACGCCGAGGAGATTAAAATTAATGGAAACGATGGCAAAATAGTGTCGATGAACGAGTTTACTGCTGTTCAGTGGGAGCAGAATGGTACCACCATTATTGTGGAAGGCGCCCTCGATAAGGAAACGATACTTAGGATTGCCAAGTCGATGAAGTAAGGTTAAACTGCGTCCTTGTGTTTGTTGTTTGCTGCATCTACGCTGAGCCGCCCTTCTTTTCGAAGGGCGGTACGCTTCTGATGATATAGCACTTCTTTGCATAAGCCTTAGAGGAGATTAAGCACTACTTCTTTAAATATCTCTAACTCTGTTAGTTGACAAGCATATAAGAATTAACATATTATAATACTTGTATATATTATAGGCAATTGGTCTATAAGAGACTAGCAGAGTACCCCGTCCAAAGGACGGGGAGGGTTCATTTTCAGGAGGCGTTCTCTATGAGATCGGTAGATAAAAAAATCGAGCTTCTAAAAGTTATTGCTCATCCAGTGAGAATCCAAATCTTAAAAGAGCTTTCAAAGGGCGTAAAGTGCGTAAGTGACTTTGAAGAGCCTACACAAGCAAGCCAGCCAAATATATCGCAGCATCTTGGACTTTTAAGACGGTACGGCTTGATAGATTATTACATGGATGGGCGTCTGAGGTGTTATTTTCTTGTTGACCCGATAGTCCTAGATGTTTTGGAAATCCTCAAGAAAGAATATAAGGGCAGCCTACCAGCTCCAGCTTGCTGCCCGGTTACAAAGAAAGGAACTTATCCAGGAAACAGGAGGCGCTAATGCAGTTTGGGATTATTATTAATTCAAATGACCCGGAGACGGTATGGAACGCATTCAGATTTGGGCTGCAACCCCTTGCAAACGGTGATGGGGTAAAGGTTTTTCTTACCGGCAAAGGAGTGGAAGCAGAACAACTAGATACCGAGAAGTTCCCGGTTACAGAAATGATGAAAGAGTTGCAAGAGCTAGGTGGTGAGGTTTTCTGCTGTGGAAGCTGCTCACAGAAAATAAGGGGAATAAACCCAACGCTTTGCCCAGTAGGTGGCATGAAGGATATGTATCGGATTATAGTTGAGAGCGATAGTTGTCATGGTGCTGCCTAAAACGGAGATTGGCGAGAATGTTTTGCCAGAAGAGGTAAAATATAGCAAGATTGGCGCATTTCTTATCTCTCTTACTATTGGATTTATTGGAGGCATGGTTGGTGCTCCAGGAGCGTATATTTTTACTCCGCTTATGATTTATTTCCTTGGCATACCAACCAAGATTGCTATTGGAAGCACTATGGGAATTGTTTTTGTCGCCTCGATCTCCGGGGCACTAGGAAAACTCGTAACCGGCCAGGTGCCTTATCTTTTAACTGCGGCGGTAGTGCTTGGGGCGGTGCCTGGAGCAAGATTTGGAGCAAAATATACCAAAAAGGTTCCAGCTGCCACACTAAAGAAAGCCTTATCAGTAGTAATCGCGTTTGCTGCAATCCGTATGTGTCTTGATGTCTTGCAAAAGCTTAACTACCTGTAGATGTGAAACAAGCTCAGGCCGATATTTGCTTTGGTATTTGAAGGCTCGTATTAGCTAAGGAGGTATTAAAATGAGCGATCAGCAAAAACCAAAGAAGGCTGTGTCTATCATGTGCTTTCACGATGAGCTATGCCAGGTGTTTAACGCAATGATGACAGCTTTAAGCCTTTTGAGGACCGGTTCAAAGGTTACGATCTTTTTTGGCTCGCGAGGTATAAATGCGGTTCACAAGCAGAAAATACATGAGCTCACCTGCCTACCCGATCAGCCCAAAGAGGTAAGCGAGGCCGTTATGAAGAGAATGGAGGAGATGGATCTGCCAGATGCCGCCCTTCTTCTTGAGACTCTTTACTTCGAAGGGGCAACAATTCTTGCCTGTCCACTTAATCTTAACGTATTTGGCATGACGGCAGGTGACCTGGCTTTTGGGGTAAAAGTCGCTGATCCGTCTACCTATTACAAGGAAGTAATGGTGCCGGCAGACATAAACTTAGCTTTTTAGGATTTGGCTTATAATCTAAGAGCCTTTTGTCTTAAAACCTCATAGCCCCCGTAATTTGGGCGAAAACGCCATAAAATGACCACTTAAGGGACACGAAAATTCCCGCATC
>JACUUO010000195.1 GCA_014859275.1 Actinomycetota bacterium | reverse complement strand
CCCGCACCAAGGTAAGAAACTTAATCAGACTAGGCGTTCGAGTGCAGGCTGCCGTTGCCTGTGGGATCACCAGCAAAGGCCCTTGGCGCAGCTCCAAAACACCGGGGATCAACCAGGCACTATCGGATGAATATCTGAAGAAAGCCGGGTTGGTATCACTGCGCGATGGATGGATCAAGCTTCACTACTGAGTGAAACGCCCTGTGCGGAGCCGCATGCAGGGTGTTGTGGGGGCTGGGGGCTAGACACCCCCGGCTACCCGATTATATTTATTCTTCCAGGCTTGATTTCAAAGAAGCCTCGATAGTTGAATTCATTTCTGAGAGTTCGTTTGCAATTCTTTCCAGCTCAGAATGCGGATAGACTTCTGACTTGGTGAGCGAATCGAAACCACGATTAATAGTTGACAATATCTCTCCGGTACTTTGATTTGACTGTTCCGCTTGAGCCCGCTGGAAGGAGTAGGATTGGTGCCCGCTATAAATACCCATAAGACCTATCAAGAACGTAATGAAAATGGCTGTCCATGTAGCGCGTTGCTGCCTGACAAAGCGTAGCTCTTCGTCCGAACGAAAGTTGTTCTTCTCTAAATGGCGAAGAGTTGGAGAAGGGACAATTTCTTTGTTCAAATACTGAACAAGAAGCTTTACCAGCATCTCGTCGTTGATGGCCATTGAGAATGAAGGCATATTTACGGCGCCTGCTCCAAACTCAATCACCTGCTGGTGATTCTGGGCCGGCTCGAAGAATGTAGCTAGATCCTGTTTCTCTAAATATTTCAACAGAACCAAATGCAATATGAGGTTTTCAATGATTTTCTGGTGCTCAGATATCGCATATTGAAGCTCGGCTTCACTCGGTTCAGGATTCTGGCATTCGAACAACAGCTCAGCAGACATAGCCGTTTTATTTACCTTCACACGAACACCTGGAAGGTTTTTTATACTTTCAAAGATGTTGATCAGGTTTCTGGCGAAGCCATCACCTGAATTAATCTTGCGAATTATCTGCTGTTCTTCTTCCCCGAATACTCGCATCTAAAGCCTCATGAAATATAACGCCGCGTTCACCGGCTCGTCCGGTGCAACGGATTGTTAAGCTTGTTCATCAACGGTAACTTTCTGCCCTGCCCAGTTAAGCAACGCATCCAAAGCAGGGCACAACGCCTGCCCCCATTCAGTTAACCTATATTCAACCTTGGGCGGTACCTGCGGATATATCTTACGCTGTACAATGCCATCAGCCTCTAGCTTTCTTAGCTGCTGAGCCAGCATCTTTTGCGAGATGCCCGGAATAAGCTTCTCAAAATCAGAATAACGCTGCACTTTCCCATCGAACAAATGAAAAAGGATAATCAGCTTCCAGCGCCCATCTAGTAATTTAATTGCTTCAAGCACATCAGCCGCAGCACTAGCAGGCGTGTAAATCTTACTCATAGGTATGCTACTTACTTTTTAGTGCGTTCTTGATTATTTGTAAGCCTAAGCAGAAACTTCCTGTTAACCAATATCGCAGCAGGAGAAATTTAAATGAGCATTCAGTTAGCTGAACCCCTCGACAATTACTTTGATATCAGCAACGGCATAGACACTGTCCGAGTAAATGATTGTTTCACACCGAGCGCGACTGTACATGATGAGGGTGGCACTTATCAGGGGCTGGCAGCTATAGAGTCATGGCTGCAGGAAACCCGGCAAAAGTACCGCTTCAGTTCAAAGCCTCTAAGTATAGCCAAAAAAGGGCACCAAGAAATCGTGGTGGCAGAAGTCAGCGGAAATTTCCCTAGCAGCCCGATACAACTAAATTATGCCTTTGTACTTGATAGCGGAAAAATTCAATCTCTGGAGATATCCTAATGGTCATGGATTTAGCTCTAAAAGGCAAAAAAGTGTTGGTAACTGCCGGTACGAAAGGAATAGGTAACGCAGTTGTGACGCTGTTTAGGGATTGTGGTGCGAACGTAATTGCAACAGCACGAACCCGTCCAGCCACGTTCCCCGAAGAACTATTCGTCACCGCAGATCTTACGACAATACAAGGGTGTAATACTGTAGTTGATGCCGTCAATAAACGCCTCGGTGGTGTGGATGTGATCGTCCATGTTCTGGGCGGTTCTTCTGCACCGGCGGGTGGTTTTGCCGCGCTAAGCGAAGACATATGGCAAGATGAGTTAAATCTCAATTTTTTCCCTGCTGTTCGTTTAGATCGCTCTTTATTGCCCGCCATGCTGGCGCAGGGGGAAGGTGTCATTATTCATGTTACGTCCATTCAAAATGTACTTCCTTTACCAGAGTCAACTACTGCCTATGCTGCTGCCAAAGCAGCACTGTCAACATATAGCAAAAGCTTGTCTAAAGAAGTCTCTCCAAAAGGCGTTCGGGTTGTACGTGTGTCGCCGGGATGGGTTGAAACGGAGGCGTCAGTGGCCTTAGCAGAACGGCTAGCCCAGAAAGCAGACACCGATTACGAGGGCGGCAAGCAAATCATTATGGCATCACTTGGTGGGATTCCGCTTGGAAGACCGTCAAAACCCGTTGAAGTGGCAAATCTGATAGCATTTCTTGCTTCTCCACGTGCGGCAACTATTACTGGTACAGAATACGTGATTGACGGAGGAACTGTTCCCACAGCTTAACGCCCGAGCACAGCGGCACGAACGAAGTGAGTGTCCGGCGCCGCAGGCGCGCACTGATGCGCCTTGTTATGTGCTCAAAACTCGATTCCATCCTTGCCGCCTTGGCATCGCGGACATTTACGCTGAAAAATATCTGTGCCATTTGCACCATAGATATGACCACAGTTCTGATTTAAACATTCGAGCTTGTAAGAAACTTGCCCATGGTCTGTTCCACGGATACCCCGAGTGCCCAGGTTGACCTGATTATTGCGATTCTTATACCCGATTTTAGTTGTACTTGTACTTCCACTTTTCCACATGCTCAAATCCTTTACCGCACATAACAGCTTGTTAGTAGGCATGCTTGATTGGTCACGACAGATAGCAGCCCCATATCGACCTCAACTTACCGATTGCACAGGCAAAAGTCTATTGATCCATCGCAGGGGTAGGTATGAAAACGCGCATGCTCAGTTTCGTCCTTTTTGCTTGCGTGTTATCTTGCCGACCCCAATCACATCACATTGTTTTTATTAGTTTTAATCCATCAGTTATGGATGCAATCAAGCATGCACGGTTTGTTTTTGTGCATGAATGTCTGCCATTCTGCTAATAGGCTGTACAAAAGACCAAACCCCACCCACCGCATGACCCCGGCGCGTTTCTGGTTTAGAATGCGATTCCTTGTCAACTCCATTACGCAGATTCCTACCACCCATGCAGCGCAGCGATTTCCATTTTGATCTACCCGATGAACTGATTGCCCGTTTTCCTGCTGCCGAGCGTCGTGGCTCTCGCCTGCTGGTGGTGGAGGGTGATGAGGTTCAGCAT
>JACUUO010000194.1 GCA_014859275.1 Actinomycetota bacterium | reverse complement strand
CAGGGCTAAAGCCCTGCGCTACGATGAGCTTCCGCGCCTCGATCCAGAAAGTGAAGGTGAAAGCAGCGCCGATTGCCAAGGCCCACTCCCCTGCAGCGAGGTAGGTAAGCTTTAGAGCCGGATGCAGGAATGGCGTGAGCACCGCAAAGACTACGAAGCCGATTGCCGCCAGCGCCCAGATGTCCATCGGTCTGTTGCTGAAAAGCCCGCGGCGAATAAGTGGCTCGGTATCCGACCTCATGTTAAATGCAAGGAAGATATGGGTGAAAATCCACGTTGTAAAAGCGGCTGTCTGGGCAACGACGACATCTCCCCCCTGCTATTTACTACAAGAAACACGCTGGCTACAGCAAGGAACAGCACGAGCCCACCGGTTGCTATAGCGCGGAGCATCGGCCAATCCATAAATCGCTGATTCAGATTTCGCGGAGGTCTATTCATGATATCCAGCGCTGCTGGCTCAGCTACAAAAGCTGCTGATGCGCCAAGATCCATAAAAAGCTCAAGTACAATAATCTGTATCGGGGCAAATGGTAGCGCTACCCCAAGAATGATCGGCAGCAGGAAGATTAAGATCAAATCGAGCTTTACCCCGAGATAATAGCGCACACCCTTTCGCGGGTTATCGAAGATTCGCCGGCCGCCACGTACGGCGAAGGCGATGGTAGCAAAATCATCGTCAGTAAGGATCATATCGGCTGCCTCTCGAGCCACATCCGTGCCGATCTCCCCCGTAGCAATACCTATATTGGCCTCACTGAGCGCTGGCGCATCGTTTATCCCGTCCCCAGTGACGGCAACAATCTCTCCGTTTTGCTGAGCGACGCGGACGATCCTAAGCTTATCGGCAGGTGCAATCCGGGCAAAGACAGTTGTGTTTTTTATCATTTGCCGGAGTTCCTCATCGCTCACATGGCTTAAATCTTCGCTGGTTACAACCCTTGCATCCGTGCCAACACCAACCATTTTTGCGATCGCTTCGGCGGTGATGGCGTAATCGCCGGTAATCATCAGGACTCGTATGCCAGCACGTCTGGTTTCATCGATCGCCTCAGGCACATCCAGCCGTGGTGGGTCCAAAAACCCGGCGACCCCGACGAACGTGAGATCGCTTCCCGCCTCGTCTCTCTTCTTGAGAACCATAGTTATTATGATGGGCATCTCTTCAGGAATGGTTGCAAATGCCAAGCTCAAGCCCGTGAGCACCATCTGCCTAAACGGGCGTCCTTCAAGCAATCCAACTACCGGGACGAGTACGCTAAAACCGATGGCAACTCAGATGAGATAGCCAGAGAACTCGCGCATTGCCTGCTGCAAGGGCGTTCTCGGTTCTTTTGCCTCACGTATGATTCCGGCGATGCGACCAAGCCCCGTACCCATGCCGGTCGCCACGATCACCGCTTTTCCCCGTCCCCTTGTAACGACCGTCCCTACAAATACCTGATTTATCGTTTCGGCAAGTGGAGCGCTTGCCGAAACGGTTGCTGCGCATCTTTGGCTACTGGAACGGACTCACCGGTGAGCACCGATTCATCCACCTCGAGGCCGTAGGAATCGATAAGCTGGGCATCTGCCTGCATGCGCTCGCCAACCCGCAGCAGGAGGATGTCGCCCGGCACCAGGTCTTCAGTTCTTACCTCTTGTGGCCGGGCATCCCGAATAACCGGCGCAAGCGGAACGGATAGCTTCCTGAGTGCAGCAATCGCATTTTTTGCGCGATACTCGTTGTAGACCTCGGCAAAGACTAAGGTGATAACGACAAAAACTATCGTCAAAAAGTCCCCAAAACTGCCCAGATGCTATAGAGAACCGCCACCGCCAGGAGCAATAGAATAAGCGGTCTCGCACCTCTTCCCAGAAGGTACCGATAAAGGTAACACGCCTGGGCTCAATGAGCCGGTTGGCCCATGCTGTATCAACCTCCCCTGGGCCTCATCGCTCGACGTAAGCCCCTTATCCGGATCAGTATGGAGCGATCGCAGCACCTCTTGTACCGGCTCTTCAGCTGGGATTTCCCCTTGTATGGCCATCCTCACCACCCAATATATACATATTAAAGCCCATACCCATGTGTATACCCTGTTTTGATGTGGCTTTCGGTATGGCGAGAGCGAAGGTAAAGTGGCTTATGGAAGCCATCTCTTTCATTGTAACCTGCTGGTCATAGGTATAGAAAGTTTACGTCCTCTATATAATTGTACGCCGAGGCATTAGAGAAGCGCTAGAGAATGTTGCATCAATCTCGCAGGTAGTGTGCCTGGGCGGCGCCTGTCACCCGATCCACGAAATGCTCCTTGTCCATGCGGAAGTGGAAAGAAGCACAAACTCCCAATATTCTTCGGTGATTTAGGTTTCCCTGCCGATGATTTAGTGATATCATCATGATATCACAGATAATTTAATGGCGGTGATACCTCGATGACCAGGATGATAGTTAGTGTGCCGGAAGAATTCCTGAAAAAGATTGATCAAGTTGCAGCTATGGAACATAGATCCCGAAGTGAACTTGTAAGGGAGGCGCTTCGCAAGTATTTAGAAACAAGCCCGGAGGTAAAAACCAAAAAACGAATTGAGGCTGCGCGGATAATGGACGAGGCTAGAGATAAGACAGTAGGTAGTAAAATAAGCGGGTCGGAGATTGTCCATAGCTGGAGGTACCGGCTTGCCAAGTAGAAGCGGTAATAGGGGTAGCGTGTTACTGCTCGATACGAGCGTTGTAGTTAAATGGTATATTGAAGAAGAGAATTCGGTTGAAGCGCTGACTATCCGTGATTCTTTCTTAGATGATCGTTTAGAGATCTTCTTCCCAGACCTCGGACTTTATGAGTTAGCTAATGCTCTTAGATACAGCGGATTATTTTCTGAAGAAGAAATTCAGTTATATTTACAGAGTGCAATTGATATCGGAATGCAAATTGTTCCAATCGACCCATCTGTTTTAAAGGCTGCCATTTCTTTGAGCCTTGCCAGAAACCTCGCGGTTTATGATAGCTATTTTGCCGCTCTGGCCGACTCTATTGGGGCAATATATATAACCGCCGATGAAAAAGCCTTAAAAAAGTTAAGCGACCTTATGCACGTCGAGGGTCTAGCAAGGCGCAAGTAAGAACCCCATCCCAGCTCTGTCATTTGAAAAGCCACAATTTTGTCGTGCCCGCATTTGTCCGGAGCACTGTCAACAGAGCAAACGCTGAGAACCATAGTACGAAAGACGCTTCTATGTAAAAGCGGTGTGGACCACCTGTCACCTAGACAATCTTTAGAGAGAAAATTGCTGGCAAACTATGCATGAGTTATGCACCGAACGATTTTATTGGCATCTCTGGTTAATGTGAGGCCAATTTAAGACGGTAGTGACCGCTCAGTTCGATAAGCTATGGGCGGCTATCTTTCACGTGCACACTTTCTAGAAAACGTTACATCAATCCTGCTGGTAGTGCGTTTGGGCAGTGTCTGGTCACCCAATCTCAATTCTG
>JACUUO010000193.1 GCA_014859275.1 Actinomycetota bacterium | reverse complement strand
GGGGATACATAGGAATGTCTATTTCGCTGGTTGCCTTAGAGCAGCTCTTCTTTAAGAATCTCGTAGAATGTATCCTTCGCCTCCCGTTCAACCCAGGGGTAATGCCCGCACTTCTTTAATAAAATGAATTGAAAATCCTTAATAACTTGAGACAAAGGCTTTTCTACCCCTTCATAAGGGTGCGGATCGTAGTCACCGTGGATTGCGACTACCGGGCACTGGATTTGCTTTCCTAGTTCCAGTAACTTTCCGCTCCGTCTTAATTCCTTGGCCTCTTTCCAGACGCTCTGAAAGACATCGTATCGATACTCGATTTCTTCGCGGAAATACAGAGGGCTGAATGAATCAGTTTCAAACATGAGCTTCCCAAATTGGGCCAAGATTGCATTCTTATCTTTTGTATTAGGATCACGTAAAGCTTCCCGTAAGTCATGAACCCTTAGCCGCTCTTTTTCACTGAGGCGACTCAAGCGGGTTTCCATGATCCTTGAGGCATATTTTTCTTCGAATGGTCCGCTTCCAATAAGTAGTAGTTTTTTCACCAGTAAGGGATGATAGGCGGCAAAAATATAGCTTAGCCACGCCCCCCATGAATGGCCAATTAATGTTATGGGAAGTTTACCATGCTTTCTTAAGTCCTCCTGTAGCTCTTGGAGCTGCCCCGCAAGTGATGTCGCTGTTTGCAGTGGTTCTAGAACGCCCCAAAGGGACGAGAGTTCCCTTGCCACCGGTGCCATCTCCCCTGGTGCACCAGGGCCACCATGAATGACCGCTATGGTGAATGGCATGCGGCCGTATTTTCTTATGGTTCCCATGTTTTCCTTCACGTCAAGTCGTGCACCTATGTGAAAGTTATGTTTAGTTAATCTTCTTCAGATTTTCTGCTGCCTTAATGACTCTTTCTTTGCTCTCTCTCCCCACTGCACCACTTGTAGTTATTTGCACAGTTGAATTACCAATATTGATGAACAGGCTGTGAAGGAAGTGCCTGTTAGGTTTGCTTTCCCATAAGATAGCCGGTTTGCCATCGATTTCAACATTCATCGTCCTCCCTCCCCGCGGAACCAAAACTGAACGAATAACAGACGGCTCAACCATAGGCCTGATAGAAATGCTTATGCCATCTCTGACCTCTTCGCGTTCATCCTCTGGGTTAATATACACCAAATCAGCCCAACTATCTGGCAAACCTTTCATAGCTTTAAATTCCTTAACATTCAGTACTTTGTAATAATTGATAGGGCTCTCGAATACAAAGCCTTCAAAGGACTGGCCTAAATAGTACAGATCAAATTCTTTGAAGTGTTTAGCCTCATCGATAGAGTAGTTATGAGTTATTTGGTGATCGGCATCCTTGGGTATCTCGATATCGAAAACGCCCTTATCAAGCTCCCGAGGATCTATCAGCCTGACATCCTCAAATACCATCATCCCACTTTCTAATTTAATTTTCTTACTATCTTTTCCCAGCGCAGCTTCCCAGACATCCCATGTAATTTTTACAGGTTGATAGTTATCTTTTCTTATATTGGCTATCTCAACCTGAGTGGGATACCCATCGGCTGTTGGTCCTCCCAACACCGTTTTTAATTTATACGTTTCAACGCCACCGATCTCTTCCTCACCCATAAGCTCCGCTTCCCCGCTCTTAAGCAGCTCCCGGTACCTCGCAATTCTATCCTTAAACACATCACTGAAAGGTTTTGGGGCACCGCTTTCTTGCACATCGACCATATTGCCGCCCTTCTCAATATTTATGCATTTGCCATCTTTTATGAGCGTTATAGCGGTGAATTCCTCTTTGCCTCCAAAGGAACGATGAATCGACTTCAGCATCTCCTTGTCATAATCAACCCAGTACTCAGCCTGCCAAGTACGTGATTTGGGGTTGGAATCATCGCTTAAGCCACCGGAAATTTTATAGTACGTGATCTTCCCCGGCTGCTCTATGGCGGCAAGAGCCTTTTGCGCGATAGATTCTTCTGAAGGCAGCCTAAACTCATCTAGCAAAAAGGGGGTTGCAAGCATTACAGAAGCAATCCCAGCAATAAGCAGGACTCTTCGCAGATTTATGAAACGTCTCCGATTTTTGTCTTTGGTTTTGCGAGTAACTGAATCTGCCTCTATCTTGCTAAGGATGCGATGGTGAACGGCTTCGCGTAAACCTACTGCTTCCTCGGTTCCCTTCATTAAAGATTCTTTTATCTTATGATCTACTGATCTGTTCATCATACATCTCTCCCCGCTTCTCCAATCTCTCGATTGCTTTCTTTAGCTTCTGCCGACCTTTAAAGAGGCGCGTCTTTACGGTATTTAGATTAAGCCCCAATATCTCTGCTATTTCACTCTCCTGAAAATCCTCCAGGTACTTTAGGACAATAGGGATTCTGTGAGTGTCTTTTAATTGCTTGACGGCAGAGTACAAAGCCTCGTATTCCTCAAAGTTATGGTCGTAACTTTGCCTCATCCCCGATATGCGTTCGATAAAGTCCTGGATAAAGACGATTCTGCTTCTACTCTTTAGAATTCGATTGCATTCGTTAATTAGGATTCGATAAAACCAGGGCTTAAAAGGTTTATCTAAATCAAAGCTATCAACGTGGTGATAAACGCGGACAAAGGCCTCCTGGACAGCATCTGCAGCACTATCTTTATCTTTAGTAACGGCCATAGCTATTCTTAGGGCATGATCAGCATAGTGTCCGTATAGCTCGGTGAAAGCTGCCTCATCTCCTTCTCTTATCCTTCGCATTAATGCTTCAGTCATTTTTGCACCCCACGTTTACGCCATATACTTAATATACCTTGCGGAAAGAGTAAAAGTTTTCGCTTTTTTCTAGAATGTGAGATTGGATCTAAGAAGAAGTTTGAATCGTTATAAAATGGCTCTACAGAGCTATCTTCTGGAAGTGCTCCTCGGGTTGATCGATATCAGAACTTTTAGAGAAATTAGTGCTCAGTACCTCACCGCTCCTTTGTCAATTTTATTACATTGAGCTCAGGCGTATTAAATAATCTGAACCGTAATGGCGACACTGCGCCTGTTGCGCCTAACCCTCCGCTTATATATTGCTTAACGCCACCGACAGTAGTTAGCCCCCTAACCTTATCCTGAGGTGGCAAGTAACCATGTCGGGATAGCGAATATTCCGGGATATAGAGTGCACCATAAATGGGAACCCTGATCTGTCCACCATGGTAGTGTCCTGCTAGCACAAGATCGTAATTTAATCTTATATAATCTGGGGAATATGAGGCACTAAACCACCTAGGTGATAATGGGTAATGAGTCAACCCGATTACAACGTCGGAGTCTTTCAGGTGTGCAATCGATTCCTTAAACTTTAACATTTTCTCTCTTTCGTGCAGCCGAGGAGTCCTCTCCCATCCCGTAATGGTCTTATCCTCTAATTCTTTATCAATACTTTCAAGCGCCCTTTCAGGCTCCCTACCAGATTCCTGAATGCTGAAAACCTTTAA
>JACUUO010000192.1 GCA_014859275.1 Actinomycetota bacterium | reverse complement strand
TTAATTGCGCTGGCAATGCCAAAACCGGAATTAACAAACACCCCCAGCCAGTGATTTGAACTGCTTTACAAGCACTCCTGAGAAGATAACGCGCAAGCACAAAAGACAAAACTGTGCTTGCGCGTTTTCATACCCGCCCCTGCGATGGATCAATAGACTTTTGCCTGTGCAATCGGTAAGTTGGGAGTAAATCGAGGCTGCTATCCAGTTTGATCAATCAAGCATGCCTTTGAACAAAATGTTATGCATCAAAATCAAAGTAAGGTTGCTGTTTCTAAATGGATAATCTAAAGCTAAAGATTTCAACAAAAATTCTCGATTTGGTTGAAGGCCTTCCTAGATTCAGAAAAGGCACTATTTCAAGTTTGCAGGATATTAGAGAAAGACAGAAAAAATGGTCATCTAAAGAATTTAATAGACGTAATGCGCCTAAAGAATCAAAAATAGAGTTAAACCAAATAACTTTGATTTTAACTTTTGAGCACGAAGATTTTCATAATGCAATTAAAGGGTTGAAGCAATATTTTCCAAAAAATGAAAAAATACAGAAATTTGTTACATCCCTTAAAGAATCTGTAGATAAGTTACACGCAAGTAGCTGGCACAATCTCGGCTATATAGCTAGGGAGAAAGGGGTTTATCTCCCAGATGTGGCAGTAGATGAGAGGCTGCCTATAGATGTTGAAAATGTATCGTTATCGTTTCACAGAATAACCCCATCTGTCGCATGTGTAATGTTTGATTTTCAGCTGAATGATTCAGTAAGCAAAGCATTAAGTAAGATTCAAGATCAGGTTTATCTGGGTCCTGTGGAATTTAAAAAGTTATGGCCGCTTAGTAGTTTACATCATGCATATACAATGGGTACAGGTGGCGATTGTGCTATTAAATTTATTGACAATGAAAAAGATTCCGTCAGAACAGGAATTGAGGCTTGGGTAAAAAAAGGCTTTGGCTGGAAGCCTAAAAAAATGGATGCAGTCTCATATATTGATATTTACAAAATATCTGGAAACCCAATAGACATAGATGAACGCCGAAATTGGCTGCGAGAGTATACTTGTTGGCTTGATGAATATGGAATAGATGCTAATGGATTTGATACTTTAGAAGGGGAAGACTTTTTGGTTTCAAGGCCACGGTCCCGTGAACAGAAATATATGGTATCAGATGTGGTAGCCAGATTTGAATCAAAGGGTGAATCTGAGTTTGGTGATTTTTTTGATTATAAAGTTAGAGCTATAGCTGTTTCGTCTACAATTTTTAGTGTTATAGAAAAATACAGAAATAAAATTGAAATATTGCGTGGTCATGGATTTAAAAATCTGTATAAAAGAAAAAAGCTAACTCGAAGAAATCAATACAATATTCAGGAGCTAAAAAGATCGATAGTAATTATTTCGAGGCTGGAGCACGAAATAAAACAGTCAGCACATTGGATTGCACACTCTATTTCAGAGGTTGGTGGATTGATAAGTCTAATTAGAAATGAGACTGTGGATCTAGGAAAAAGTACGATTGATAATGCAAATTATCAGCTAAAACAGGTTAAGGAGGCCGCGGCCATAATTGACTCAGGGCTAACAAACTACTTGTCAGTACAAAGTATATATGTGATGTATAAACTTCAAAAATGGATGTTTATACTTTCCATAGTGGTAACAATCGCTACGATTATAGGTGTGTTGTCCGGGTGGAATAATCTTAAGCTCTTGGTTTCTGGCTGGATAGATGCATAACAAGTTGCTGCACACGGAAAAATTACTCGCTGCGCTCCCAATTTTCCGGTGAGCAAGGCGTTCAGGCTGTAGAAAAACCTAAGAGATCTCAGGTTTTGAGAATTTCCCGCGCTCCTACGTGAATTCTGGAGTTTTTGATGATGGAAAGTGCCTCAGAATTTACGTAGGATCGCTATTTTTAGCGCAAAAACGATCAGATTTTAATGGCTGAGGTTTTTCTACTGCCTCGTTATGCAGTCTAGGGGGATTACCACTCCTCTGCCTCCTCAAATTCATCTTCAACTTTCTTACAATAATATTCTTTTAGAGTTTTTCGGTCGGCTTGTCTTGCTTTCCTTGTAATCCATTTTTTTCGTATGATGATATAAACACAGCGCCCCTCGTCATCTTGGTCAATAATAAGTGCGAAGCCTCTTTCGTAAAGGTATTCTTCGATCTCAAGAATTAAACTTTGGGAGAGCCGCTCCCGTCCCGACATGGCGCGTAGTTCGCTGTAAGGTAAAAGGTAAGGGCGCTTAATGTGCCAATAAATCTCAATGAGGTTTTCAGCAATCTTTTCGGTGGGCAATCTATTGTTTTCAACCAGCTCTTCAAGCGGGGCTATTTTGTCTGCCTTTGCTCGTCCAGTACTATACCAACGCTGGATAGAGCCCGTAGCAACACCGCATATTTCGGCCATTTCCTCAAAAGTATGACCATATTCATTGCGGACTTTTTCTATAATTTGTCTAGCTTTGGTGTTAACGTTACCGTCTGGCATGAGATATTCCCCTGGAGCGTAGTGTATCAAAGTGTGGCGTGAAGTGTGATTGTATCAAGGTGTGGTGTCAACTGTTTTTTTGCGCGTGTGGGTTGCATAACAAAGTGCTGCTAGGGACTTACCTACGCTGCGCTTCGGTAAGCCCCAGAGCAAAGCGTTAACCCTTCCTCTCGCAGCCTTGTTACTATACGTCAATGACGTATATTGTTATTGTGTTTACTATTATCGAAACCCCTACATTCGAAGCGGACGCCAAAAAAAATCTGGGCCGAGGAGGAGCGAAATGTGTTTTTCGCTTGGTTAGCGGCTAATCCTGAGATTGACGACCCCGCTCCTGGGAGTGGTGGGTGTAGAAAGGTTCGTTGGTCGGTGGCGGGGTCAGGGAAGCGTGGTGGGGTGCGAGTCATCCCCATATCCTGAGGTCAGTTCGTGAGGTGCTGGAAAATGAATAATGAGATCTTGAGTTCAGAGAAACTAGGCAATAAGTTGCTCCAATCAGTTAAAGAAATGAAAGCTGGCAAAGCGGCTCGAACCAGTCATGTTGAGCCTAACGTGGTTGCAGAGGCGCGAGGTAAGACTGGGCTAACCCAAGTTGAGTTTGCTGAGGTGCTGCATATTTCGCCGCGTACCTTACAAGAATGGGAGCAAGGCCGTCGTAAACCTTCTGGACCTGCAAAAGCGCTTATCGAGATTGTTTTCCGCCATCCTGAAGTTATTCGGGAAGACCTTGCTCTCAGGGGTTAACAAACAATTTCAGCGGAGCAAAATTCGCTATTTTTAGCGTGTTGTATTTTTTATCGTGAAGATGAGCAGCGGGTTTTTATCCTCTAAGTTATGCGAGAGGAGCGGCAGCTAAGTGCGTACTTGCTTGCGAACAGCTAACCAGGCGGGTCACTCAGATTTCCTTGTCCCCGCCTGGCTGCATCAAACTGCCATCCAGAGCGTTAGCTCAGTTCTGCAAAACACTCACGAATGATCTTTAGACCCTGTTGCAGTT
>JACUUO010000191.1 GCA_014859275.1 Actinomycetota bacterium | reverse complement strand
AGAGTAATGGTATTGTAGTGTAGCCATGTTTTCGATATATCCGATGAACGTCCCCGTTCCCGTCCCCCTTCCCCTGGTGCCCCTTGCAAGATACTATCCGAACGATATTATAAAGATGCTTGAGCAGTTGGAGAAGTTGATTAGATAGGATTGGACCACTATAGGCGTTCTGCAAACGTAATTATTTGGATTTTAAAATTTCCTTAGTCTTGGCAAGAAACATTTCCGCATTTTCAAGAGCTGCTTCTGCTCCTTCTTTTGAAAAATCAGATTTATAATCCGCTGTCTCTCTTAAGAGCATAGTTGTATCAAAATCGTCTACGAAGCTCTGATCTAGCATGCCTTCATCAACATAAAGTGCCTGAATAGCGGTTTTCAGGCAAAAATGGCTTTTCTCGCGGTAGCCTTTTGCAAACAATAGTGCTCAGGCGGCATGAAATATGGAATAATATGCTTGAATAGTCGCCCATTTATAATCTAACTCATCAAAGAAATCATCAAAAGTTCTCCTGGCTCTGATTAAATCTTTTTCGGCAGACTTAAGCTCGTCAGGTATAAG
Source organism: Actinomycetota bacterium (assembly GCA_014859275.1). GTDB lineage: Bacteria > Actinomycetota > Aquicultoria > Aquicultorales > Aquicultoraceae > Kmv33. The sequence goes on along the minus strand of JACUUO010000191.1, from coordinate 3,042 downwards.
CGCCTCGGTATAAGACTGTTTAACGATGCGTTTACTCTTTAAGCATCTTTCAAAGTCTTTGTTCATCTGCTTCTTTCTCAAATAAGGTTATGCCTTTAGATACTTGCTCGTAAAAGGCTTTGTCTTTTCTCCGAGAAATAGCATATTCGGTAGCAGTTTGTATCACTGGTTTTATCTCTCGCTCACTTTTGTAGCTACGGATCTCTTTAAAAACCTTTTCTTTTTCGTCGGTAATTACAAATAGATCGATGTCACTCTGAGCTGTATCGGTACCTTGAGCGGTACTGCCGTATAGGATTATTCTCTGGGATACAGGTTTCAATGAATTTACTAAATCATTTAGTTCAACAAGATTTTCATAAATCCGGTAATACTTAAAAAGTGGGTTTTTGCTTAAGCGGTAAAACCACATCCTCCCCCGGCGTTCTCTAGTAACGAGACCGCTTTTTAAAAATTGGTTTAAGAGCCGGTTTGTAATGCCTCGACTTAAGTTTGTCTGCTCAGAGATTTCCTTATCGTAGAAAGAAGTGCCCTCATGAAGGGATAAGAAACTTAGGATTTTATTTGCAGATGTGTTTAAGAGAATATCTGGTAACATAGCTGAATTCACTTTTTTAATATATATGTATCATCTTATTGAATTCTGATTGCAAGTCAATAGTTTTGTTGCTAGGACTTCCCCCAATTTTTCGGGCTCATGGACTGGAATCAAGTAAGGTTAGTTGTCCATTGTTTTCCAAAGGAGTTCTTGCGCTGATTCTTCCCGGGCAACGCTGAAAAATGCTGGTTAAACCGTCAGCGATGGCGTAATAGTGAAAATCTGCTATTCCGAACAGCCGTTTTGCTGCCTTGAGCACGTATCCCGCTTATGCCGCCTCATGCTGTGGTCATTTATTCTTCGTAGAGCTGTTTCAATCTCAACTGGCGGCATCTTGCCCGTTTTCCTGGTGAATGCATGTAACCTGATTCGCGGATACAATATAGCATAGACGCTATATTCCGTCACCTAAAAAAGCGATAAAGAGTAGGCTATTTTTAATAAAAATGGTGGGGCCACTGGCCCTATGGCCAAAGAGAAAATTAAAGACCTGACCCCATGCCGCCCCATGCCGTGGTTTAGTGTAAATGGGGTTGAGTTTGCACAAGCCTAAGAAGAGAGAAACATTAACTCTCCTTACGAAGTTCATAATAATCCCTTGAAGCATCTGAGGCGACAGCCCTTACTAATTCATCGGGATCTTGTAGGCTAGTGGCTATAGCCTGCTTTACATCATCATCAGTGAAAGTGTTAGCAAGAGTCCTTATTGCATATCGCCTAACCGCACTATCTGCATCTCTAACTAGATCCATTAGAACGGTTTTCGCTTCTGGCACATCATAAAACGTAATCAATTGCTCGATTGCATACAGCTTAGTTACTAAATCATCGCCTTTAATAAACTCCAGTAACCCATCGAGAGATTTTTTTGTTCCCTGCCCACCTAGTTCATTTATGCGTTCAAACGGGTCGTATTCTGCAAATACCATATACTCCTCAGCCAACTCTGGTTCCATCCCACTCTTTACCCGGCCCTTCCAGAACCCTGCCCCTATCTGATCCGACACACAGAAAAAGACATCCGGTACATCCAATTCGGGATCTTCGGGGTCGAAAGGCTCGATGGAACCCGGGCTGAATATAAAGCGACCTTCAGCAATGGCCTTCTCAGTGATATTCATGCTGAGGTGATACTCCCCTGTGCCATCAATCGTATCCGTGTCTTCATCTCGTGGCTCAGAGCGAATAAGTGCGTGAATCTCAGCTAAGTTAGTGCAGAGTCTTGCGAGTGCCAGGTACCCTTCAACATTAGCGATAATAAAAACACCCTTCTCATTAACGTTTATCTCAAGCTTTGCTCTCTCCGAAAAGCCTGTATCTTTCATTTAGGAAATCCTCCACATGATAATTTATAATCGAAGGGCGCGGAGGCGCCCTTCGATTATTATAGCTTAATGCTATATTTTCATTAGACTTTAAAGCCATTCTCCCTGAGCCATTTTTTAATTTTCTCCGTCGGAGGCTTTTTCCTTTTGAGTCCGTCATCGTGTGGACCGCCGTTTTTCTTGACGGATCCTGGCGGACTACCTTTTTTCCACCAGCGTGCATGCACTTTGCCATAGTGTTGCTCTATAACAACATTCCATCCATCAATATGGCGCTGTTTCCTCATATATAGCCAATTAAGGCCTGCCCTGATTTGTTGCTGAAGTTTGTACGAGTATGTGGCAATAGCAGCTTGGGTATCAGGATCATTCACCCACTTATAGTATGCAACAACTCCAGCAGTGGCAAGTAGATAAGCTCCATATGCTACTAAAGGGAGAGCAACGTCTCCATCCGGGTCAACATTCATCACCGGGTTGCCGTTGGCATAGGCATAAAGGTTCAAGCTCCGCGGCCTATCGTTAAACCCCTTGAAGGTGTCCTTAGTTAGAAATCTTCCTAACTCTGGGCTGTAATACCTTGCTTTAAGGTAGTACAGGCCAGTCTCAGAGTCAAAGTAATACCCAGCGTATCTTATGGGAATGTCAAAGGTGCCGGTCTTGCTAAGAAGCGTGCCCCAAGGATCATACTTGTAGGTTGCTATCCTTTGTTTATTGGCATCGGTAATTGAAAGGATGTCTCCTCTGTGGTTGGTGTGGGTGTAGTAGATCTTATCGTCCTTTTCTATGGCAACTAGCTTACCTTTGTCATCGTAAGTGTAGAGAGCTATCGTGTTGTTGTATGCATCGGATTCTCTTATCAGGCGCTCTTTGCTGTCCCAGTGATACTTTGTGGTACCAGATGGGGTGGTTTTGCTTATCCTTAGTCCCCGGTAGTCGTACTCGTAGGTGGCTACAGTTGAGCCATCGGATACTTTTGTGACTTTTGTGAGGTGGTTTTCAGTATCGTAAGTATAGTTGAATTTGCCATCGCTTGTGAGGTTGCCATTGACATCGTAAGTGAAGCCAGAGTTTGTGATCTGGCTTGCGGCATTATAGGTATAGGTTTTGCTCCCCTTT
>JACUUO010000190.1 GCA_014859275.1 Actinomycetota bacterium | reverse complement strand
TAAGTGACCTCAATGCATACGGGAGAGCGATGGAGCCGAAAGAGTTCTATGCGCACAGCCTAGAGAACAAACCATGTCAAGAATGGCATCTTCTTGAAGATCATTTACGGGCAACCGCCGATCTGGCCAGCTCTGTTTGCCGATGAGTTCGGCTCGGGTCAGTGGGCATACCTTGCTGGCTTGTGGCAGGAGTTAGGAAAGCGTATCAAATGAGCCAATATTGGGCGCATAGCGCCAACAAAGCGGGCAACAAACAAACGATTAAAGATCATCTTTTAGCCGTCAGTCGATTGATAAACGATTTCCTTGCAGATTCGGTTATTGGCAGTGAGGCTACCCTTGCAGGGCTGATGCATGATTTCGGCAAGTATGGAGACTTATTTCAGCTAAGGTTACAGGGTAAGGCTCAAGGCATAGATCACTGGTCTGCAGGTGCATGGGAAGCAATACTTAACTACAGGTCTGTTGCTGCAGCACTTGCTATTGAAGGCCATCATATTGGATTGCAGCACCTTAATAAGCAATATTTGTCTTCGCTAGATCCAAGAAAACTCGTTGTCAATCACCCTCTTCAGCTTAGGTTAAGCGAGAATGACCTGTTTATTTTGAGAGAACGCATGTCGGCTGACGAATTAGTAGCAATGTTGCCTGGCAATACCAAGGTCGACACCGGGATCGAAAGCAGTATAAGACGCATGCTAGATATCCGATTTATATACTCGGCGCTTGTAGATGCTGATTATCTCGACACCGAAGCACATTTTAACGGTGATGAAAAGGGAAAGTGCTACCGTAAACCCGGTCCAGCCTTGAGGGCACAGCAATCGCTTGAAGCCGTCCTTGCTCATATAGAAAATATTAGAAGGGATACAATGGCTTCGGATAACGTTGTCGAAGTTCGTTCTGCATTGCTTGCGGATTGTTTGAAAGCTGCCGAGGATGAAACCGGCTTATTTACACTGACCGCACCAACTGGCAGCGGCAAGACACTGGCAATGCTTGCCTTTGCGATGAAGCATGCCACAAAAAATAACCTTCGACGCATCGTGTTCGTTATCCCGTATCTCTCCATAACTGAACAAACAGCCGCTATTTACTGTAGTATTTTAGCCGATCATTTTGGTGAGGATTATGTGCTTGAGCAGCACTCTATGGCTGGTTTTGGCGCTGAGCCTGATAAAAATATAACCGATAACGATGGCGAAAGCCGCGAAAAAGCAATCGCTGATAGACATAGAAGGCTTCTATCTGAAAACTGGGATGCTCCAATTATCGTTACAACAAGTGTGCAAATGCTTGAATCATTATTTTCTAATCGACCGTCAGCTTGCCGAAAACTGCACCGACTTGAGCGCGCAGTTGTTTTATTTGATGAAGTTCAAACGCTTCCTTCTGGGCTGACAATTCCGACTCTAGCCGCATTGTCTCATCTTGTGCATGGTTATGGTTCGACAGTCGTATTTTCTACAGCTACACAACCGGCGTTTGATCATTTAGACAATTCAATAAGAACCCACAGTAAAAGTGGTTGGCAACCGACTGAAATAGTTTCTCAGCCAGCCGATCTTTTTGATCGCCTTCAAAGAACGAAAGTAATATGGGATGATCCCGATGGTAGCGTCGATTGGCCTAAACTAAGTGGCTGGATACGAAATAATAAGCAAGCGTTATGTATTGTAAATCTTAAGCGGCATGCACAGGATTTATGTGAAAGTCTTGGCAAGGAAACGCTTCGTCTTTCCACAAACATGTGTCCGGCGCATCGGAGAGAAGTCCTTAACATAGTTAGAAAAAGGCTGAAAGAAAAACATCCTGTTTATCTTGTTGCAACACAATGCATTGAAGCTGGCGTTGACGTGGATTTTCCTATCGTATATCGAGCATATGCACCGCTTGATTCAATTATTCAAGCTGCAGGACGGTGTAACCGTGAAGGCAGCCTTCGTGAAAAGGGGCTTATGCACATATTTATGCCTGAGGATGAAGCTTATCCATCTGGCGGAGGTTACAAGCAAGCCGCGCAAATCACGAAGATGCTGCTTAGAGAGGTTGGCGCGGATAATATGGAGCTTGATAATCCGAGTTTCATCAAAGCCTATTATCGCAAGCTCTATGATATTGCAAAACCGGATATGTCATCAGAGACCAATGAGATTCTAAACTTTGTGCGTGCAGGCAGTTTTCCAGACATTGCAAGACTGTATCGCTTAATAAAGCAAGATACCATAAATGTTCTCGTACCGTATGAGGCGATGATAGCCGAATTCAAGAGCTTGAGTAATCTAGCGAACAGAACTGGCCTAACCACAGGATGGATAAAAGCTGCACGTGCACTAACTATCAGTATGTACCGACCTAATAATGACGACGCTATATGGGATGTATTGATCCCGGTGAAGACTGCTGAGCGGAAGGTACGAGGTGGAGGTGACTGGTTTATTTATGCCGTTCAGGAAGATTACGACGCAAGGCTAGGGCTTGTGCCATCGGGCGCTCTAAATACATGGATTGGATGAGGAGGTTTTTATGCAAGGTAAAACCCATTGTCTAGAGGTCTGGGGAGATTTCGCTTGTTTCACGAGACCAGAGATGAAGGTGGAACGCTATAGTTATCCAGTTATAACGCCATCGGCTGCTCGCGGAATATATGATGCTATCTATTGGAAAAAGTCTCATGGGTTCTACTGGCAAATCGAAAAAGTCGAAATCTTGAAACCGCCACGATATATTGCGCTACGTCGCAATGAGGTAAAGGACAAAGTGCCATCGATAAGTACTGTTATTGCTTGGAGGGAAGGAAAACGTGCCATTGAGCCACTGTGGGCAGATGGTGATCGTGACATGCTTGGCACTGACCAAAAAGGTCGAACGCAGCGGCAAACCATGGCACTTAAAGATGTGCGTTATCGCCTCTATGCGCACATGGTATTTCGCAATGCGACAAGCAACGTAACAGCGCATGATGATCAGTTTGTGCGCCGTGCAAGTCAAGGAAAGTGCTTTTATCAGCCATATTTTGGCTGCAGAGAGTTCCCTGCATTTTTTAAGCTCGTTGAGAACGATAGCGCTATGGGATCAGCCATTTCTTATGATGCGGATTTAGGGTGGATGCTCTATGACGTATTTGACCTGCGGCAAGCCAATGATGAATTTGCTGCACCTCATATAAGCGTGTTCCAAACATACGTACAACAGGGTGTATTAAGTGTGCCTGATTATTGTGATCCTATTGTTAGAAAAGCGGAGGGGGATATCTAATGCTTGATAAACTTCTGAAAATATCAGGCAATACCGAACCAGGTTTTTCTCTCAAAGCTGTGAAATGGGCGATAACATGTACGTCTGATGGCCGCTTTACAGGGATTATCCCTCTTGGAGAAGGCAGGGGTCGCGAATATCAATATTGTCCAAATCTTAGCCAACCTGAGTTAGTAGGTGGTGGTGAGAAACGATCGCATTTTCTTGTAGAGAGCTTAGCTGTTGTAGCGCTTTATTGGCGCGATGGCACCGAACAAAAGGAGCAGGAAAAGAGTATTGCCAAACATGCGTATTTTTGCAAATTGTTGGGACTAGCATCTCAAGATGCGCCGTATCTGAGCGCAGCAGAACGGATGCTTTCAGACGAGAA
>JACUUO010000189.1 GCA_014859275.1 Actinomycetota bacterium | reverse complement strand
TCTACATAGCCACGATCGTCCTTTTCCTCAAAGAAATCATCGCCCTCTTCAGCATAGACTTGTTTAGCGTAAAGAATGGTATCGTGCTTTAATTCAGCCCAGCTTCCAAGATAAGTGTTTAATTCCTTTTTCACCCAAGCCGAGTTCCGCATAAAAGTCGGATAACCTTCTGGCTTTTCTTTAGTTAACGGAAGCAATGAATATAACCAGCCCCAGTAAAGATTCTGTGTCCAGGTTTTCCTATCCAGCCCGGATATGTACTCTTTCATCTTCACCATGTTTTCCGGATAGTTCTGATACTTGGTCTCACCCATGGATTCCAGAATATTTAACGCTTCATCTGAGCCCATAGCTGCCGGGATATCTAAGCCCTTGGGCAACATCCTCCCAGGGACCTCTCTTGCAACAAGCCTTTGGAAGATGGAGGCATCGATGGTAAACCTTTGTCCCATGAACCTAAACCCCTTTATCTGGCTCTCGCGGTCAGAATCAGGGAGAACCGGCATTGAGTTTATTTGAGGCGGCTCTAGCTTTTTCGCCAATTCGAGAAGTGAGGCGAACTTACCCTTATCGTCTGCAACGGTTTGCAAAGTTGTCTCCTGGCCGTAAACTTGCTCTAATAAATCTCTAAATTGATAATAGGTTATGTCATCGCTCTTACCGACGAAAAAGCTCGTCGGTTCATAGATCTTATTCCAGCTTGTCTGGTTGCTTCCTTCACTGAGGGCCAGGGTTATCAAAACAGCGGACCTAACTTCATCTTCGCTCTTTATACGAAAGGTCAACCGGCCATACCACATCATTGACTTAAAGTACGCTTTAAGCAGCTTCGTTTTTTCGTAATGTCCCCTCGGGATATACTGTGAGTAGTCTTCCTCTAGGGGTTGTAATAACTGCGATCCTTTATCTTTCCCACCAATTTTCATTACCGGTGATTCCTTTATTTCCTTATGAGCATCGATGAGAGCGAGTTCTTGCTCGACCTCACTCTTGACGACTGCGGGCACCTCAACCTTTGAGTCTAGCAACTTGCTGGCAACGGCAAAAAAACCGACGTTTCTTTTTGCCGCATTTTCCCATTCAGTTCCCTTCAATGAATTGTATTGCTCAAGAGCCGAGGAGAGCATTGAGGCATTAAGTCTCTTTAACTCAGGCGCTAGTTTTTCCTTCTCTATTCCCCTAAGTAAGTGGGCAAACATTAAGTGATAATTATGCAGCATTGAATCGGTGGTAATAAAATTAGGCGTACCGTTATAGCTATTCTGCTCGTAGATGAGGAAGAATTCTGCGTAATAAGAGGGCTGTATAACGAACCCATTCTTTACAAGTAATTTCTTGGCAGAATCTGAGAACTCAAAATCTTTTGCATTAATAGCATTGGCCAGGTTTTTACCAACCTTATAAGCCGGTATTTTTGGGGTGATGCTGACTGGTACTTCTTCAAAATCAGCAAATCCAGAGGCCATGGCGGCTGCTGGCCGATAAATCTTTTTAGCTATATCCTTGATCGGTTCTGCAGAATTTTTAACTCCAAAATGGGAGGTAGCGAGAGAGCCTGCTACTACAGTAATAATTAATGCACCCAGAACAGCTAAAACCAACTCTATTTTGTTAGTCTTCTCCCCCGGTGTACCTCCTGAAATTTTAGAAACCTCAGCATCATCTACGTTCGGGTTATCCCTGGATCCCATATGCCCCTCCATCTCAGAATAATTTACCGAAAACACGAAAGGTATATGCTTATAGACCAAGCATAATTTTAATATACTACCCAGGTTTTACTTTTACTATAGCTAATTTTAAGCAGTTATACTTATCGGATAGCATGGGGGCACTAATTAGCGTAAACACCACAGATGCTTTAAGTATCTAATCACCCTTAACACTAATGCAAAGTAGCGCCACATCATCTGAGAGTACCCCACCGGTACAGTTCATAACCTCATCAAAGATTACCTGTGGCATCTTCTCCGCTCCTGTTGGCTCTAGGTCTCTGATAAAGCTTACCAGTCTTTCTTCACCGAAGAATTCATGGTCACACCTTGCTTCAGTTACCCCATCGGTATAAAGAATAAGGACGTCTCCCTTCTTAAGAGTGGCCCTGTCATCTATGAAGTTTAATCCCATAAATGCTCCGATAACGGGAGAGCTGGTGATAAGAAATGCTATCTCCCCCGCCTCTCTCTTAAGTATAGCGGGAGGATGTCCTGCGCTGCAGTAGAAGAGAGTACCCTCCTTGGTATCGAGTATGCCAAAGAAGACGGTAACAAATACAGCGGAGCTAGATGCTTTTTTTACCATATCGTTTACCCTTGACATAACCGATGCTGGAGAGGCGCCCTCATATGCATATGCCTTGATGGTATTTTTAACCATAGAGGTAAGTGCTGCCGCCTCTAATCCCTTTCCTGAGACATCTCCGATTACTATGCCTACCCTGCCGTGCTCTATCTCAAAGAGATCGTAGAAGTCTCCTCCTACCCTTGTAGCCTCAGTTGCAGAGCGGTAGAGGTATCCAAATTCTACTCCCTCTATCCTCTCTGGTGCGGTAAGGAGCGCCTCTTGTAGGGTATCTGATATGTTTCTCTCAGCCTCGTAGAGGCGGGCGTTCTCCAAGGCAAGTGAGATAGATGCTCCAAGCTTACTAGCAAAATTAACCTGGGTATCGGTAAATGGAACTTGTGCCGAGTGATAGTGAAAGACAAGGGTGCCGATGGCGCTCTCTCTTACCACCAGAGGAACTATTAGCATCGAGCGGATACCGTATCTTTCCACCAGCTCGCGGTTAGCTAACTCATCGCTACGGGCATCATCTATAACGAGTAGCTTCTTGGTTCTAGCAGCAAGCGCAGAGGCCTTGAAATCCTCATCAGTAAACCGAGCCCCGATGAAGTCCTCTGGTAATCCGTAGACATACTTTATTACCCAGTAACCATCCTCTCGCAGGTCGATACCCGCCGTCTCAGCACCTATTGCCTTGGTAGATTCAACGATAACCCTCTGCATTATCTCGCTAACATTAAGGGTTGAATTTATTGCCGCGTTGATGTTGTCTAGTGCATCACTTAGCTCCTCTGATCTCTTTCGCTCTGTGATGTCTCGCACTACACTTGCAATTACCTTTCTTCCACCGAACTCAACAATGCGGGTATGCACCTCTATGGGCATAATGGAGCCGTCTTTTTTAATGTGAACGGATTCAAACACAGCACTGCCGGTCTTTAGCAAGGACTCTATTCTTGGCCCTATTAACCTTGCATACTCGGGCGTATCTAACCTTTGAAGTGGCATTGCCATGAGCTCTTCTTTCGTGTATCCCCTGGTTTTGTAGGCAGCTTCGTTTACGTAGATCATGTTTCCTTCAAGATCATGCACAAAGATTGAGTCAGTGGCGCTATCAAGGAGCAGGGATCTAAATCTTAATTCTTCCTCTGCCCGCTTCTGCTCTGTGATGTCTCTTATGATACCGATGAGAGCTATCGGATTGCCCTTGCTATCTTTAACCATGGAGGTGGTAAGCCAGATGGGAAACACCCTGCCATCCTTGTGCTTCACCATGACCTCTCCAGCCCATCTTCCAGTCTCCTTTATGCTTGGAAGTATCACGTTGCTGGCAAACTCGAGGTCTACGTT
>JACUUO010000188.1 GCA_014859275.1 Actinomycetota bacterium | reverse complement strand
CTTCTTTTAAGTTATCTTCATTTAAGTTCTCTTTAGTTAAATTAGGGTTCCAATTGGAAGTCGTTGGATTCCAATGGATTCCAGAGATGTAATCTCCCTGCTCAGGCTTCGGATACTCCGCTTTTCTGCTCCGATCGTTCTTAAAGGTCTGAAATTCGTCAAAATTTGTAATTTCGCCATAGAAATTGAAGGTTTTTTCTGTGGAATCATTTGGATTCCGTTGGATTCCGTGGGATTCCACTTTAATATAAAGCCGTATTAGACCTACATGGCAGAGATCATTGAGAGCCTCAGCAATGCGCTTCTCTGTAGCCGTCTTAATAAGCGGAAATATGGTGGCCCTAAATACTTCCGGATCCGCCTCAAAGCGACCATAATCATCGGTAAAAGGGATTATCCAGGTCCAGCAAAGGCGAGCAAAATCCGTCTTAAGCCGAGCTAATTTTTTCGATTTGTGGATGTTTTTAGAAAGCATGCGCCGGTTAGCCATTGTCCCACCCCAGATACGCACAGAACTCAGGAGTTGATTCACCAATTAAGAACTGTAGTACATCAACTGCACACTTCATCGGGCTTCGGTAGATTTCGCTTCCAGTAAAGTGAAGGACGTGGTATCCCTTTGATTGCAGGTATCTATCTCTTGCCTTGTCGTGTTGTGCTTGTTTTCTCGTGCGCTCGTAGTAGTCATGGCCGTCACACTCTACGATGCAACTCTTGTGATGGGCCTCTGTGCGGTCTCCCTTAGGATCGTAAATTTCATCGTAGTAGGAGAATGAGACAGAGAAATCAACTCTATACTGATCGATCTCTAATTGCGGGATAATTGAGAAATCAGTCCCCGGGTAATACCATCGCGCAATTAAAAATGCCCGCTCAAGAGCCATAGCCATAAGATGCTCAATGGGAGTTTGGGGACGTTCGTAAAATACGAAAAATTCCTAGCGCAATGCCTCGCATATGAAAGTATGAAGGGCGAGCATTTGTTTCCTAGCTGGCATCGCTATCCTTTTGGGTTTCCAGAACAGCGTGGTATTTCAGTGTCTACAACTAGTATTGTACCTGGTAATTAGCTAAATAGCGAAAGGACTACAGCTAATCCGTTCTCTTAATAATCATCAGCACAATATCATCTGTTAGGCGACCATCTGCAAACTCCCTAGCATCGTTCATGATTCGATCTGCAATCTCTTGCGCCTCTAATCGAGAGTATTTTTCAATAAGCCCACCGAGTCGCTCAATCCCGAAGAATTCTTTTTTCCGGCGTAGCTCAACAATGCCATCGGTATATAGGGCTAGAACGTCACCGGGTAGTAAGTCAACCCCAACTTTTCCATATTCATAATCTGAAATAAGAGCAAGAGCAGGACCATTATCAGCTATTGGCTTAACCTTTCCATCAGCTGCTGAGAATAGAAGCGGATATGGATGACCAGCCACACCCAAGAGCAACTGCCCACTTTTCATATCATAGGAACCATGCACTAGCGTAATAAAATGCCCACTGGAAAGCTGATTTGAGATGATAGCGTTAGCTCTGGTTAGAACCTTTGATGGATCAGGGTCTTGAAAAGAGAGTGTCCGGATCGTATATCTTACCATCGCCACATCTGCTGTTGCTTCAATCCCCTTGCCCGATACGTCGCCAATAAAAAGAGTCACTCTTCCATCCGGTAGCTGCAGGGCATCATAGAAGTCTCCTCCTACAACCGCTGCTTCAGTCGCTGATGCATAAAATATCCCAATATCTGTTTGGATAAGCTTAGGTAGCTTTTCAGGTAGAAAGCCACGTTGAAGCACCTCTGAAATATAATGTTGCTCTTCAAAAAGATTGATATTATCTACTGCAACTGCGGCTTGGCCTCCGATGGATTCAAGAAGCACCATATCGTAATCAGAGAATTTTCTATCAGGGTTCAACGCTGAGACCCAGAGAATGCCTACTACCTTTCCTCTTATTTTAAGTGGCACCACAGCCATTGCTGATATCCCAATATCAGCTAGTTCCTTTATCGGCTGATTTGATACCTGATAATCATTTACGAGCTGGGAATGTCCTGTGTTAATAGCAAGCCCAAAGATATCTGAACCAACCTTAAATCTCTTATTATTAAGAGTATCCGGTAGATTGTAGGTAAGAGGAATTAAGATACCATGTCCACTCTCATCGAGCAAACCCACACCGCCTGCATCAGCACCTATAAGATCAACTGCACTAGAGATTATTGTGTAGAAGAGCCTATTTTTTTCACGTCCAGACGATATATCAAGGGCTATTGTCTTCAGGACCTCCAGGTCCTGTACTCGCTTGCGGATTTCGGCTTCCGCCTCAATCTGCTTGCTTATATCCCGGCAAATTCAGTGTGCGACTGGTTTTCCACCAACTTCAGTGATCCGACCACACTTTTCAACTGGAATAAGACCTCCGTCTTTCCTTCGCAGATGAAGGTCGCGGATATTTTTGATTTCGCCGTCCCTTTTGTAAAGCTCAATTATCTCATCGACTCTTCCCCGCTCTTCAATAGCATGCAGATCGTAAAAGTCTCTATGCCGCGCTTCCTCGATCGTGTAACCAAGTTCTTTAAGCCCGCTCGGGTTCATATCAAGGATCTGCAAGCTATCAATATCGAAGATGTATATAATATCGACAGCCGTATCGAAAACGGCTGCACGCACCTCCTGAATCTCCTCTGTCGTGAACCGACCGATCATTTTACTCTCTTGGTTCTTATCAATAGACAATCTTAAACTCCCCAATCAATCTTTAAAATCTATTGAGCCACAGGAGACAGTAGAGGCTGATGCCCTGGCGGGATCTAAGAGCCCCTGTGTATCTCCAGAACTCGGCACAAGTTCAACGGGATTCCTTAAAGTAAAAACGACGGGACACATCATTGAAGAAAGATAAAAGGATTTATCCTTTTTGCGCACAATTCCCGCTTATCTCCCCATTCTCACCGCTAACAATAGTTTAGAGTAGTTGATATTCCCGCTTCATTGCTTCAATCGAGACCAGTCGCTTTCCATAAATGACTACTCATTTCATAAATGCCACTGCGGCCTAATTGGAACTGCGATACCTCGAAGGTTGTTAGTGCGGCATATTTATGAGATGGCTTCTTACAAGATTGCTCGAATGCTAAGAAGTTCTCCCAATTTAGCGCACAATACACAACCTGAAATCCCTATATCAATACACTATAATATACCGATATTACCGCTATAATAATTCGCATTCATCATCTCGTCAAACTCCGCATCTGTATTTATTCACCATTATCCGAAGCTCAATCGCATTACCAGAGCGAATAGTAAAGGTGACTGCAAAATGGCACTCGATCTACTTGCAGTTTTGGATGATGGTGGATAGTTTCCCACATCGTTGGGATATGCCGTCTCCACTCCAGACTACTCTAAAATTTAACCTTCAACCGGGGAGAACATCTTCTATTATTAAGAGCGCTCTAAAACCAACCTCTCGAGCATTACTACTTCTGGAGCCCTTCTTAATTCAGAAGTACTGCTAGCCCAACTTTCGCATTTTTAAGACTAACTTAGCCCTTAAGCAGGTAAAATAACTTTGTTTCCGTCACGCATCAGCTGATCGGTAAGAATTATGTCAAGGGACGTCAATCTTCCCGAAGTTAGGGGACATCAATCTTCCCGCATA
>JACUUO010000187.1 GCA_014859275.1 Actinomycetota bacterium | reverse complement strand
CTCTGTGCCGCGATGCGGCGACAGAGACGGCGAGCTGGGCAGCACGATCGTGCTAACGGTGCGGTAAATGGCGGTAGTCAGCCGTCAGCAGATGTAGTGCTCAGCTCAGCGTGGCATGCCTGGATCTGGCATAGGAGGGGACGAGCCTTCGGCTCGGCGCGACGCGCGGCAGCTCTTCGAGCTGCGCCTACGGCGCATGGTGCATATGCTCCTGATGGTAGCCAGGAGCCGGCATCGTCAAACATATGCCCAGGGCGAAGAGGTCTGCAACGATGATGGAACGCCGGGAATGGCGTCAGACTGCCGAGCCTGGAAGGCTGGCGTTCTGGTGGGTCACCGCGACAGGCGCGGCAATCGATCGGCCGTATGTCGGAGACACAGTGGGCGATGGAGTCGGGGCACACGAGGTGTGTGGTAGTGCGGAAATTTGCTGATTGTTTCAGGAGGCCAGCGCTACCTCGGTCAAGCCGCTATGCGGCAGGACTGTAAGAAGATTACCTCTCCGAAATGACGATGACAAGTCCCTGGCAACGGCCCGTTCACCAGAGGCTTTAGGTGTCCGATAGGCGAGTGTGAGGGGAAGTATTGACCGCTCTGAGCGGAGCGCTATCCGGCGGGGAGAGCACCTCTTCGCCGGTTAAACCTGGACCTTGCGAGGACGGCCGCCCTTGGCCCCATTGGCCCTGGACGCATGCCGTTTAGCCTCGCTGCGGCTGCGCCCGCCCGCGGCACCCAGCTGACGGGCCATCCACTGCCGGCTGCCGAATTGTCCTTCCAGCAGCGCGGGGACATACACGTCGGCGTCCAGCTGGGGCCAGTGCAGCCCAAGCCCGGAGGGGGAGATCTCGATCTCGGCCAGTGCCTCGGGCGTGGCGTCGGCGAGGCCCTCTACCAGGGCCGGTGGAATCGACAGCTCCAGGCCAGTGTGCAGACGCACGATCACACGTTTGGTCCGCCGGTCATAGCGGGCGGACACGGCGTGGGCATGGTCGCGCTCAGCCGCCAGGCGAGCCTCGGCGTGCTGACGGGTGTCATCAGTAATGGCCATGAATCTCCCTCCATTTGCCGCAGAGTGTCAGGAGCTCAGCCGACAGCGCGGAGGCGATCCGGTTGAGGTCCGGCGTGTTGAAGCGATAGCTCTCGCGCAGCTCCGGTGGTCCGTCGGGACAGTGCAGGATGAACACCGCTTCGCCGCCCTTGCCGATGACATGAACATGCGCGGGCCGATGGTCGTTGGGGTAGATGACGGCGCGCAGGCCATCGAAACGCAGGACGGTGGGCATGAGAGGAGTCTAGCATAAACCTAACCGTTTAGGTTTTAGAGGCGCGGAGCCGAGAGAGGGTGTCCCTGACGACCGCCGACGGGAGGAGAGGCAGCACGAAGAATCACGATCACCGATCAGGGCCGAGTCCGCGAATTCGGGACGCAGTGCGTCTCGAATTCGCGAAGGTCGCCAGGACATGGCAGCCATGCTGCGATGGGGCACTCTAGGACCTGACTATGCCCGGGTTGCAGAGAACGCCGCGGCTACCGTTCATCACTCGCTGAAAGGACAACACGGGCAGCGAGCGGGGGAAAGCGGCACGAAGAATCACGATCACCTAGCCTGATGTGACGCGGACAATTTGTTGGAGGACAAGATGATGGAGAAAGGGCTGGAGGGTGACGGGGAGGCGCCGGGGGCTCCTCACACTCCCACGGAAGTTGATGTGTGGCGGGCAGCCATCGCGATGTTCGCTGGTGACCGAACGGCTGCGGAGGCCTGGTTGAACCAGGAGGCCATGGGGTTGGGATGGCGGCGACCGATCGACGTGATGGAGCAGGATGCCCAGCAGGTGCTCGACCTGATCATGCGGATTGACCATGGGATTTACACATAAGTTATTGGTTATGATATGATTTTTCACGAATACGGGGTTGTGTCCGCATTTTCCTTTTTTTATGTACGCTTACTGTTATTCGTCCGAAGGTGTCACGATATTTCAATAACTTACGAATTGCCGAGACAGAGAAACCGCAACGTGTAACGCTCAATTGCACGTGAGCGTACGCATGGGCCGCTCTTGGCTCCTCGCCATCCTGACGGAAGTCGGGAAATGGTATGGCCTCCGCGGCGGCGGCCGGTAGTTCCTGCTCGCAAAACTCCTTGCCGACCCGGTGGCACGGGATGGCGTCATCGGCTCCGCAGTCTATATGGGTGGTAGCTGGCACTCGCAGAACCCAGCCCCATTCCTCATTTTCGAAGCCGGTAGCTGGTGGTCGCAAAACCTGTGGGGCGCCGGTGAGGGCTCCATGGATGGGACTGGTAGCTGATGGTCGCAGAATCCCACAGGGGCCGGGGATATGATCCTTGCCACCCTGACGGCCTTGGGCACGATAAGCGCCATAATCTTGCTTTGCTGCTGAAAAATATGGGATAGGTTTAGGGTCTTGGAGGTACCCATCCTCGCCTAGTGTTTGGGAATGGGGAGCTTCTTAAGCTGGTGGGTGGTCCTGAGGAGAGCGAGATAGTGTATGGATGCTACAAAGGTAGTGGGGATAATCGTTGCGATCGCCGTTTGGGTGCTCCTCTGGAAAGCACTGCCTGTGGTCTTTGAGCGGGTTGGCATGGTAGTGGTTCGCTTTCTCCCTCGTCGAGGAAAGCAGCACGATCAAGAAACTGTTGGTAGGGGACTGAGTGTGAGTCGTGAGGGAATTCTGCGGTCAGCGGCTCTGATCGTTTTGGGAATGATTATTTATATGCCTACGCACGTCAGGTTAGGAGGAAACTCTATGACTGACTTCGCGTATAGATTTGTATGGGAGCTGGGGGGAAGTCGCGACGGTTGGCATGCTATTGAACCTGCTATGAACATACTGATTGGCCAAGTGGTCGTAGTGGTTATTATAGCAGTATTGTTAGCTGCTACGGCACCATCGAAAAAAGGCTGATTGCGAAATATCTTTCGATATTAATATGTGTAATAATATTCAGTCACTTTAACTGAGTGGCTTTTTATAAAATCTCTCAACGCATTTACTTCACCTATAGCTTCAGAAAAGTTGATTTTTGCGGTAGAAGCTTCATTTTCTCCATTTTCGACATCTTCGTTGATGTTGAAGTTGTAAGGTCTTTCATTTACATCGATGGCTGTTTTATTCTGGATGTACCTATGAATATATTCGTCAGAATAGCAGTAATATTCCTTACTGAAAGGGCTGACTTCCTTATCAAAAATCCTGTTGGAGCGGTGAAGAAGATTTCCTGACTCGCCTCCACTTTTTAGCTCCATGCTGAAGTTGGCCCCTGTTATTTTTTTAAAGCTATAATTGTAAATTTCAACATAAATAGGGTGTGATGGAGGGCATACCCTGGCGCCTAGATCTCTATTGATCTCGGCTTTTATTTTTTTTCCATCAATGAGCATTAATGCTAATGCGACAATCATCGCAGTAATAGCTGTGGTCACTACGATTCTAGAAAAAAATAAAGCCGTATTCGTCATTTCTATTCCATATGTCTAAAAAATTATCAAGCATAAAGTGCATGTTGCTTAAAAAAGGCATCTAACGCAATAGAGGATGAGGAAAAGGTGATGGTGTGCTACACACAAGGTCATGAATTTCAGAAGGTAGAAAATGGTCGTTTTCTTTACATGCGCCGCCCTGGTCTCCAGGGCGGCGTTTTTCGGTG
>JACUUO010000186.1 GCA_014859275.1 Actinomycetota bacterium | reverse complement strand
TTGGAGTGCCTGATGACGTCGATGGCAGAGGATTGTTAGCATTTTTAGCAGTTGAATTGCCGGACGGTGCCGGCGGCGATTGAAGGGTGCCGATCATTCGGTAATAAATCGCAATAGATCGGCGAGCTTCCATTCTTTGCTCATCGGATTGCCCCTTGATCTTCAGTTTTTCGTCAAACCCGGCAAAACTAGCGGTAAGCTTTGGGTCCGAAGCGTACTTTGCGCAAAAATCCAGATAAAATCTAAGCCACTTATGACAATCGCGGCGGCACTAATCTGGAATATTGCGTAAGCTAAGCTGCGACTCGAACGACTGACTCAGGGATGCGGGAACAGTCAACATGACACCCTCCAATTTCACCTATTGGTTCAGTTTGGATGATATACGGAAGGAAAAAATCCTTGTAGTTCAAAAATTTATTGTTGCGACCTAAGTTTAGTGGTAGATATACTGTTAACAGCTTAATAACTTGTTCGGCGCCTAGAGATCAGAAGGATGTGGCATGGGAAAGCATGATAAATTAATAGAAAAAGTCCTTCGCGGCACATCGGATGCGAATATCGCATTTGATGATATTCGAGGCTTGCTGATCCAACTTGGCTTCGATGAACGAATTCGCGGTAGTCATCACATTTATCGAAAGGAAGGAATTGAGGAAAAGATAAACATGCAGCGGGCAGGAAGCAAGGCCAAGCCATATCAAGTAAGACAGATTCGCGAAATGCTACTGAAATATCATTTAGCAGGTGAATAGCTATGCATAAGTACGAAACTATTATTTATTGGAGCGAAGAAGACCAATCGTTCATTGCCGATGTGCCAGAATTGCCTGGTTGTATGGCACATGGTACATCTCCAGATGAGGCGTTGGTGAATGCTCAAGAGGCCATGCAACTTTGGCTTGATACGGCTCGCGAATTTGGAGACCCAATTCCAGAGCCGAAAGGCCGCCGTCTTGTCTATGCATAGCGCGCCGAACAAAACGCTCAACCCGACCGGAGTTTCGCTGTGCTCCACTCCGGCGGGTTAGCTCAGGCGTTATGCGGCAAGCACCATCCAACACCAGCGTTTACATATCATAAATGGTATATATACTATTT
Organism: Actinomycetota bacterium; assembly: GCA_014859275.1. Lineage (GTDB taxonomy): Bacteria > Actinomycetota > Aquicultoria > Aquicultorales > Aquicultoraceae > Kmv33. The sequence goes on along the minus strand of JACUUO010000186.1, from coordinate 2,589 downwards.
ATGATATGTGGCAGATATTAGAACATAAACGCGTCTCGAAAAGCCTGAAAGGCGCTCCGATTGAGGTCCAGAAGCGCTATGAGAAGTGGAAATATATTGTTTCCCTCTCTGGCCCCTCAGGGCTGCGTAAAATCAAGGGGTTACACGACGATCGCTATCTGGAAAATGGGAAGGATACCGCTCCTCCCGGCTGAATATTCAGTATAGGGTCATTTACAAGGTTGTGAAGGATCAGATTCAGGTGACAGTAGAGAACGTTACTGCCCACGACACGACTACCGGAGGAAATGATATGAGTGACTATATTAGAGCAGAAAGGCGTGTCGCGGTATCGGTAGGGGAATCTCTCCGTATCATTCGCGAACTTCAGGAAATGAGCCAGAATGACCTAGCGGGTGTAACCGGAATACCGCAGTCCACCATCTCTGCGATAGAGAATGACAGAGTGCAGCTTGGAGTCGAAAGGGCCAAAGTGTTAGCTCGAGCTTTAAAGTGCCATCCAGCTGTACTGGTTTTTCCTGGTTGGGATGTTGAGCATGAGATTCAGCCGCATAACAATTACAAGCAGTCTGACGGCTCCTTCGGATCCACAGCTGTTGATGGGCGTTAGGCAGTCATATGGAAGAAGAGCAAATAGTAACTTTTGGATATCCCTATAAGCTTGGCTATGCGATGATATGGATTGGTCTGCCACTTCTAGGCGTTATTATTCTTATCCTGTTCTGTGCATCCATCTTTTGGTTGTATCAGCTAGAAATAGGATCCGACGAGTTTCTCTTTGATCTTCTGAAAGGGGGACTCGTTTTAGGGGTTTCAATATGGATGTTGGCGTCATTCTTTCATTGGTGCAGAGATCGCCACGCATTTGTCACAGAATACACTCTCTCTCAATGTGGAGTTTATGTTGAAGCGAGTGCTGGCCCGAGCTTTAAAGTTCCATGGACTGAATTTGAATGCGCAGTTGATAATTTTACCCTTAGGTACATTAAAATCTATTCAAAGAATCTTGATAGGCCAGTTACGCTACTATTTGGTACTCCCGGTACGCCGCATAACTATGAATTGGCTAAAGAATTGGTGCGCTCAAAGCTGCGTGTGGTTAGAAGATTCTGGTAAGCGGAAGAAACTGGCCTAACAGTCGGCTGTTGTCGCCCCTTCGCCCCTTCGCCGCTGTGACGCCCTTTCCGCCGCTTCGCGGCTCCAAGCCCGCCCCAAAGCCGGTCGTTATGTGGCTGAAGTATCGGCGCTATGAAAACAAACAGGTACTTTGACGCCACGCGGTCTCGTCCGGATCGCATAGAGATCAGGGACGAACGGATTCTCCGGGAAGTGGAACATCCGGAGCATGAGCATGTCCGCAGGGGGATTAAAGCAATTCAATGAACAAAAGTCGTCGACCACTTGAAGTGAGTTTGCTGGCATGGGTGTTTATATTCATCGCAGCCGCTTCGCTGCCGCTCGAGTTGTGGGCCTGGCGCGATCCCGAGGTGCGGGAATTCATGATGAGTGTGGGTTTCAGCCTGCGTGACCATGCCATTATGGAGCTGCCGGTTTATTTGTGGATGGCCAGTGGCCTGATCGAAGCTGTTGCCATGTTGCTGGCGGCAGTGGGTCTGTTGTTTGCGCGCACTTGGGCTGTCTGGTTGTTTCTGGGCGTACAGGCGGCCAGTACATTGCTGTGGTGGCTGGTAACCGGCTTTCCAACGGTTATTTTGGTTTCATCAATCCTGGTTTATTTCGTCTTTATGCTGATTCTGTTGAACCCGCGTTCGCGCAAGTATTTCGTCGGTTCGGGATCTCGGGAATTTGCCCCCAACGACGGATGATGCTTCGGCGGTCGCGTCGTCGGTCCATCTTGCCGCCGCATGCGTGGTAAGGCGCTGGCCAGCACGCCCATTCCGGCGAGCAGGAGCGTACCGGTGACCGGATCGAGGGCTTAGTAGGGCCCGGCGTGCGGGCCGGGGATCCAGGTGTGATGTGTCTATGGAGAGGTCGGGTGTCATGAATTTGTTCCTCCGTCAATGTTCAGTAGTGTGTGCGTGCGTGGCATGTATTCTACCTGTCCAAGCTGCGTGGAGCGGCTCTCCAGAGTGGCTTGGCGGAAAGCCAGATGTCGATATGCATGAGGACAGATGTGGGGTTTACGAATGGTTTCTTGATGAAGCGGATCGTCAAACTGAAGGCATAGCCAGCAATGACGAATTAGCATCAAAGCGCGTAATCAATATTGCTAACAAGCTTGTCGAGCACCATCGGGCCAATTCGGCGGAAAGCTATAGCGCGGAAATCAAGTTCCTCGTGATTGGTCACGAGCGCGGCCCGTTTGACTTTGAATTACAAATCAGCAACGCAGAACTTGAACGGGTAATGAACAAGGTCTGCGGAGAATGAGCATATAACAACAGCGTAACCCATCCACCCGCCATCTTGCAAAACTCCGTCAATGACGTATATTAATCGTCATGTTTACCATCATCGAAACCCCTACATTCGAAGCAGATGCCAGAAAAATCTGGACTGAGGAGGAACGGAACGCGTTCTTTGCCTGGTTGGCAGCCAATCCGGAAATTGGCGATCCCATTCCAGGTA
>JACUUO010000185.1 GCA_014859275.1 Actinomycetota bacterium | reverse complement strand
AAAGAACGATGGCGGGCTGCTCGATGAGGGCATCTTCGGAGTAGGCACGGGTCATGATGAATAAGCCTCCAACACGCGTTCAAGTAAATCCGCGACTTTCTGAAATGCATCTTCGAAAATAGCCGATTCGCCGGCTTCCAGAGGTCTGACATGATGATCCCAATCGAGTTCATAGTCAGCTTTTCTTTTAACGAAATCATCAACGATTCCGGAATGAAGCTCTAATCCCTTGGCCTCAAACTTTTTGTCAAGGACGAGTATTGTCTTCTTAATGTCAACGCCGCTTTCGCTTAACTGGTGAATGTCGTAAACATCCCTGGCTAGCGCATAACGGCGTTGGCCGCCAACGGCCCTTAGCTTCTCGGCAAGAACTTCTTCCAGCGTGTAACAAGGAATCGACACAAGAGGTAAGGAGCCGGTATCAGAATAGGGGTGATACATAGTGCGCTTGACGGGTGGAAAGGCCAGAAATTCGTCTCGAGAGAGATCGATCTGAATCGACTGAGCGGAGCCTCTGTAGCGGATAGATGACCGATGGTAAATCCGAACTTGAACCGATTCGTGCCCATATTCATCGGAAACCATCTCAAAAACAGGGGCCTCGGCATGCCAGTTGATCCCTGAAACATTTGCGGTTAACTCAAAAGATTCTTTCAAAAACGATTTGACCGAATCGGTTTCGAGATGGCCAACAACCGTAAAATCAAGATCTACCGAAAACCTGTAATCGGGGAACCAGCATTTCTTTAGGCTTGTGCCTCCCTTGAAGATCCATTCCTTTGCTATTTTCTCATTCGAAAACAGGCCTGCGAGCATCCAGCCCAAAGCATAGTCTTGATCGACGACAGTCGGATCAACGCCGAAAATCGTCCCCAGCCTTTTTGTCTCTACTTCAGGTATCATTTGATTTCTTTTTCAAAGCCGGCAACGTTAAGCCGAAGTCGCCATCTGGTCAAGATAGGTCCCTTAACAGGCAAAGCAGGATCGAGGAGGGCAATTCCCGATGAGAGTTTTTTTGACCAATGCTCAATTAATTCATCTGCTTCAGGGTACTCCGCTTTTTTCCGGCGAAGCGCCTGCTCCATTAAGAACATTATGCGCTTCGTGGCGGCTCCCTTTTTAAAACGTTCAATGTACTTATCTAGTTTTTCCCAGTCGATTTGCGGTAATGCAGTTTCTACAGCCTGGGAAATGGTAGGCAATCCACCAGAGAAGCTTGGTTTGTCAACGCAATCCAGCAGAGTCTTTTCATGATTGGTGACATGAAAACTCTGATCATCGATACGACCTTCTGCTATGCCAAAAAACCTTTCCGGTGAAATGTGCACGAATTGATATTTCACACCGAGAATTTCCCGTTTGGTTTTAGATTTTCTCTGGGTTGTCTGAATGAAGACAGTTCTCGGCAGTTGTTCGGTCCAGTTCCACCATCGGATTGCAGATAAATAGGAAATAACGGCAGGCCTGGCCATGGCACTCGCGATCACAAAACCGGATTCGGACCATTTTCTGTCGGGTCCTGCTTCGAGCGGAACAATCAGATAGGTGCCGCGTTGCAAGCGAATCAGAAATCCTTTTTGGAGCGCAATGGAGAGAAGTTGCTGTGCCCGCGAGCGGCTGTTTGTGAAGGCCACCGCATCGTTGATGCTGATGACGTGCCGGCCTGACTGGGCTAGGTATGATACAAGCTGAAGGGCCTTAGGGCCCATTTTTGTTACATTTTTAGACACGTAACTCTCTGTTTCTGAGAGGATTGTGTTGAATAATATAACTAAAATTTATCCAGCTTGGCAATTTTTCCTGCTGCAGACAGGATTTCGCGGGTGGCAATAGCGTACGGGAAAAGGAAAATGGCCGCTTTAATCTTTTGGATTAGCAGGCTTTTTAAAAATTACTCAATGCACTGAGTAAATTTACTCAATGAACTCAAGCTGAACTTGAGGTTGCACATAATGTTCCAAACTAGTAGGAGATCTACTAGTTTCGGACAGATTCAGCAAAAGAGTTGCAACATGTCGAAAAAATGCCGTTTTTTCGATATATCGTTTGGATGTGTCGAAACCTTCAACACGATCAGCTCACATCATCTGGGCAAAATCAGCAGCGACGGAAAGTCTACTCACGAGTAGGATACTTTAGAGTAGACTTCGCGTTTGCATCGTGGCTGGCAGACTGAATACAAGCAATTTATATTGTAAATGCTAAAAACAATGAAAACCACCTATATGTGGAACCTATCGCTGTCTCAGCAAAGGCGCTGAGCTGGACAATCATTATCTGATAATGCTTGTCCATAGCGATCAAGAGCCAACTCAATCATGCGGTCATCGAATATCTCAAGCTTCCTCTGACCAGCATTAGCGCCCCCGGGCCAGCTAACAAGAGCCTGTTTAATGGCTTCGACAGTTGGCTCGCAATTTTTTTCAGTAAGCAACCAATCTATCGTAGCCAGCAACTCCATTCCCAACGGAGACTCGAATCCATCGATCAATTCCGTAACTGTATCTAAAGCCGGTACATATTCCGTCGCTGGGCCTTCAAGAAACTTGGTAACATCATTACGGCGTTCATCACGGAAGAAGATAAGATCGGCAGGAGCCGCTTCGCTAAGTCGCTTATCGGAATGCAGATAGCTACCGTCAAGTGCGTTAAGAAGATGACGCAGTTGGTCTGAATAAGGCCCATATTTATTGGCCGCGAATGTCAGCCGGAGTGGATTCCGGCGCCCTTGTGTCAGAAGAGCTCTTTGTAGGAACCAGGCAAGCTTCTGAACCTCGAGGTTGGTGCATCCTAGACCCAGCACTGAGTAACGCCGAATGGCTTCGGCGACGAGCGCGCGAGCCGGCGTCAACTTCTCTACACCGTGATTCTTGGCTTCGGTCTGATACTTCATACTAGGTTCAAAAACTACAATTTCTACGTCAGTCAACGAAGCCAGAGATTTTTCGATTATTGGCTTAATTTCACGCCAATCTAGGCGGCCATTGCCGCAGCCAAGCGGCGGCAAAGCAACGGAATGAACCCCAATTTCCTTAAGAACCCGTGCGAGATCATCAAGTCCGTTCTTGATCCATTCTAACTTCGAAGGCTGGCGCCAATGACGCTTGGTGGGGAAATGAATTATCCATTGGGGTCCCATTAGAGAATGGCTTGGTGTCACCAACACGTGACCGACACGAACTGCACCGCGTTGGGCAGCTTCCATGTACTCGCGTGCACTCTCTGGATAAGCTTCGCGGAATTGTAGGGCGATACCCTTGCCCATCACACCGACTTCATTGACGGTGTTAACCAAGGCATCAACCCGGGCGTCGAGCAGGTTCCCTTTCTGATAAGTTATCATCCGAAGAACCACTCCCTCCTGGTTATGATCCTGATATCACACTCAGTTTCATTAGCCAGCTGCACGATCTCAGCCTTGCGTGCGTTAGTATAACAGGCTATGGCAAGTATACACTCCCTGGGAACATGCCGAAAGGCCAAGGCTTCCGCCTGATACCGTTCCATTTTACCGGGATCGTCGGACGAATAACCGAAATCTCTCGCTCGTAACAACTCCCAGTCTATTCTTCGCAGTTCATCAATGTTTGCGAAGAAGTTGGCTGCCTGCAGATATGCATGTCTATCAGTGAACAGATATTGAACACCAGCCTCACGGTGTCAGCAGCAACGCTAAAGTTCCCTAAAACAGGAAAATAAAATGTTTGAATGTATAAGTCAAAACCTGGCAGAGGAAGCCTCCCGGTGTTAATAATC
>JACUUO010000184.1 GCA_014859275.1 Actinomycetota bacterium | reverse complement strand
CGCAGCCGGCGCCCCCATCCGCTTCAGCAACGTCCCGCGGGACACAAAGATCAAGACCAGAATTGCAAATGCGTACGGCATCGCTTTAAGCAGCTCCGGCGACACCCACGGCTGCAGGCGGTATGATAGGTGGTAGAGAGCCGCGAACAAGTAGGCTCCCAGCATACCGTAGGCCGGATTCCAGAAGGCGAATATTGTCAACGCAATGACGATCCACCCCATTCCCGCAGTCATTCCTTCGGTCCATGCCGGTCGATAGGCGACCGATAGGTATCCCCCGGCCACGCCAGCGAGGATTCCACCGAGAAAGACACACGTGTAACGGACCCGATCAACGTTTATCCCCAAGGAGTCGGCAGTGGCAGGATTCTCCCCTACGGAGCGGATCGTGATCCCGATTCGCGTACGATAGAGGATATACCACAACAAGGGCACAAGGAGGATCGTCAGATAAACGATCAAGTTCTGTCCCGTGAAAAGGATTGGCCCTAGAAAGGGAATCTTGGAGAGTCCGGAAAATGTGATCTTGGGAAGCGATGCAGGAAGCGGCTTCCCCTCCCAGCCTCGTCCAAACACACCGGACAGACCAAGGCCGAGCATAGTGAGGGAGAGCCCTGAGACGACCTGGTTCGCCTTCAGTGTCACGCTGGTGAAAGCGTGGATCAGGGAGAAGGCGCCGCCGACAACCGCCGCCATCAGGATCCCCAGCCACGGATTTCCGGTTATATAGGCAGTGGTAAAACCCGAATAAGCCCCCATGATCATCATCCCCTCGACACCAAGGTTTAGCACACCGGAACGTTCCGTGTAGATCTCACCAAGCGTTCCCAAAAGAAGCGGTGTCCCGTAGGCAAGGGAGCGACTGAGTGTTGTAATTATCCATGTTTCCCAACCCATAATTACCTCCTCAACAAAAAGGATATTCTGTAACGAAGAAGAATCTCACTTCCAATAAGGAAGAATAATATCAATCCGTTAAATACGTTGATTAATTGGAACGGCAGCCCAAGTGATACTTTAATCACGTCCCCACCGGTCATGATGACACCGAACAGAAGCGAGGTTACGATCACGGCCAAAGGATTGCGTCGCGCTAACCAGGCGACGATAATTGCAGTGTATCCATATCCCATTGAGATATGAGTCGGCCCTAATAGTCGCAGATGAATCCCCGCTATCTCACCCATCCCGGCCAGTCCCGCAAAACCTCCAGAAATGAGCATTACGATCAGGGTTGTCTTGAGCTGGCTGATGCCGGCAAACCTTGCTGCATCGGGGTTCTCCCCGATAACCCGGATCTCGAATCCGCTCCTCGTGCGGGTAACCATTATGTACATCACAACAGCAAGAACAAGTCCCAGTACTAGCGTCGGCCAGTGGATGCGTGTACCATAGATAGTCGGCAGCCAGGCAGCGCGCGGGAACGTGTCGGTATAGGCGAATCCGCGTACGGAGGGCCCTTTCCATGGACCGTGGATTAACCACTCGACGAAGTATATGGCAATATAGTTCATCATCAAAGTCGTGATGACATCATTTAGCCCCAACATCACCTTTAAGATGGCCGGAATAAGCCCCCATGCGGCTCCGCCTATAAACCCGCCGATAAACATCGCCGGCAGGAGTAACGGACCCGGCAGCCCACTAAAGAGAGCGATCCCAGCTGCGGCAACCGCCCCCATGAGGAGCTGCCCCTCAGCACCAATATTCCAGAAGAGGGCACGGAAAGCGATGGTCAACCCCACCCCGCAAAGTAACAGAGGAATCGCTCGACGCACTGTCTCGGTCAACCCAAACCTGCTTCCCAGTGATCCACGCAGTATCAGCTGATAGGCACGGATGGCGGAGACTCCGTAGATCTGGAAGAATATCCCCGCCACCACGAACGCCGCAAGAATGGCAAGGAGCGAGACGAAAAGCACCACGCGCCCAGATGCAATTGGCCTTCTCTCAACCTTGAAACCCACGCGACTCTTCATAACTCTTCTCCTTTGCGCCGTGTGCCGGACATCATTAAACCAATCTTCTCTATATCGGCACTCTCCGCGTCGAGGATCCCCATCACCTCGCCGTTGAACAGGACCATAATCCGATCAGACAGCGTCATAATCTCCTCCAAATCCTCCGAGATGAGCAGGGTCGCCGCGCCCCGTTCCCGTTGTGCCAAGAGTACTTGCCGTACCTGCTCGGTAGCACCGATATCGAGACCGTAGGTAGGGTGAACCGCTACGATCAGACTAGGGTTTTCGGATAGTTCGCGCGCCAGGATCACCCTTTGGATGTTTCCCCCGGAGAGGAGCTTGGCTGGCGTCTCGTAGCTCGGAGCGGCAATCTGGTAGTCCGACATCGCGCGCTGTGCGTTCTCCTCGACCTCCTTGTTGTTGAGAAACTCCCTGCGGGAGAAGGAAGGGCGACGATATTTTTTCAGAATCAGATTCTCGCGGATGCTCAGAGCAGGGACGATCCCCATCCTGATCCTCTCCGCCGGGATGTGAGCAACATTAAGGTCAGTTATCTCTCGCGCGGAACAATTGGTGACTTCCTTCTTCGCCAAGAATACCCTTCCCTTTGTCGACTTGCGCAATCCGGTGAGCACCTCGGCAAGTTCGGACTGCCCGTTCCCCGATACCCCGGCCACACCAAGGATCTCTCCGCCGAAGAGATCGAACGATACCCCGCGAAGGACCGGGAGTCCACGGTCGTTCAGCGCATGCAGGTCATTCACCTCAAGGAGCTTTTCTCTTTGTTCCATCGGGCTCTTCTTCAGCCGGAAGACGACCTCGCGGCCGACCATTAGCCTGGCCAAGGTAGGTTTGTCCGTCTCAGCGGTAAGGAGAGTCGCCACGACCTTCCCCTTTCGCAGCACCGTCACCCGGTTGCTCACCTGCATCACCTCTTCGAGCTTGTGGGTAATGAAGATAATAGTCAGCCCGTCATCGACCAAGGTACGCAGCGTCGTAAACAGTTGATCGACCTCCTGGGGGGTAAGGACGCTCGTTGGCTCGTCCATGATCAGGATATCGACCTTGCGGTACAGCGCCTTTAAGATTTCCACTCGCTGCTGCTGACCGACTGCTAGCTGCCAGACCTTAGTCTGTAGGTCAACCGATAGACCATAATCGTCGGCGATCGCCGAAATCTTCTCGCGCGTCTTACGGAAATTCATAAACGGGCCGGTCCCCTCGTCTAGCCCGAGGACAATGTTCTCCTCCACTGATAGTGTGGGAACGAGCCGGAAGTGTTGGTGAACCATCCCGATATGGTGATTGAGTGCAGCCCGCGGAGAGGTCATCTGGACCGGTTGGCCGTTTAAGATGATCTCCCCTTCATCGGGTCGATAGAGGCCATAGAGGACACGCATCAGAGTTGTCTTACCCGCGCCGTTCTCTCCGAGAAGGCAGTGAATCTCGCCACGATGAACCTTAAGATCGATACCATCGTTGGCAACTACACCAGGAAACCGCTTGACGATTCTGCGTAGTTCGATTGCATAACCTTCTGAATTATCCAAGGCTACTCCTTTGTACCTGCTTGTCACAGGGCTATTATTTGTACTATCTACTACATCACTGATTATTCTGGCAGGATGTTTCGGTTCTACAAAATCTTCTAAAACGATGAAGGCAGTAAATCAGTCTATTTCTGGTCATACTCTTCGAATATTTTCATACCGTTCTTCCTGGATGTTGTTCCTCTCTTATCTTGTCATAATTATAAATATAGCAAACGCCCAGGGAAAAAGCAAGAGTTATTTAAAATAGGGACACATCCTATTTTTCTAACCATTTAAGATATAACCG
>JACUUO010000183.1 GCA_014859275.1 Actinomycetota bacterium | reverse complement strand
AGATGAAGGATGATCTTCAGCTTCTGGCCGACCGGGCAGGGGTTAAGCTGTCGGCTTACATACGGGATGCTGTTGTAAGCCACCTTTACGGGGTTATGTAGTTGTATGAATTATTTTACATTGCCATTACGTTAGGATAATTAAAATGAATATATTTTTAATTGTACTCGGAGGTATCGCTATTTTTATTGGTATTACAGCTACTTTATCTAATAAAGCAGATAAGTTTTACGGTTCATTACTTTTGAGTTATTTAGATTTTTGGCATAAAATTATTGGCATCAATGACAAAGTAGCGAGGTTTTGTGTTGTATCTGTTTTGCATATACTGTTTTTGTCATTCATTATTTCCAATATTCGTAAATGATATTTTTAATTTTTAATATTTTGAATCTTAAATACAATGGCAAAAAAAACGTTTAAGGCAAACTTAGTCGGTATGTCTTATTGCGCAACCCCCTTTCAAATACACGATACAGTACTTCATGCCGCCCTCCAGTTAGAGCGTGAACCTGATAATCTACATGACCAAAACGCAGTGAAAGTTTTAGTTAGCGGGTATAAGGTAGGGTACCTCGATCGTAAATCAGCCCAAAAAGTCGGTAATTTGATTGAAAAAGGTGCACATCTTATTATTAAAGTTGCTGATAGCGCTATTAACCCAACATCCAAGGCAATTAGCTTGGTTGTTGAGGCTGAATTAAATACAGTCAAACCTGATTTGCCTATTTGCGGCACAGACTCTGGAATATACCGGATTAGTATAAATAGCGGTCATTGGATGTACGTAGGCCAATCAATTGAAATCAGCAAGAGACTTTTGACACACTGGAAGGATTTAAACTTTGAATGTCATAACAATATAGCCCTTCAGGAAAAATGGAGACAATTTGGTGAAAGTTCGTTTGTAACGGAAGTACTTGAAATCGCACCGAAGGGGATGAGCGATTTAGAACGGCAGCGATGGCTTGGAGAACGTGAAGACTACTGGATAAAAGAAACTAAAAAAATTTCAATTTGCCTTAATTTAAAAGATGCAGAAATTGTTACTACAAAGAAGGCGAAGGCGGAGTTTGATATCCTGGCGGCAGCCAGTGATAAACAACATGATGAGCGTGTTAGGGAAAGAAAAAAAGAGATAAAACTTGAGATAAAAATTCTTGAGTCTGAATTGAGCAAATCAAATAATCAGAAGCAAGTAGTCACTAAAAATGTTTACGACCTTAAGAATTTTATTAGTAGTAATACTGGTATTCGAGGATTTTTTTTTTGGATCAGAGTCAAAAGACATAGTAAATACCAAAGAAAAGGAGCTTTATCAGGCTCGTTTAGACCTTGAAAAAATCGAGGCAGTAGCAAATGACATTTACTCGAAAATTTCAATGTTAAGACAAAAACACAGTGATCTAAAAACTGTAAAACAACGGGATCTAGCTATATCTCGTATTCTAGGTCGTTTAGGGAAGCATTCAACCCCAACTAAATCTAAAAAAATATATTAAATTAAAATGCCCAATCACTGGATATTATTTTAGTTAATAAACCGACCATGAAAAGTCCCTTCCTTTGATAGGTTACCGAAATAAAGGACACCTGCAATGGTACTCAGCACACCGGGCGATGTGAAGAGAAAGATAAGTTTGAGCAACTACCGGTCGGTGTACCAACAACAATCGATACCCGTGACCAGCCCCATATTCTTGGCAAACTGACTACGAGACTGGATGTATCACCATTTATCCTGCGCTTGTGGAACCCAACACGCGCTGACTGAGGGTGAGGCGCTACTCTCTTTATAGTCTTGAAGGTTGTAAAAAACAGCAACAGACAGTGTTGTTGAATCCAGACCCGACATTCAGACCACAGAGCTAAGCAGAAGGATGCTATTATTCTGAGGTCAAGAAGCGTCAAGTTGGCATGACGGTATCCTCTGCCTTTGTGCCGGAGACACCCCAGCAAGCACCGAAGAAACCAACCCCGAAAGAAGGAGCACCTACCGATGTCAAGCCCACTCTATACACCAGCCCAGTTAGAAGAGGCGCGTTTGCGCGAGCCCTCTTTGAGGCCGTTACCGCCTTTCCAGTGGGAGGAAACTTCGGAGCCTGGCTCAGAGAGCGGGTTGCAGCCCCCGGAGGACAGTACGAACTCCGAGATCTGAGAGCAGCTCTCGATGAGCTAGGGTATCCAGTCGGTAATTCAACAGAGATTATGTCGGCAGTACGAGCTGAGGTTGAGAAGGAAGTTGCGACCGAAGAAGGCCACCCCGAAAGAAGGAGCACCTACCGATGTCCGGACCAAACTTTACGTCAGCCCAGTTAGAAGAGATGCGTTTGCGGCTCAGCCCTTCGACGCCACTGCCTCCATTCAGCTTCGAGATTACGAGGCCTGGCTCAGAGAGCGAGCCGCAGCCTCCGGCGGGGCGTACGAACTCAGCGAGCTCAGAGAATCCCCTAAAGGCTCTCGGATAACCAGACGCAACAACCGGTGCCGAGGCTATAATTACACATTTTGCCCGTTTTAATAATACCGTCGGATGTGTAGCCTTGACACCATGCTGATACCCCTGTGCGATCGGGCAGGGTTATCAGCTGCGGCCTACATACGGGATGCTGTGGTAAGTCACCTTTACGGGGCGATGTAAAATTTCTTTTGGAAAAATGACTGAAGGGCCAGGGGTTTCATATGAAGAAAAAAACTATACTCATGCTGCTGTTACTTGTGTCAAGCACCTATGCTTCCGCTGCTATCACTAAATGTGTGAATAAGGATGGCCAGATTGCATTCACAAGCAGCATGTGCCCCGATGGATATGTCGGTAGCTACACAAATAATACCGTGCAATCGCCGATGACAGAAGAAGGGGGTGAACGATCGACGGCGAATAGAAGTGCCGCAGGCGCTGAAGGTGTAAAGAGACAGATCAGCGAACTTGAATCCGAGATTGAACGCGAGGAAAGTAAAAAATTTGTACCTGCTAAGGCTGGGGAAAGGGTGCATACCCCTACCTATAACCAAATGTATGGATCTGTAGCCACGCAGCGAGAGGTTTTTGAAAGAGCTAAGGCAGATAAAATTGACAGAATTATGAATAGAATAAAGATGCTGCAAAATAACTTGTAAGAATCCAAATATTTGAAAATAAAAAGGAGAAAAAAATGAATATCAAACTATTATTGGTTGTTTTGTCCGCGATACTTTTTTCATTTTCTCAATCTGATGCTTGTCAATTTAATACAGACTGTCAGCCTGGGAGTAAATGCGACAAGGGGTCTGGTTCGATTTATGGTGTTTGTGTTGGAGGGATTTCTCCAGGTAACAGTAATGATAGGGTGCCAGTTTACTCTCCTATGGATTTGAATAATACTTACGGCAATACTTGTTCGTTTAATACTGATTGTGGGCCTGGTTCTGAATGCGTTAAGAGTGGCGGTATCTATGGAACTTGCATGAAGAGATGATTTTATAAAAAATTAATTCTGAATAAATAAATTAACTGGCAATAGGTGATTGAATGAAATTGAAAATCATATTTATGTTTTTTTTATGTTTTTACATTTGCAGTCAATTCAAGTGCCGAAAATATAACAACACATGACGCACTGATGATATATTCTAGAGAAGTAAATAAAAATTTACCTATGAAAATAGAAGTTGATATTAATTTTATGGTAACATGCGTTATTGGGAAAATTATTCATTTTAAATACAGATTTGATAACGAATCTTTATTGCATAACCCAAACTTCAGCAAGAATAAGTATAAATCTCAACTTTCGCACTTGCCTAAGGCGGCATAACTCACTGTCTTAAAACGATATTA
>JACUUO010000182.1 GCA_014859275.1 Actinomycetota bacterium | reverse complement strand
GGCATGGGCGGCATGGGCGGCATGATGTAATCTTATGGCAGCTAAATAGGCGGGGTCAAAAGGCCCCGCCTATTCTTTTGTGATACCGTATTTTGATCTAGCATATTACGCTCCGTTATTATATTATAATAATAACGACAATCGCCTAATTAGTCGTAACTGGAAAGTGCTTCATTATTAGATCCCAAAAGGCCATCCGCTAACATGAAGAACCGGTAGTTTTGCTGAATCGGAAGTTGTAGCATCTCTAGGCGATTCTCCTCTCGTCAAAAGCTTAAAGCAATTGCAATGTATGCATATTAGGGATAATTCAGGAGGCAACCATGCAAAATGTGAGGTGCTATTTAGATAATCGCCAATGTCCGGAAGGATTAGATATCTGCTGTTTGTTCTGTATGCTGAATTACACGCCATGCGCGGGAAAGTGTTCTGGGTGCTGGGGTGATGTTCCGGAAGATGATTATGCGACGGCTTGAACTGTACAGCTTTAATAATACATGATTAGCCTTCACTGGTTGCCTAAAGCTTTTAAAGTAGATGGAGATAAATCTATTCGTAGTTGCCCCATAAATGGGGCAACTACGAATAATTATTGGCACTGCAACACTGCAACACTGGGTAACTAGATATCCACACCTGGCTCGTCAATTACTAGGTTTACGCACTGTTTTCTTGACATGAGAGGTCACTGGGTGTAATATAATCGAAATTTTACCCATGAAGTTAAGCAGTAGTTTTAATTGGAACCAATTGAATAATTGGTTTTAAGGCCCAGAATGCTAAGCCCTGATAGGGACTCAGAGCGCTGGGCTTTTTTGGATAATTACCGTGGTGGAATCGATAATTAACTAACCCAGTCTTAATATCCATGTGGGTTGGTGCGGGCCAGGTGGTAGCTGGATTGTTAATCACTTATTGGGAGGAAATATGGAGGTAGAGATAGGAAGAGGTAAAAAAGGGAGAATAGCTTACGGTTTTGATGATATCGCTATCGTTCCTAGCAGAAGAACGCGCGACCCTGAGGATATAGATATAAGCTGGGAGATCGCTGGTCATAGGCTTAGGCTGCCATTGTTGGCATCGGCCATGGATGGAGTAGTCGATCCTAAACTGGCGATCGCTCTCGGAGAGCTCGGGGGATTGGCCGTTCTTAACCTTGAGGGCGTTCAGACGCGCTACGAGGACCCCGGCCCTATCCTTGAAGAAATTGCTAGCCTCCCGGGTCCAGAAGCTACTCACGGCCTCCAAGAGATCTATAAAGAACCGATAAAAGAAGAACTTATAGCTAAGCGCATCAAGGAGATTAAGGCTAGCGGGGGCTTAGCAGCTGCATCGCTTACACCGCAGAGAGTCGAGAGGTACTATAAGGCAGCGATTGAGGCGGAACTCGATATATTGGTTATTCAGGGGACGGTTGTAAGCGCCGAGCATGTTAGCACTCAAGTCGAGCCCCTTAACCTTAAAAGGTTTATAAATGAACTCGATATTCCAGTTATTGTCGGTGGGTGCGCATCATATTCAACAGCTCTTCATCTTATGAGAACTGGTGCGGTTGGAGTTTTAGTTGGTGTTGGGCCAGGTGCTGCATGTACAACAAGGCGTGTGCTTGGACTCGGTGTCCCGCAAGCAACGGCCATCGCCGATGCGGCGGCTGCAAGAATGACCCACCTCGAAGAGAGCGGCCGTTATTGTCATGTTATAGCAGACGGCGGCATGCGTACCGGCGGCGATATCGCCAAGGCAATCGCCTGCGGTGCTGATGCGGTTATGATCGGCTCGCCAATTGCTAAGGCATTTGAAGCACCGGGACGTGGTTTTCATTGGGGTATGGCAACATTCCACCCGACGCTCCCGAGAGGGACTCGAGTCCACGCTGGAGAAAGGTGTACGCTGAAAGAGCTTCTCCTTGGGCCTGCGCGTGAAAATGATGGAACGCTTAATCTTTTCGGTGCTTTGAGGACTTCTATGGCAACAACCGGATATCAGAACATTAAAGAATTCCAGAAGGCTGAGGTTATGGTGGCCCCAGCCCTACAAACCGAGGGTAAAGTTCTCCAGCAGGCGCAGCAAGTGGGAATGTATTAGAAAAGAAGCAATCAGCTGTCAGCTATTAGCTATCAGCTTTTAGTAGGTAAACCCTCATTTCATACCCACATGCTGAAAGCTGACCGCTGATGGCTGATGGCTTTAGAAGGAGAAACGCAATTGTCAGAAGCCAATTTCCAAACCGTGCTTGTTATTGATTATGGAGCCCAATATGCACAGCTTATCGCAAGGCGTGTTCGCGAATGCAAGGTTTATTCTGAGATAGTACCGCATGATATATCGATCGAAGAACTAAAAGCTAAGAATCCGAGCGGTATTATACTATCCGGGGGACCGGCAAGTGTCTACGCCGAGAACGCCCCGGCTGCCAACCCGGAATTATTTGAACTCGACATTCCTGTGCTGGGTATCTGCTATGGTATGCAGCTTATGGTCCATACCCTGGGTGGAGAGGTTATCCGTACCGGCAATCGGGAGTACGGAAAAGCCGATCTTATGGTGGATAGCGATATAGGCCTTTTCCGGGATATCCCACTGGAGCAGGTCGTGTGGATGAGCCATCAGGATGCGGTAAAAACTGCACCAACCGGCTTTGAGGTTGCAGCCCATACTGACGGGTCTCCGGTTGCTGCTATAGAAAATCGCGAAAGAGGTTTATACGGTGTTCAATTTCACCCGGAAGTGATTCATACCGTACATGGTACGAAGGTGTTGAAGAACTTCCTCTATGGTGCTTGCGATTGCTTGCCCAACTGGACGATGGTGTCGATAATCGAAGATTCGGTTGCAAATATTAGGCAGCAGGTGGGCGACAACAAGGTCACATGCGGTTTAAGTGGTGGGGTCGATTCATCCGTTGCCGCTATCTTAGTTCACAAGGCAATTGGCGATAACTTGACCTGTATCTTTGTCGATCATGGGCTTCTTCGCAAGGGAGAGGCAGATAAGGTTGAGGAGGCTTTTAGGAAGCACTTCCACATAAACCTTATCCACGTTAAGGCTCAGGATCGATTCTTGGAGAAACTAAAGGGTGTGATCGATCCAGAGCGTAAGCGAAAGATTATCGGTGAGGAATTCATCAGGGTATTTGAAGAGGAAGCGGCAAAGTTCCACGGCGCCAAATTTTTAGTTCAGGGAACACTATATCCAGATGTTATTGAGAGTGGCACCAGGGATGCTGCGAAGATAAAGACGCACCATAATGTCGGTGGCTTGCCGGAGGATATGGGACTTGAGCTTGTAGAGCCGCTGCGCTCTCTCTTCAAGGATGAAGTAAGGGCGGTCGGTGAGGAGCTAGGCCTTCCCGAGGAGGTTGTCTGGCGCCATCCGTTCCCAGGCCCTGGCTTGGCGGTTCGGATTATCGGTGAAATTACCGCCGAGAGACTAAAGATCCTTCGCGATGCCGATGGGATTGTTGAGGAAGAGATTAAGCGGGCGGGCCTATATCGTGAGATTTGGCAATCGTTTGCAGTCCTCCCCTGTATAAAAAGCGTTGGGGTTATGGGGGATGAAAGAACCTATGCCTACCCGATCATTATCAGGGCCGTTACCAGTGAGGATGCAATGACCGCCGATTGGGCGAGAATACCTTATGAAGTGCTTGAGAGAATATCAAATCGTATAATAAACGAGGTTGAGCACGTAAACCGGGTAGCCTACGATATAAGCTCTAAGCCGCCAGCAACAATTGAGTGGGAGTAGAACTCCCACTCAATTGTTGTGTGGGTAGAGTTGTCCAGTGCTGTAGGGGTGGACCTTGTGTCCACCCAGTAGTTGCCCCATTTATGGG
>JACUUO010000181.1 GCA_014859275.1 Actinomycetota bacterium | reverse complement strand
CGGAACAAAGTCGCGGCGTCGTGATCGGACCTCAGGGTGTGGTGGATACACGGATCAGTAGCGTGTGGCGGTTCCAGGATTCGACGGGAGGCTGGCGTGTTTCCTTAGCTCCGGATTTTCTCGCCCTCGAGACGAACAAATACACCAGCAGAGACGATTTCCTGGAACGGTTCGAGCGAGTCTTGGTGGCTCTTCGGGAGTGCATAGACCCGCAGGTCATAGACAGGCTTGGTGTGCGGTACATCGACAGAGTCTCTGGTGAGGAGAACATGCGTGACCTCCCTGTACTGATCAGGCCTGAAGTGGCTGGTGTGATGGCAACTCCATTAGCGCCTCACACCCTTCAGGCACTCTCCGAGAATATGTTCTCTCTTCCAGGGGGAGCTGGCCAATTAATAGCCCGGTGGGGGCTTGTTCCGGCACATAGTACCGTCGATCCCGCAGCTATCGATCCGGTAGATGAGTCAAGTTGGCTATTGGACGCGGATGCCTTCTTGGCTGACACGCGTCCCTTGGATATTGATGATGTTATGGCTCAGGCAAGAAACCTTGCTATTAACGTATATGGATTCTTCCGATGGGTTGTTACGGATGAGTTCCTTAAGAGATATGGAGGAACGCGATGAGTACCTCATTATCGACGCTCGATTCTTCCGTTGTAACAGGAGGCAAGCAGACTGGGTTCTTGCAAAGAATTGCAAATGATCCGGTTCCTAAAATCTGCATCATCGTTGTCAGTGGTGGGCTTGGTTTTTCAGGCACCTCTTCCGCTGAACCGATGCATCTCTGGGAAGCGCCCTACACACACCAATCAGAATCGACCGCGAGTAGCCCTGGTGGGCAGTTCTATCAGCATACAGATAAGTCACAGGCCGGTGAGGATACCGGGCATGCTGTTGCTGAAATCCGTCGGCTTTCTGGACTGACGTGGGAACAGTTGGGCGAGCTGTTCAGGGTTTCCCGTCGTAGTGCGCACTTTTGGGCGAGCGGAAAACCGTTAAGCGCTGCCAATGAAGAACGACTTATGCAGGTGCTGGATATTATCCGGGAAGGATATCGGGGTGATGCGCGGAGCACACGTGCTGCACTCTTTAGCGTCATCGCAGGGACCACGCCTTTCGAACTATTGGCTTCGGAACGCTTTGCAGAGGCACGAAAGCTGTTTGGAAAAGGCGCTGAACGTATGGCCGAGCGGGCCGACCTTAGCCCTGCTGCAAGGACTGCACGTCGTCCGCTACCCCCTGAAGAGATGGTGGCTGCCCTCAACGATAAGGTCCATCGTGACGTGGGTAAAGGTAGGGCTGCTCGAATCGTAAGGAAAAAGCGGAGTGGAGCTTGATGGGGCCACGTTAGATAGGATAGATGAAGCGCTCCGGGTCTGGCGCCAAGGCGATTGTGTCCTTGGCGAACATTGGCTCTTGTTCCGTCTTGATGTAGGTGCGCCAATCACTGAGGAAGCCAGGGTCTCAGCTGCTGAGGGTGCAGATGCCGGCGAAGCGGAAGTTCGCGGGCTTATGCTGTTAACCCAGACGTGCGATATCGTCAGAAGTTGTCGCGATCGGCCATTTGTCGAAGTGTGTCCGCTCGTTGAGGTCGATGACGAGAAATTTGAGGAGATACGCAAGGGCAGACGCCCTAACTATGCATATATTCCTGGAATAGGGGATGGCACCAGGCTTGTCGGTGATCTTGATAGGTTGATGGCCGTCGAGAAAGCTGTTGTGGCAGGATGGAACCGGTTGAACGGGTGTCGTGATGATGATGAAGTGCGGCACCTGTCCCTGGCTCTGGCCCGCAAGCGGGCTAGGTTTGCTTTTCCAGACGACTTCGTTGCCTTCGTAAAGGACTTGCAAAGTCGGCTCACATCAAAGCACAACAAGCATAGCGACGAGGGACGTGCGCTTCGCGCGCTTCGAGAGATCCGCGTACGTGCGGCTCCGTCATGGGATGCTGAGCAAGTCCAACTTACGTTCTGGTTTATCCGGCATGATGATGAGCCTCAGTTCGAAGGGCAGACTTGGGATAATTATCTTGAGAGTTGGCTGGTACGCGTCCGCGACGATGGGCGTTTCTTTTCCATTGATGGAGCGGTTGTAACTCTTGATGATATCACTGCACGGGATTACATCGAGAGTGACCAGCTAGATCTAGACCATCTTTCTGGATAAGGGTGATGAACGCACTTCATTTGTGTGTTTTGAGCTGAGTGCGTTCCTTTTCATAGTACGGGCTAAAAAAGCCTGCAGTTTCGTCGTGTCTTCCTTTCCAGTGGAGCCGCCGATGCACAAGCCAGGGCCGAGAAGGTCATGATCGAGACATGGCTGCTGCTGGTTGTGGTGGCGCTGATCGCCTCGGCTATCGCGGCGGTGGCCGGTACCGGCGGCGGGATCATCCTGCTGCCGGTGCTGATCAGCGTGTTCGGGGTGCGCGAGGCGGTGCCGATGTATGCGGTGGCCCAGCTGATCGGGAACCTCGGCCGGGTGTGGTTCAACTGGCGCGAGATCGAATTTCGGGTGGTGGGCTGGCTTGCACTGGGCGCGCTGCCCTGTGCGCTGCTTGGGGGCCTGGCTGTTTACCCAGTTGCCGGATGCTGCCCTGCTGCGCCTGCTCGGGGCCTTTCTGATCCTCTCCGTGCTGCTTCGCCACCTGTATCCGGCGATGCGCCAATCCTTTGCACCCCACTGGTTTGTACCGATAGGCGGCGCCTTCGCCACGGTCTCGGCCATCGTGGGAAGCGCCGGGCCGTTCCTCGCGCCCTTCTATCTCTCCTACGGTCTGGTGAAGGGGGCCTTCATCGGTACCGAGGCACTGGGCACCGCACTGATGCATGTCGCCAAGCTCAGCTCTTATCAGGGCCTGGATGCCATGTCGGCCACCATCTGGCTCACCGGGTTAATGCTCGGTCCGGTGATGATCCTCGGTTCCTGGCTGGGCAAGGTCTTCCTTGACCGGATCCCGGGCCACATCTTTGTCTGGCTGGTCGAGGGGGTGGTGCTGTTGTTCGGGATCGGGTTTCTCATCCTGTAACGCCTGGAGAGACAGGGTATTCCAGTATGCTTGTGCCGTGATAGCTTTGGGAGGCTAGCGTTTTAGGTCGCGGTAGAAGTTTTCGTGGGGGCCGATGGCCTCCAGGTAGATGAGTCGCACGCCGTCGTCCCGGGTGTAACCCAGCAGATAGAGTTGGCCCAGGCAGCGAAATTTGTAGACCCATAGTTCAGCCAGATCGCCCTTTTTCTTCGCGCCGATATCAGGGTTCTCGGCTATTGCCTCTACCGCGGCATCCACATCGGCAACCACATTGTCGTGGAGCTTTTTGTAGCTGCGGGCAAATCGCCGGGTTTGCCGTACGCCCCAACTCATTCTTTATTTGCCGAACGTGGTACGAAGACCGTGCTGTCCTCATGTGGTTCGGCCATACTCATCAGGCTCTCGGCAATGAACGAAGCCGGTAGGTCGGGGTTGTCGAGTGCGGCTCGACCCACATTGGCCCAGAACTCAACCTGGCCCTGCACGGTACGAAACTCTGCCTTGGCTGCCGAACGTGCAGCACTGACCAGATCTTCATCTATACGCACGGACACACTACCCACGGCACTCTCCTCTCGGTCGATTTACCACAATTGTAGTCAGTCACTACTCTATCGTCAATTCACACCCCCGCCCAGCGCCACAAAGCCCTGTAGATAATCGGTGGCCAGGTCATCCTGGCGCAGGCCAAGAAAGATCTGCTTGTTGATCCCTTCCCGACCGAGCCGGATCGGTGAGCAGGGTCTGGTCGGTCAGTTGTTCGGGCTCTACATGTCTCGTTTCATGCAGGGGGTGCTCGCAACCCACCACCAAC
>JACUUO010000180.1 GCA_014859275.1 Actinomycetota bacterium | reverse complement strand
GTTTTAACCGAGTGAAAACTGTGCTTGATGAAACCATGCCTGGTTTGAAGTTGATTAAGAAAGTGAAATACTTTCAAGAAGTTGACTAGCTTCAGCTCTTATTAAAACGACAGGCAAACGCTGTAGTTTTTTTGCCCCGTGTCATATTCTCAACCCAAGACTGCTAAGTGCGTATAGAGTAGTAGCTAGTTTGGATGCGCTCATGCAAAGGCCTAAAAAGCGTGGTTTAATCGCCATAATTTATGCTTCATAAAACGCTAGGAATTAAAATTAAACTTAATAATAACATTGTGTTATGTTCATTCAATCTACGAAACCACCGATATAGAACACCAGTTTTATAATTTGCTGGCAGGGTTAATGTATTTGGTTTAGGATGTCTAATAATAGTTAATGCCGACGCTTGCGCGTCGGTATTAACGGGCTGCGGATTCCCATCCGCTTGTGTCCCGCGCAAGCGCTGGACTAACAAGTGCATGAAGCGGACAGTCCTTATGAAATAAATTTTCAACGGACATGCCGCTTATCCGCAGCCCGTTAGGCTAATAAGGACATCACATGGTAGAAGCTATAATTGGTGCGGTAGTGGCGATAGCTCTTGGAATAGCAGCAAATATACTTACGCCACATGTTGAGAAAAAGCTAAAGATTCGTCGGTTGAGAAACCCTCCAAAACCAATCGAAAGTTACGAACCAGATGAAAACGCCTCTGATGAAGAGCTTGAAGCTTGGAGATCGAACAATAGGCGCAAAGCAGAATTATTGTTTTGGCAGATATATGTATTTGGCGCGTCTTTTTTCGCTATGTATATGGCGTTGTTTCTTCCTCTTAGTTGGTCTTCTGGTATAAGCACTGAGAGTATAAATCTTGCAACTACACGGTTGGGCCTAGATGTCGTATTACTACACCAAAACTTTTCCACTATATCCGCTATCTTTGCAATCATTTTATATATACCTTGCTGGTATGTGGCGCAAAAGATCGCTGACTTAATAACATCAATCGCCTTGCGATATGGCGCAGTAAATGAAATAAGATATGGTGCATTTATCGCGCTTGGCATGTTTTTCATGGCTCTTTTGATCGCTGGGCATGTGATATTTATTCTTAATCCAAGCAAAGGGTATATCGAGTCTGTAATTTTACCCTTTATAGTATTGTTAGCAGTGGGTGCATTTGCGTCTAGCAGGCGTTAAGCCTAACAAGGCGCTATTGTCGGACAAATTTTCCGCTGCACTCCAAATTTGCCGCAGAGCGCGGCGTTATGCATAAGGAAAGAAAATGAGTCTTGGCTTGATGGAACAGCTCACTCACAGCACGGTAAGAATGGAAACCAACTTGCATGGCGGGGGCGTATCTACAGGTACAGGTTTTTACATGCACTTTCTGCAAAAGGATGACACTTGTATACCTGTAATTGTTACCAATAAACATGTTGTTGCGAATGCCAGCATCGGAAAGTTTCACGTAACACTGGCAACTAATGACGGCCTACCCGACACAGGCAAGCACCAACAATTTCAGTTTCCCAATTTTGAACAGCAATGCATTAAACATCCTGATCCAAATGTTGATCTTGCTGCATTTCTGATTGGGCCGCTTTTTAATCAAGTACAGCAATCCGGTGGAAAGTTATTTTATATCCCTCTTCAAACTGATCTGATTCCTAGCGATGAAGAGCGCGCGAGCTATTCCTCAATGGAGGATATAGTGATGATTGGGTATCCTAATGGAATATGGGATGCAAAGAATAATTTGCCAGTTATACGAAAAGGCATTACTGCAACCCACGCAAATGTTTCATGGAACGGAAAATCGGAGTTTTTGACTGACATTGCCAGCTTTCCAGGCTCAAGCGGATCGCCAGTTTTTCTCGCCAACATCGGCGGCTACATGGATAACAAGGGCAATACCTACATGGGCACTCATCGCATTCGCCTCTTAGGTGTTCACTATGCCGGCGCAATGCATACCGCATCTGGTGAAATTAGAATTGTTACCGCTCCAACGTCAAATATCCCAGTACCGATCACTCAGATACCAAACAATATCGGTGTTGCTGTTAATTCCAAGGAAATACTTGGTCTGGAAAAAGAGGTTGCACGACTAATCAGTGCAAATGCATAACAATTCGTTCCAGCGAACTCCACAAAAGCTGCGCTTTTGCTCCACCGCTGAACTCAAACGTTAGATGTAAGGGAAGGTTATGGCATCTAGACCAGGAACAGTATCGAAAATACTTTGGCATTTTACTGGTGGCCCGATATGGGACGATGTCACCAACAAGCAACTTAAAGAGCTTAAGTCTGCGATAAACGGATACGAAGCTCTCAAAGCGATCATAGAATCTCAGGAGCTAAGAGTAGGTCGATATCATGAAATAGTTAAGGTAATCGTGCCTGAAAAGAGGCAATTTGATTTAGAAACAAAGGAAATTCATGTTTTAAAAAATCACCCGATTACTGTTAAATCAAAGCCAGTATGCTGTGTCGCTGATATTCCTCTTCAGCATATTGATTACCATTCGAATAGATATGGTAAAATAGCGATTGGATTTCACAGAGATTCAATCGTCAAATCTGGCTTTAATCCGGTTATGTATACACTTGAAGATACAGCTTTACTTAATAGCATCTATCTGGGGTATTCAAAAGTTGATGATGCCCACCCCTACAGTGCAATAAGCGAAACTGAGTCAGTTCAAGACGAGATTGATAAGATTGTCGACGATAATAATCTAGATGATTCTGTAGATACATCTAGCGTGATTTTTGAGCTTGAGTGGATTGAGACTGCTCAACAAACAATAGATGAAAGCTTTCAGAATTTTTTGGCGTATATAAAAACATTCGATACAACAGAATTTGATTCAATTTACTGTGAACGCGAATGGCGAAGCACAAAAAATTATTCATTCGATACTGATGACATCGCGATTATAGTTCTACCAAAAGAACAGGAAGGTGAGCGCTTTTATGAGCGTTTCTTGGAGGAAGTGAAATTACCTAAAACAGTCACCATTGCATGCTGGGAAGACCTTATTGAACACTAAATCATCTAACAAGTTGCTTCACGCGGGTAAATTACTCGTTGCGCGCCTAATTTACCGATGAGCAATGCGTTATGAACTAGGAGAATAGATTGGACTACGCACAAGGCTTAATCATCGCAATAGTCACCTCGCTATCGACAGTTTCTGTCTTAGGAGCTATCGCTTTTATTTTGCGTTCATGGTTAATAGAACGATTAAAAGCTTCGATAAAGCATGAATATGACTTGAAAATTTTTGAGATTGAGCGTCAGAAAGAAATTCGCCTAAAAGGAGAGATAGTGGCGGATTTGCTTGCGCAGTGGATCAGAAAGAACGGTAAATTGGATTACCATGAGCTTAATCGGCTTTCCTTTCAGGCGTTCATCTGGCTTCCAAAAGGCCTCGCGGAAGAACTTTCTAATTCCTTAGCTCATAAGCCCGGAGCTAAAGATGTACGTGAAATATTGAAAAACGTTCGTACTTATCTTCAAGGCTCGGATGATCTATTCCAGTCCCGACATGTTATTGTGTTCAACGAGCCAGAAATACATGCGCCAAACAATTTTAGTCAAGTTACAAGCGAAGCTGTCGTCAAACCAAAACCGATACAGCAAGCGCTGGACTAACAAGCGCATGAAGCGGACAGTCCTTATGAAAATAAATTTTCAACGGACATGCCGCTTATCCGTGTAACCCCATTTAAATCCAAAGTTAAAAATAGATTGTTAAGCCGCGTTAAATTCTCGATTAGCTAACCCCTTTCCAACACTATCAATTTTCTTCAAGTTAATTTGAATTTTATTCGTTTGTTTTCATGTTGG
>JACUUO010000179.1 GCA_014859275.1 Actinomycetota bacterium | reverse complement strand
ATAAGACTTCGATGTCTCTTGAAGAGCCTGGTCGTTCTCACTTATCACCTGCCAGATGAGGACTTGTAATCAAATCAAACATAAGCCCTGTTTCTTGGGAGTAGGGCACATCCACAACTGGTGGCCATTTATAATCCGTACGTACAAGCCCAGCGTTTTTTATCTGCATCCACCGCCCCCATGAAATAGGCACTAGAAGGTGCGGTGCCTCAAGCGGATCCCTCTCCTGCAATACTTCATATTCTTCTAAAAGACTGTGCGGCAAAACCTCTTTGCCATCAAAGAGACGATCAAAGAGCTCGGCAAGGTTGTCCTCATTCGAGAAAGGTCGTAATGATTGCAAGAAAACGGTACGAAACTCTTCAGCCATCTGAATGTATTTCCCTTGCCACTCATCCAACACAGAATCGGTATAAATTTCATCCAGCCATGACTGCACTGATCCTTCATCGACAGGACGATTGACTGCATATCTGTTCAATGCCTCTATTGCGCCTTGAACAAGAGCGGGAAGATAAATGCCTTGGCCGTCAGCTGGTTCATTAAAAATATATGCAGGCGCAAGCTCTACCCGGCGATTTCGGTTAACGCGACCCAAGCGCTGCATCAACGCCTCAAGTGGCGCTGGATCACTGAAGAGCATATCAAGATCGATATTTAGACTTACCTCGACTACCTGCGTAGCCACAACTACCACAGGTTTACGCTCCTTGCTGTTTAGGCCAGTAGCTGCCATAACCTTATGCTCTTTCTCAATACGATCCCGCCCATTAAAGCGGCCATGTACTAGAATGATATCCTTAGCAGAAAGATCTCCACATAATCGATCGTACGCTTCTTGAGCACGATTCACTGTATTGCATACAACCAGTATAGAATGACCCTGCTTAAACGCTGCCTTGATCCTCTCTACTCCTTCTTCGCTTAGCAAATCACCATGCAATAGGTGTACTTGGTGACGCATAAAGCTCTGGAATAGCTGCTTCGAGGCATATGTCACCGATGGGTGCCCCAATACTTCATCAACATGATCACGAATTACCGTGGGCATAGTCGCTGACATTATGAAGAAATGAGCATTAAAATGATTATACAGATATCGCACAAACTCTAGGATCATCGCTAGCCGAGCTGGCTCATAAGCGTGAATCTCATCAAGGATAAAAGCGGCGCCAACGCAATTGGTAAGCAAAGCTTCATAACCCTTTAGCCTATAAACTGATTTCAGAAGTTGGTATGGACTGCATACTTGAATAGGATAATAATGCAGCTTGGCTAAATTACGGCTTCGCATTGCTTGCCTTGCGGCTTCACCCGGACCATAATCGGTCTCCATATATCGCTGGTATAGAGCCAGTAAGCTACGACCATGAAGTAGTCCCACTTGGTCAGGGAAATACGAAACCAGTCGGTCGAACATAGCATTCATGCTGGCCTGATAGGGTAATACGTAAAAAACTTTCCGAACCCCAGGTTGTTGCTTGCTCTGTTGACTGGCCCAAAGTAAGGCTGATTCAGTTTTGCCGCTGCCAGTTGGAGCAATAAGTATTGATGAACCTAAGGTCTTTAGAGCCTGCTGCTGATGTTTATAAAGATCTTTCTCTTGAAATCTATTAGCCGATAGAATTGCCTTGGGTTCGCAGGATAGTATAGGAAGAGGGCCGGCGTGTGCTGACGCAACGTGATCTGCTATCAAAACAAGCCCCCGAAGGAAAATTCCAGTAAAGACCCTATCAGAGTGGCGGTCTTCTTGGAGCTCACGTACAAATCGATGATACCGACGGAGCCATTTTCTAATCCCTAAAGCACCATTCTGAGTAACTTGATCAATTGCATGCTCTTCGCTAACCAGCTCAACCTCATTAACACCTAGCTCATCAAAGCTAAGCTCTCTGATCCAACCTGGAGCTACCTCTTTAATCCACTGGTACAATGCATGCATAGTGGTCTCATCGACTTCACGAATAAGATCCACGGAAGGATCATCCTCCGGCGGTATGCTAAGCGGATACAGTTGAAGCAACTCATTAGGATCTCTATGATGTGAGACAATGGCTGCTGCGATAGCTATAGCCTGTTCCTCTGAAAAACCTGGCGAAATCCAATCAAGAAACGCCAGCGAGAGTACCTCGTGCCGATGTGGAGTCCGCTTACCTTCACGCAGCATTTTCTGAAAACCTTGAGCGGCTTTCACCCAATCATGCAAAAAGGCTGCCCAAAAAAGGATAGACCATAGCGGTAAGGAGTAATTCTCCGATAGCCACGGTCGCATGCGGGCAAGATCTCTCAGACGTGAGAGCACTTCCCAAGTATGCTCCGGAAGCGATTCTCCTCTTTCACTATTCGCATCTAAACTCTTAGCCCAGATCGAATTAAGTAGACTGGGCCACCCAGGCAAAGTCTTCGTCATCTTCAATCCAAGAATGAAAAATCAGCCCTAGCTTGTCCCCATTAATCTCGGCAGATACTGGATCCACCCAGAAAGGTAGCGATGGTTCTCCTTCATAGCGTAAAAACTCATGGGAGTGGACACGTCGATGAAGCACAACGAACTGGCTAAACGCTGGGAATCGCCGGTTTTCATAATCAAGAAAACGGGGCATCAGCACTACAACACCTCGTGCTGTCTTTAGAGCAAAACTATACGGGGCTAGTGTATGCTCAAAATAAGCATGATCTGACTGGTAAAGGTTAACGACATCTACTTCTGTGTACGTAAACAAATCCTGAGAGCGACCAAGGATAACCGGGTATCTTGGAGACCTAAACGCCTCTGCCCACTCGGGACGATTCAGATATAGCACAAGTCGAGGTTTAAATAGGAGTGCCCTTGTAAAAGGATTCACCGCTCCTTCCAAAACTTTAGGCACATCTGTTCCTTTTAGTTTGCCAGTTGCCGAAGTCAAAACGTGCGTATGCTCAATATCCTCAAAACGAGCCTCGAAGGAGAAATGAACAGCAAAGCGCACGCCAGTCGGATCAAACCACTCTCCAAGTACGCTGGATATATGACCATAAACAGTAGCGGGTGGCGGCATCTCGAATGTCGGCTGTATACCTTGCATAAAATGGGGATAGCGGAACGACGTGGTGAGTCCCTCCGCAACAACTTTTAGAGCCTCCATCATTCATGCCCCTATGCTAACCAATCATAATTTTGTTTCAGTTCCATAGTGAGAGCTTGTAGGGCGTCTCGGGGATGTTCGATGATGATATCTCCCACCCACTCCTTTAGACCGTCATCGCTCTGCAAGGCCGCTTCAAAGCGAGCCCTCTCTTCATCGAGATAGCCCTGCACCCAACCGACGTAGATCTTTGAAAGAACCTGGTCCCGAAAAACAGTAAGCGCTTGACGTAATGCATCGATTTTTATAGTGGGTTTGCCTTGGGCGTTGGCTCCCACAACGTGACCAAAAATGTGATTGCCTCCTTTAGTGACAGCTAAGATCAAGAGATCTGGACTAACATCCGTATAATGCTGGGCTTGCTTAGCGCCGCCATCAAGATGAGCTAGCGCATTAAGCAGAGCATCAATACGCTCGATGCGCTCCTCAGCTGGAATGCGATAAGCCTTATCATTCTCTAGTTCTTCCAATCCTTTCTCTTTTGCTTCCTCAATTCGCGCTTCATCAAGGTTTAGATAACCGGTTTTATTACGATAAGAAAATGTAAGGGAGGTCGCCAGCTCTAATACCGGCGCCGAAGTCTTGTACGCTTATTACAACTTTGTTCTTTGAGGATCGTGCGCGTAAGATAATTTGCCCGTTTTCATCGCTGTACTTAATGGCATTGTCTAAGAGTATAATGAAGAGCTTGACTAAGCTTCCCTTATCCGCTTCAAGCGTGATGTCGTCAATCTCGCTCTGAACCTCAATACTCTTACGGTTGGCAAGCGCCATTACGTTTT
>JACUUO010000178.1 GCA_014859275.1 Actinomycetota bacterium | reverse complement strand
TGTAGACGTAAGCGATAGCTGTCACGTTAGCCTGAAAGTTCATCCCACCACCGGTCTCAGCATCGACGGCAACGGCAAGATCATCAACTATATTTTCAAGCCACGAAAGTTGTTGTCCCCGCGCCATGTAGACGTAAGCGATAGCTGTCACGTTAGCCTGAAAGTTCATCCCACCACCGGTTGCAGCACCACCAGCAATACGTCTGCTCGTTTTGGATGACTTGTCTGAAATATCTTTCTTATTTTTCAAATCTTGAAATCGGCCTTTTTCACTGTCATCAACGTACTTCCAACAACCCTATTTAGTTACAATTGGTTAAACACTTCAGAGAAGTGCACCCCCCATTGTAAACAATAAAAACATGAGGGCCATGTCTTTCCGTACCAAATCAATCATTGCACTGCATGACTCTACAGGTAGTCAAATAGCGTTCATCACCTTACGACTGCTCCATGGTGGATAGCGGATATAGAAATCCTTTTACAAGAATGACCGCTCTTGGCCGATAGCTGCGTTCGGCGAGGTCACTTCAGACCGAGCAGCAGATTCTCTTGCGGATCACTAAAGAATCAGTCCTTAGTGATGGGAGTGAACATATGCGCGCATATCAGCGGCGTGCGCTAACACGCCCACCAGATCGCTTGGGTGGAATTGGGTTCTGATGTACTGGAACGGTATGCAGCTCTACGCCCAGTGCTCGTATTACTCTCAAAACGGTGTCATAGCGCGGCTTTGCACCGGGGCTTAATGCCTTATATAGGCTCTCCCGACCAAGTCCAGATTCCTTGGCCAGTTCCGTCATCCCTCGCGCCTTCGCGATATCACCAATTGCAGCCAGAAATACATTTGGATCTTCGTCCTCTAGCGCAGCATTGAGATACTCTGCGATTACCTCTTCACTATCCAGATATTCAGCGGCATCGAATTTGGTGAGTTTAGTCATCAGTATGTTCTCGGTATTTCTCAGAAAGGTCGTGGGCTTTCTTGATATCCGACTTCTGAGTTGATTTATCGCCTCCACAAAGAAGAAGGTATATCGTTTCGCCGTCCCTTATGTGATACACCCTGTACCCGGGTCCGTAATGGATCCTCATCTCCGAGACCCCATTGCCAACCGGTTCACAATCGCCGAAATTTCCTGCCTCAGCCGAGCGGATACGCGCGATGATGCGAGCTTTCCCTATCGGATCTCGTAGCTTTTTCAGCCATTTATCAAACTCTGGCGTACGAAGGAATGTATACATGCAAGAAAGTGTATCCATACGGATACTTTCCGTCAAGTAGGGCTAACGATATGAGCAGTCCCATCGCTACCTCTAACCGGCAGATGAATCGACGAAGGATTACTTCTATCTACCCACTGAGCGCATTAGCGGTCATTCGAAGCCAAGGAGTCTAATGCCCACTCCTGGCCGATTGCCGACTAATCACCCCAAGGCGCTTTTCGTCTCATAAGCTCTGCCAATCTCGGATTTGGCTCTGGATCAGACTCAAGTTTTGACTTTAACCACTGGTGGTCTTCTTCACTCAAATTTATAACGAACTCACCTAACTCTTCGTCACTGGCGGCAGCCAAGAACTCAGCAGAACCTTTCGCTAATGACCTCAGTTCCTCATGGCTTGGCTGGAAACGGGCCTTGAAAATTTCACTTTGATGCTTCTGCTTCTCTTCGTCTTTCATCTTATTGGATTTCCGCTAGTGGCCGATACCTGCCTTTTTCTTATATAACGATATAAACTCATCAACACTTAGCGATTCGCAACCTAGTGCTGCCTTGAGTTTGATTAACTCTTCTTTGGCCTGCTTGTCGTAGTCTACCTTTTCCTTGATATCTTGCAGCAGAAGCCCTGCTTTGCATCTCTCCTCAATCGCTTGAAACACTGCGTCCAGATCTATATGCATCAAATTCTCCGAATGTCTGCTATCTGGTTGATATGTGGCATAGTACATAGTCTCCTTGCATGCCTGCTACTGGCCGTTTGGGAGACGTAACCACTAATCCAACCCCAGTTCTTGTGCTTGCTTAGCCAGCTCGTCCAGTGCAGCTTTTGATACATCATCTTGGTCGATAGTAGACTGACCTATCTCGACACCATATGCGTCGGCGATATGACAGAGAGCAAGCTGAATAACGGCTTTATCTCCGTTTTCCAGTGCTTCCTTGAGGTATTCCGCTGCCACTTCTGGCTCTCGAAGATGCTTATTGTGTGTTTCCCTAACGTTTCGCGTGCCCATTGTTACTTCCTATGCTTATATCTACTCCTGGCCGATTAGTTGACGATGCTTGCTCTATCTCTTCTCTCCCTGCTCGTCGGTCAAGTTCAGTTCTCTCCGTCTGATTAATATCGACTCTCATCTTCGATGCTGCCTTTTTTGCTGCGGCGACAACCACCGGCTTTTCGTTCTCTATGCTCTGGTCAAGAGATCTTCTCATTACATCTACCCCTTTTTATATCCGCCACTGGCCGTTCTCGGACTTCTCATAACAGGATACAACCAGTTCATCTCCCTATGGATTCATTATTTTGAGTTATTTACATCGGCGGGACCAATATCTGCCACCGGTTCATTGTTACGCAGCACTACAAACCTGCTACCGGAGCGCGTTATTCGTCGCTGGTATTGGTTCCACTCTCGAAGCAGACGTGACAGCCGCACCGCACGGCACAATAT
The DNA here is from genome assembly GCA_014859275.1 of Actinomycetota bacterium. Lineage (GTDB taxonomy): Bacteria > Actinomycetota > Aquicultoria > Aquicultorales > Aquicultoraceae > Kmv33. The sequence goes on along the minus strand of JACUUO010000178.1, from coordinate 1,233 downwards.
AAAAGTGTCATCCGCGAGCGCTTCGCCGATAATGACATCCCTTGGGCGAAAATCTTTATCCTTTACGACGTCCGCAGGCATGAGTATTAAGCCATCGCCAGAGGGATGTGCCTGAACCTTGGTTTGCCATGTTGTCATTTTCGGCTGTTCTCCCCAATAGGATAATGAATATCCTCATACGCAACGACATGCGCCACTAATGCATCGAGCTCTTCGTCTTCAGGTGTACCCTGCACAGCATTCATTAACTGCTCGATTCGCTTGAGCGCGGTATCGTAATCACTTTCTATTTATGAACTTTTGTTCATCGCAATCTGCCCATCTTATAGCGGGCATCATTATCTGTTTCGCTTGAGGTCGTCTATTGGCCGTGAGCTAAAGTAATTAATCACATTCAAAGTCTGGCCCATAAAAACCCATACAACAGGTCAAAACACACGATCAAGCTCTTGTACATCTGTTATTTCCAGATCGGAATTACATAGTTAGCCGATCAGTGCGAGTCCGGTGTCATGGCCTGTTCCGGATAGGTGAGGATTAATCGAGACATGAACATAATGATGCTAACTATAAACACCATGTTGAATCCTTGATAATACCAGCAGCACCTTACTCATTCCTTCATCACTACACAGTAACTCGACAGGTTTTGCGTTTAATAGACTGTTATATGAGTGCAGCCAGTCATCAGCGATAGATTCATCCAGAAACACCATTCTGGTAGCTTCAGTGACTTTTTCTACTCTCTCGTTATGCTTCATGTTAAGGATCTCTAAAAAGTCCACGGTCTATTGGTTCATATCAACCACACTGCGTCATTCGCCTCGCGAATTCAAATTCTTTGCTTGGCGGATCAATGGGGTAATGCACAGTTTCATACTCTTCCATCATCGACACAAGCTTCTCAAGCTCACCCCCTCTCTGGGGTGCCAAGTTCGGCATTTCATAATTCCTCTGCACAGGCCAGCGCTGCATCGCATTCAGATTCGGTGTTTATTTTATCAAACACTACATGTCCGCTCATAGATGAACCCCGGAACTCTAGACCGCTTTTTTCGCATGCCTGCTACTGGCCGTTAGCTGTCTTCGTCTGATTTGCCAAATATTTCGCTAGAATGTTTCATTCCTTCTACTAGGTTTTCTTCTTCATCAGGCCAAACTGCTTCGGTTTGTTCGATATAATGAGTAACACTTCCTTTTAGCGCGGATACTGCCTCCTCCTTAGGGTGATGG
>JACUUO010000177.1 GCA_014859275.1 Actinomycetota bacterium | reverse complement strand
AGATTTATGGTGGATATTATACCCCCGATCCTGGGCAACTCATTGCATTTGTTAAGGTTTTTACTTTTGCAGGAGCGACTAATTAACATTATATTTATTCAGTATAAATAATATCACAAACCGCCTTGAAGCGTTTATTCCATTCACTCATCAAATAAACTTTCGCCAAAGCCGTTGCATCTTTTCGGCTTTGGCAGTTTCTGAGCGATTCTTCGATGCTTTCAAGGATATATTTTTCCTTATTTTTTGTATAAATGGCAGCATCTCTGAAATAGCTCTTAAGTGTTTCAGTGTCGCTTAAAAGTAGCGGCTTCTCCAAGCTTATTGCCTCATAAGCCCCACAATTTAAAATATTATCTTTATCAGTCAAAACAACCACCAAATCAGACCATTCCATAAGTGCTAGGTAATCACTGTCAGGGATAAACCCTGTTAAAATTATGTTCTTTTTCGATAAAGCATTGGCTTGTTCGCCTGAATATTTTTTCTTAAAGTTTCCTGTAAGGTAAATAACAAAATCGCTTTGTTCACTTGACGCAGCTACAATCTCATCAATCGGTTCATCTTCATCAAATGTTGTAACTGCCACGACTTGATACTTTTCGACATGTGCCATGAACTCAGGTCGCTGACGTGGAGTTACATCGTGTAAAAAAGGAATCTTGTCTTGGAGCACTATTGATTTTCCACCCATTCGATCGCAGACTTCTTTTAGTACTTTATTCGTTACGATAGTCATGTCTGCGTTACGTACAGAAATCCTGCTTAAAAAATGAAAAGCTCTCCACTGTATACTTTTACAACCAGCTTTTTCTAACTTAAAATTTGAATGACGATCAACTATTAAATAATATCTAAATATTGGCTTGAGCAATACAAGTAGTCCAGCCAAAACTATAGATGGATTTTGGCAAAATACGATTTTAGGTTTTGAAGAGCATAAATAGGAAAAAGTTCTAATTGCCAGAACGGGATATCTAATATACCTCTTAGCATCAAGCAATATTGGGATATAATATGCATTAAATTCTTTGGCCAGCTCTCGAGATCTTCGATGATCTTCCCACGTTATCCAAACTTTTTTCGACATGTACATCCTATACTGAAATTAAATAAAAGAATTTTACGACAAGGTCAAGTTGCTTATAAAGTAACTTTGTTTTGTCACCGGAAATCTATCCTCATTCGTGCATTTAACAGTTATATCATACCCAACTTCATACTTTATGTATCTCTTAATGTATTGCTCAAGATCTAGCAGACCTTTCTTAGGTACTGATGTAACAATAACTTCAAAGCTACCATATTCCAATTGGACAACTTTAATTCCAAAAACATCCGAATTTTCGTTCATATATTTATCCGAAAGATTTCCAAAATGTACCGCATGGAATTTCGAACCCTTGCTTGCATAGGCAAATTGATTTACCGATCTGCCTTCGAGTAACGTTACAATTACTTCTGATCCTATTTCTCTACACTCATTTAACTCAAGTCTTATGACATCGGCTGCATCGTAACGGATAATATCCAAGCTACGACGTGAACAATCGCTAATTATGCAACTATCGGAACTATTTTCTACATATAGCCATGGATTTACTATGTGTCGATGGCCTCTATGGCATTCGAACGCGATCACATCAAACTCTGTAGATCCATATTCTTCCGCTACCGGTGCACCGAATACCGTCGATAGATATTCTTTTTGAGTTGGCAAAATGGCCTCCGCAGTGCAAATAACACACTTCGGAGATTTAAATCTAATGTCAAGATGTTGTATGACTTTAGCGGCCTCCAATAGTAGCGATGAATACCCATAAATGTATTCTGGTTCCCATTTAAGCAAGTCCCTTACTTCCGTCTCTGTCTCAGAACCCACTGGATGAAAGACTCGTCGATTAAGAATAAAGTTCTTGCACCAACTTTTTAATCCTTTCTCCGGTCGTCCCCATAACCGCGCTTCCCGCTCCCCAAGCCTAAAGCCCCATTTTCTGAAACAATAATCTCGAACACCGAGCATACGCCCTAGCTCTTCAGGAATAACTGAAATAGAGGTTGACTCCCCTGTCGTTCCTGCAGTGTGTCTATTAAACCTTCTACCTTGATAAGAATTTGTTTTTTTTGCGTTCACTCTTAACATCTGCTTTGAAAGCAGCGGCGATTTAGAAAGCTCCTCGATATTAGTTACTTCCGTTCCATCCGCATTCAATGGTCGATTTCTAATTAATAGCTGCTCTTGTTCCTTTTTTCGCTCTATATCCGTAGCAAGCCACAAATTTTCTACTCTATTCCGCCAGTAATTAACCTGTAGACCCATCGCACAAAAGAAAAATCGGGTTAGCAAGTAACGTAATCTATTTGATAACCTTTTCATAGCAAGCCACCCTCATAAAAAATCTTATATTTTGACGCCATAGCCTCGGAGGAATAACTCTGCCTGACAGCACTATAAGACCATTCGGCTTTGTGCTTAGTATATTCTGGGTTCTTCAAAGCCAGTACTAGTTCTTTGGTTAGCACTTCTTTCGTCGGGTTATCAATTACTGTTCCGCCCAAACCTTCACCCAGTACCTCCGGTATTCCACCGACAGCCGTAGCGATAATTGGGGTTTTAATTGCCATTGCTTCCAGTATTAATATTGGTAGACCTTCGGTAAAAGATGGCACCACCAACAAATTTGCACTGTTTAGTAGAGATGGTACATTAGGGTAGTATCCAGGCATAAGAAGACTGTTCTCTAGATCCAAGCCATTACGCTGAATTTCCAAAAAATTACGCATATTTCCCTCACCCACAATTAGCAAGCCGGCCGATGGGAATATACTTTTAATTTCCTTGAAGGCGGGGAGTAAGCGATCAAACCCTTTTTCTTTCGAAAGTCTACCTACACCGAGTAAGACGGGTTCATGATTTTTGAAAAAATTCTCTATGTTTGCTTCTAACGGCTCTACTGAGCGTTTTTCAAGATCATCAATACTTAGGCCGTTTGTAATAACGCGAACGCGCGCCGAGTTCTTCAAAACATCCGGAATTTCCTCAATCATTGCATTGCTAACCAATGCAATGCCATGCATTTTCCGCAATGCGAACCTATCAAGACATTCATACAGCCACATCTTAGAAAATCGCCTTGCGTGCACATAGCCATGAAGCGTCGTGAATATAGGAAGCTTTTTCCATCCGCGGGGAGCAAGCCCCAGCAAAATGTTGAACTTATATCCGTGGGAGTGAAAAAGACTGAATCCACTGACTACCGCCCAGTCTATGATTTTTTTTGTTTCTCTTACGTTTAGGCCCGGCTTCATTCGCCAAACTGTTAAAGGAAGTTCTAATCGCCGAGCCTCTTTCTCGATAGCCTTTTCTTCTATATCCGGAGTACCAGCACTGAGTATCATCGGTTCAAGTCCCTGCTTCAGCTGTTGCTGCACCAGACTCAGTAACATCTTCTCGGCACCATAGAGCCCGCCGCTGTCAATCAAATGTAGTACCTTGACTCCCATCGGTGACCTAACCCTTCCTTGGATTCCAGATAACTTTCTTCTCACCTTTGAGAAACGCCGCTGTTGCCTTGTAAGAGGCGATGTTTAGCAACATAAAATAATAGGGGATTGAATAGATGACAGACAGCGACTGCCCTTGCCCTTCCCGCCTGTGGCCCGTCCAGGCCAGAACGGTGAAGATCACCAGGCCTATGAAGGCCAGTGTGTAGATACCACGGGCCGGGGCCAACAGTACGGTGCTGATCGCCAGGGTGATCAAGGGAACGAAAGCGGTATAACGCAGCAGCTTGTGGGAGATGAGCTGCCAGGCGAACAACGGGCCCCGCAGGGGATTCATCAGCTGGCGCGTGTCTTTCAGGGCCCACAGGGCACGAAGACTCACGCGCACCCGCATGCTGAATTCGCTGCCGCTGT
>JACUUO010000176.1 GCA_014859275.1 Actinomycetota bacterium | reverse complement strand
TGAGGAGCAAATATCAGTATTAAAATTACCGCTATAACTGACCCAAATATGAAACTAAACCACAAAACAAAGCTGCCAATAATTAGCGCCGTGACGATGATGTTCCAGAGCAACCTAAATGGAAAAAGTACAATATTTTTAAGTTCGTGCATACTGTCTACTACGTTCACCTAACGCCGCCAACAGCTGCGGCTTTGTAGTGGATTGTTTTGCGGTAGCGTAGCGTTAAACCGCAAAACAAGGAACGGAAAAGCCGTCAGACTGCTTGGCATTGTTAGGGCACAAGTGCTGCCAATGCAGGGAGATATGGGGCTACTACTGGCCCCAAAACCTGCATGTGATCTGCTAGTGCCGACATGAACTTTTGATACTTAGACCTGAACCCCTCAACGCCATAACATTCTTGCATTTCCACGACACTGCTTCTTGCAATTTCATACGCAGGTTCATCGCGCACTGCTTCCAAGGCTTTCAGTAGCTGGGAGAACACTTCAGGCGCCACTTCATTTTTTATAGCATGCTGCTCAAAGTCACTACTACCTGTTGCCACGTTTTGCACGTTGCCTGAAATATAGGTATTAAATATTTGGTGAACCTTTTCCTGAGGTAGTGGGTTGGAATTTACGGGTGCTTCACCTGCATCAGGAGATTCAGACTCAATCTCAAGAACGAAATTCAGAATCCTATTTCTAACTGCATCTAGCGCAGAAACAATTCCAGACACAGGTATAACTTTCCATGCTTGCATACAGTTCATACCTTGATAAATCCCTTGCCCGACAACAGCTACTAAATCGGGATTCCATGGCTCTTGCAGGGTGCCCCCACTCGCATCTCGCACCAAGCTTTCCATAGAGGCTACTCCTTGAGCTAAATAGGAGTGGGTCAAGTGTTGACGGAAATCTTCTTCAATGCACATTAATGGAATATCAGCATTACGAAGCCCCGACTGAAAAGGACCTGAAAAGTGGCCTTTAGAATTTACTGTGAGGATTCGGTAATCCGGAAGCTCATCGATGTCGTTATAGCCACTTAACTCATTCTCTACCCATTTTTTAAATTCTGGGTTTCCAAGGCGCGCAGCAAGAACCTTACATTTTCTCAACAAAACTGCTAGCTCAATCTTGGAGTCTATTGCGGCGTCCTGAATTTCTCTTAACAGTGACATTATGTATGTACCTTCAACATTTCAGAGAGTGGCTATGGAGCTATGCCCTAACGCCGCGCTCTGCGGCAAATTTGGAGCACAGCGGAAAATTTGTCCGACAGCAGCGCCTTGTTATGCTTATAGCTCACGATGATGCTCTGATATCTCTCGATTTCCCAAAAACAGGAACATCCTAATCCTATGTTGCTCATAGATTTTCCTAGCCCAACCTTGTATTCGTTCCAAAGGTTTATCATTTTGCTGCCAATCACCTTGGTCGTAACCTTTTACCAACTTATCGGAAAGATCGTTCAAATTCAGTAGCCTATTTTCGTTTAAGCAGATATCAATCTCTTTCCTGAGAACATCACTTAATCGATTTGGTTTTTCAGATATCACCTCTGGAGAGTGCCAGCCAATGTCACAACCAGTAGCTGAGTAAGAGTAGTGATGATTATGTGTGGTTACTCTCTCATGAGGGACAATTGATATATGCTCTTTTAGAAAAGGAATGTTTCCTACATGAGACACCCAATCCCTTCTATACAATTTATATCGCTTGTAATCATAAGGATGCACGCGATATCTATTAGCTGAATCAAAGAGACAGTTATAGTAGTCATCTTTATCTAGGTGTAATGGCGCAACATAAAATGCCTGTGAATATTGCTGGTTGGCATATTCCATCAAAATGTTATGCTGATAGTCTGATGCATTTTTAGCCATTGCCCTCAAACCAAAATATAGAGTAGGATCGTCGTCCAGGCCATGTTTTTGACGAAATTCCCGTATAGACTCGAGAGAGCTTCTGTTACTCCTTGTTGAAGGGGTGACTTTAGATGCTGGTTCCAATCCTTTAGAAACTTTAAACTGCATAAAGAATGCGAATCCAGAATCATAAAACTTTTTGTCGGCTCCAGTCAATTGCTCATCTATATCTAAAAGGCGGAATGGGGAGCCTTTTGACATCCACCCAAAAAATCCAGAAACATCTGATTCGATCTGCTTTTCAGATAAATTTGCCTTAATTTCGTATTTACTCATTAGTGATAAATTCTACTTTCCATTGTTCTGCGCATAACGCCTAGCTCACCCGACGAAAACCGCGAAGCGGTTTTTGGTCGGGTGAAGCGCTGTGTTATGCATTATTTTCCAGTGTTTAATGGGGCGCGAGATTTTAATGCCCATAAATTCTGTCCATCCTCTGATGCTCTGGCACCCACCTCAAGAAGTAAGCGTTTTGTGGTTTCTTCATTTGCGCCAATTACATGCATTAGTGTGTCAAGTTTACGCCATGTATATCCATTATGACTCAGCATTTCCGTAAGCAATTCCCTTGCTGGTTTTTCCTTATTCTTTTCATCTCTATTTTTTAGCCAATGCATGAGGAAATTGCCGGCAAGAGTTGCAATTGAGCCAATAACTGCACCACCCACACCGATTAGCGCAATAGTAACTGACTCACTCATGACTCTTCCCTCCTATGCATAACGCCTTGCTCACCGGTAAATTAGGAGCGTAGCGAGTAATTTATCCGTGTGCAGCAACTTGTTATAAGCTATTTTCGTTTCCGAGACTGAGAAAACTGATGAAGAATAAACGGCTCCAGCTTTTCCATCACAATGCCTGTGAGCTTATTTATGTGTTCAGGCATCAACATCTCACCTTCTTTAGCGCCACAATTTTCAAATACATGCTTTACTGCTTCACTTAGGACGCGATCTTTCTCTTTTTCAAATGAAGCTTTCATGCCAGCTGGAATCACCTTGTCAAAGGCATCCTCCACGGAACCATCTGGAATTTTTTTGTAGTCATAAGCCTCGCGTATTTCCTCATTTGAAAGATTTAATTCAACAGCGAGACTCAATTCTTCACCAGTAATTGGATTTATAGAGTAAGTACTTGATATATCTTCGCCTTCATAGGAATCAGATAAGCAAAGAACGACACGTTGCACACCGAAATATTCCACATACCCAATTACTTGCTTTGTTTCGTTACACCCTTTGATTGAAACACAATGAAAGGGTGTGCCTTCTGGACGATTTTTGACTAAGTCAGAATCGTAAAAATAACCAAAACAAGCCTCGCCTTCTTCATTTTTGAGGTAATTTTTTGCTTCAACGCATACCTCCGCTGGAATGCCGGAAGAGACCGCTAATGCTAATGCAGACTTCACAATGGAACGGCCTGCTTCATGACCACCAAACGATAAATTAAACTTCAACATATCAGAGCAATAAGACGACTCTGATTTTGCGTTATTCAGTAGTTCATTGAGGTCAACTTGCGGATATTTTCTTTTTACACCCTGAAGCATTCTCTTTGCTTCAGGCATAGAGCGAGCTTTTATTTGGATTTGCACGCCTGCTCCAGACTCCAGTGGAGCCTCTGAATACAAAGGTTTCTCAATATCCATGCTTCCATGTAAATTGAGCTTTAACTTATCACCACCTGTTGTCTCAAATAGTTGAGAAGGCGCTTCTCCGCGTTCACGACTAATCCCAAAAAATAGGCTCAGAGGGTTTAACTGCTTCGCCAGTGCTGACTCCCAAACATCTCCAGACGTGTTATTACAACTTTCACAAATAAATCCTTTTACTTTTCTTCTTCCGCCAATTGCATTGGGGATAAGATGTTCTTTTGTGTCATTTTCTTCGGTGATATCTTTGTCACAAAGAGCACATTTGGGAGTGATCATTATCGTTCCTTATAGAATGGGACACCTGAACGGCTTATAACTATTATTAGACATCCTAAACGAAATACATTAAGCATGCCAATAAATTATAA
>JACUUO010000175.1 GCA_014859275.1 Actinomycetota bacterium | reverse complement strand
CTAGTTATACACAACCTGCGGGGGTTGGGCGTGAAATTTAAAGAGGAAGCGGTGAGAAGCTATATCGATGAGATCCTTTCTCAGGACCACAACTGCTGTTAAGAGGTTGAGCTGAATGTTGAAGAAAGTAAGCGAATTCGCGGTGAGATTTAGGTGGCCATTCTCTTCGGTGCCGGGACGGATTACTGGTAAAGGGTCTTGATACCATGGAAGGCGGCGTGAGAGAGGTAGCTGGGGGAATCTCAAGCGGAGGCAACAAGCTAAGTGAACTTGCGCATGCTACCGGGCCGGGTTGAAGAGGGGATATCGAAAGTTCGAAATGGTTTGGGAAGGCTGGAAAACGGAATCGGGGATGTAATTTTGGACTCAACCAGGTTAATGATGGATTGTATAAGCTGTCAGCAGGCGTTGCCAACTCAAAGCAGGGATTTGATAAAGTTAATATAACGCTGCAGGGGGTTCAAAAAGGAATCAAATCCCTTGTAGCGCAAAGACCCGATCTGGCTTCAGACCCTAATTTTCAGAAGGCCTACGGTACGATTAAAGGCCTTCAACCTAACGTCGGCGGCATCAGTTCGGGTTTTGGTCAGGTGCAAGGGGGATTTTCAAGCGCACAATCGGGTCTGGGCCAGGCGGGAAATGGTCTTACTCAAATCAAAGGCGGCATAAACCGCTCAAATATAGCCCTGGGGCAAATCCAACCTGGTTTGAAGACCATGAGGAGTAGTCAGTTAAAGACAGGTGAGGATTTGATCGCCGCTTCTTCAGGTCTAAATCAGATAACCTCAGGGTTTGGCACCAGCAAGGCAGCGCTACTAAAGATGGGATCCGGAGTCGAACAAGCGCGAGAGCGTACGGACGGATACACTTCATCAGGCAACCATATTGATGAAGTATTTTATCTGCCATCCGGTACACTTGAAAGATATCCACAGCTACGTAACGCCATGGATACCTTCATAATAAGGAGCCTGCTGGTGCCAGCGATCGCAGTCAAGGTAGGGGAACTAAATACGTTTTAACCATAAAGGCTACGCAAAGACCATTGCAGACTTTTATATATCGCAAAACCCGGATGGGTCCGTAACATTGTCGACTGAAACAAGAGTTCTTTGCCTTGGAGTAAAAGCTAAAACCGCCTTTAGCCTTTACTGGATGATGTACGTCCTTTCAGCGGCTTGACGAGGCACACAATGCTGAGATTGGCAAAGAAGCAAGCTAAACCGGTAGTTCTATAGGCCCACTACACCATCAAGCATACTATGAACTGTCATTGCGGTGAGCCGAAGCCCAAAGCAAAGCGAAGGAGACCAAAGGGAGTAGGCAAGGCAATCCCATCCATTAACATATATGTAGGGGCGGACCCTGTGTCCGCCCGTAGTTGCCCCATTTATCAGGCGTATGAGCCCTAAGAAAGGTCGAAACAGGCTCGGGGTCCCTACAGCTGATCTCTAGAGCCAGATGTAAGCGGTTATTCGGTTTTTGGGTATTGTTATGGGGTATAGTTATGGGTCGATATAGTTAGAGTTTTATCGTTTCCTAATCGTTACGCCTATTGCTTTGACGTACCATTTGTCCCCGGCCACAATAATTGATCAACTACCGATAGATTCTGGCCATATTCATCGATTTACTTACCTCAAATAACTACGTTAATAATCCCTTTATGTCAATTCGTAGAAGTGTTTGTGGGAATGTGGTAAGCCGAAGTTCCGCAGTAAATAGGCATTTTTACCCCACCTAAAATCCAAAGTAGCAGTTCAGCGACCTAAAGAGTGCCGGAAACGCTGAAAAAGCGTAGGCACACGTATGTAAGATAATACCTTGACTATTAAGCAATATATATGCTATCATATAGGCATGTATTTAAGAACTATCAGCCGCAAGAACAAAGACGGATCAGTCGTGCGTTATCTACAGCTTGCACACAACGTGCGAAATGAAAAAGGCCAAGCCCAAGCCAATGTGGTCTACTCTTTCGGCAGAGAAGATACCCTTGATAGGGATGCTCTGGCTCGTTTGGTAAAAAGCATCTCGAGGTTCTTGGAGCCCGGTATAGCGCTTGAAGCAGGTGCATCCCCGGAGATCTCGTTTATCTCGTCTAAGCCAGTTGGTTGCACATATCTTTTGGATTCGATCTGGGAGCGCGTAGGTATCGTCAAGGCCATAAAGGAGCTTCTTAAAGAGAGACCTTTGAAACTGACGTTGAGCGTATCCTCTTTGCCCTTGTTGCCAACTGGGCAATTAATCCACAATCAAAGCTCTCAGCTGTTGCATGGATGAAGAGCGACGTAGTAATCAGTAACGCACAAGACGTTACCGACGACCACGCCTACCGTGCGATGGACTTTCTGTTAGAGGCTGATGAGGCTATCCAAAAAGAAGTATTCTTCTCCGTAGCTAATCTCTTAAACTTAGAAGTCGATCTCCTGTTTTTCGACACCACTTCCACCTACTTCGAGGCGGATGAGGATGATTTCAGAAAATACGGCAACACAAAAGACCACCGAGAGGATAGGCCCCAGATAGTAGTTGGTCTTGCGGTAACACGAGAAGGTATACCGGTTAGGGTCTGGTCGTTTCAAGGAAACAGCGCGGACATGTCGCTCATAGAGCGGGTCAAAGATGATCTTCGTGGCTGGAAGTTAGACAGAGTCATCATGGTGGTAGACAGAGGCTTTACTTCAGAGGAGAACTTGCGCTATATGCAAAGAGCAGGCGATGTATCCACCGCCGGAGAAAAACTTAGATCCGGCAACGCTTTAGCCAAAGAGGCACTATCTAGAGCTGGTAGATTTAAAGTAGTAAAAGACAACCTCAAAGTAAAAGAGATCGTAGTCGGAGACGGAGAGAGAAGAAAACGCTACATACTCTGCTACAACCCAGCTGAGGCCAAAAAGGACAAAGAGGGGCGTGAGCAAACCATCTCACGGTTAAAGAACGAGCTTGCCAACATCAAACAACTTAAAGGGGCCCTGCATAAAAAAGCAACGTGTGAGCTTCGCAGCAACAAAGGCATGGGGCGATATCTTAAACAAATGTCAGATGGTACCCTTGCAATAGACAAAGCCAAGATAAGAAAAGAAGAGCGACTCGATGGTAAATTCTTGCTTTCAACCTCGGATGACACATTATCTGCTGAAGATGTAGCCCTTGGCTATAAACAACTGCTAGAAGTCGAGCGGGGGTTTAAAGATCTAAAACATACCCTTGAGCTTCGTCCTGTTTATCACAGAAAAGAAGAGCGTATACGAGCACACGTTACCTTATGCTTCTTAGCTTTGCTGCTTATCCGGGTAGCCGAAGTTGAAACAAAAAAGACCTGGAGATGTATCAAAACAGAACTTAACCGCATGCACCTTGGTGAGTTTAAAGGCCCAGCTGGCAAAATTCTGCAGCGAACAGACACAACACCCCTGCAAAAAGAGATATTTACTGCTCTAAAGATCAAAGAGCCACCCAAGTTTTTCGAGATAACCCCGTAGGCACTACACGCATTTTTACTACTTTCTATCCTTGCTGGATAACGCCCTGTTTAGGGCAGCGTTTGTCTACTGACTGCGGAAGTTCGGATCAAGTTTATCCATCAACTGCTTAGAGTTTGAATAGTGGCTCATTGCCTATCAAGTTAAGAACCCGAAAAACGCCTTACGCAAGGCGTTTTTCATTGTGGAAGTCGTAGCTGGCAGAAGATTTGAACGCTCAACCCTCAACATTACCACCATGCATATCTTATATTCGGCCCTCTTTAGCTCCTGGATCTAGCCTTGTGAGGTGGCATTTGCCCAAGGGAATTTGGAGCATTCCTAGTGCCCCTTCGTGTTCAAGAGAATTTGTAATTTGCAAGGAACGTCCCCCTCCATGTCTGTGGTTCTAAGGGTTCTAAGGAACTACCTTTATCGGAAATTTCACTCCCAGGTAATCGTATGCAATATAGGCAATATCTG
>JACUUO010000174.1 GCA_014859275.1 Actinomycetota bacterium | reverse complement strand
ACCGACTCGAAGATACGTGTACACGCCCTCTGCTGTGTGATAGCTCTTATGCTGGGCTGGATGATGTTTTCGATGAGTCTTCCGTCAATGCTGTGCAGCGCCCGTCCGAGGGCGCTTACAACACCGGTAGATACCGTCGAACTTAAACCGAGCGGGTTGCCTATCGCAATAATCAGCTGTCCAACTCTCAGCTTCGCTGAGTCTCCAAGTGAAGCATGCTCTAAATCTGAAGCATTTGCCTGGATAACGGCGATATCAGATGCCGGATCAGATCCGATAATTGAGCACTTAAGTGCAGTCCCGTTCTGTAGCATTGCGGTTAGCTGCCTGGCTTGGTGCACAACATGTGCATTTGTAAGGATATAACCATCAGGTGAGATAATAACACCTGATCCTGCGCCAGCTAAATCACCGATATATCCCGGTGAAGGACGCCTTACGGAAATTCCAACAACAGCTGGACCAATTGATTCAACCACAGAGATAACAGCGCGAGAATAGGCATCAAGTAGCTCTACATCTTGCGCCTCCATCTGGTCCGACATGCTTCCTGGTGCGGTACTTCCGCTGCTTGTATCTCCAGTTGGCATAAACCTTCGTATATTGCTTTCTTCCATATTATTCACCGCTTACTTGTTTAATATTAAAAGCAGCTCAAATCGAGCTGCTTTCTTTATATCCAACAACCTCTCCATGTATGCCTAGTGGAGCATAAATCATAGATCTATAGCCCTGTTTTAATCTGTATCAAATCCTTAATCATCCCGTCGTGGTTTCACCCTGAGATTATGGCCGGAATTGTCATAATCAACTACCTTTTTCTCACTAAAGGTAACGCTTGACAAACCATACCCCCATATCTCTTGGCCTGAGAGCCTCGTAATATAATCTGGCGTGCCCTGCACCGCCACTACCTCACTTTTTTTCGAACCGATCGTAAAGTAACGGTGTTTTTCTTCTTCCTCTTCTTCCTTTTCTTCGGATTCCTTTGATGTGAGCCTCACCCTGAGATCGCCGGAATAGTTATGGTATGCAATAACCTTTCCCTCACTGAAGGTAACGCTAGATGAACCGTAGTACCATATCTCTTGATCCCGACCCACCTTCGTAATGTTATCCGGTTCACCCTGCACCGCCAGGACCTCGCTTTTCTTGGAGCCGAGCGTGAAGTACCCGTGAGGGTTTTCAGTTGTCCGTTCCGTACTCTGCTTCGTGGTTGTCGTGGTAGCTGACTGCTTTTTATCTGAAGCTTCGGATTGAGCATCTGCGGCTGCTTTAGCGGATGAGGTGTCAGCTGCATTTTGATCCGTTGATTTTTGCGGGTCCGATAAGCCGTATCCCGTTATAAGCATTAAGAGAAGCACAGCTGCCAACAACCCGAGTGCCTTAAGCTTTGGGTTCGACCGGATATTGCTCAATCTGGCTCTTAAGTTTGACGTCTTGGTCTGTGCACCACCTTCAGGCTCACCGAGCGAACCTTCCGCGATTGCAGTACCCCTGTCCTCAATAGCTAATTGAGTAGCGCCCGCTTGGAGGATAGCCGTCTCCGTAGACTGACTTACCGTATCTTCGGAGTGGCCCGCAGAAGCACTCACAGTTTCTGGGCCGATGACATCTCCGCCCGGTACTACGATAGCTTGCCCGGCTTCCGGGGTGTCGATCAGCTTGATCTCTTTTATCCCAGCTCTTGCATCGAGTAGCTCGCCGATGCGAGCAGTTACTTCGGCTGGCTTCTGGTACCTCTCATCTGGATCTTTCTTGAGGCATTTAAGTAAAATTTCCTTTATATCGGGGGCGATACCGGCATCAATGACTGGTGGCTCTGCAGTGATATGCATATTGATAACCGACCAGGGGTTACCTGATTGAAACGGTGGATGACCGCTTAGCATCTCATACAGGGTGATGCCGAGGGAGTAGATATCGGATCTACTATCTACCTTCTCTCCCTTTGCCTGCTCGGGTGAGGTATATGCTGGGCTGCCTAAGAACATGCCGGTGTGCGTCATGGTGGCCATTGATGCCATCTTTGCAATACCGAAGTCCGCTACTTTTACCTCCCCCTCATCGGTAAGCATTATATTTTGAGGCTTAATGTCTCTGTGAACAATCCCGAGGCTGCCCGCGTAATCAAGGGCGCTCGCAACGCTTCGCGCTATAGAAAGTGCTCTCTCTTCAGGTAATTTGCCCTCATCTTTCAGGATCTCGGCGATGTTCCTGCCACCGATGTATTCCATTACAATGAAGTGTTCACTTCTTTGTGAGCCGTAATCTACTACCTTAGCTATATTGGGGTGGTCGAGGTGAATGGCCATCTCCGCTTCTCTGACAAATCTTTCAATGTAGTTGGCGTCCCTCGCATACTGGGGGTGGAGGAATTTTATCGCAACTTTTGAGTTGGTGTTCAGATCGGTAGCAAGAAAAACGGTTGCCATTCCGCCTGAGCCGAGCTTCTCTTCAATTGCATACCGATTGCTAATTACTTGAGTTTTCATACATATTCCAAGGGTAATGATAATGAACTACCGATACTGGCGTTATATCTGGTATTGTATCTATTTTAGCCGATTTATGCGTCCCACATCTATTGGATGTATTATAAGGAATCGGGTTTTTGGGGGCACTTCTTTAATTGTTTGACTCAGGTATGTGGAGCACAAAGATCGCTAAGTATATGTTAGAAGTATCTAAATGACGATCTAGTGCAAGGGGTAAAAATTGCCGATTCTTCTACTTATTATAAAGGGGCAGTAATGCAGGCAGACATGAATCTAACTTTCTAGCGACCGGAGATGTTTCTGACCCTTCAGACCCACAAATGCTCAACAAATGGTTCCGGTGCGCCGGCATCTATCCCCGAAAAAGGACGAATTCATTCCACACGAAATTGATTGGGTATCGTATGGCTTCTCATTTTGCGCGACCGCGCAACCCTTAATCACTTTCACCCAATCTGATCGTTGAGTTTAGCCCTCTCCTGAGCCAGCCATTCTTGATCTCTTTCCCAATGGCAATCCCTGTACTTATTCCCGCTTCCGCATCGACAGGGCTCATTTAGCCTCATCTCTTTACGAGAGAGTCGTTGATTACCAAAAAGTCGTTTAAATAGTCCCATATCCTTATATTACCATAAGATTGATGCAAAATATGCTGGTTTAATTACTGGCAATTTCACTTATCCGAATAGATACCCTATTTCAAAGGTGACCTATCTGCTAAGCTCCAGATTAGCATTATCATATTTCTCTCCATAGATGACGCGTTTAATACTTACAACACAAGCAATGTGCACAGCTTGTAATTCTAAGCGGTTTTGGTATCATATAAAACGCGATATGGCAAAAAATGCACTTTGACAGGCGCATTTAAGCATAACTTGATGGTAACAACGTGGTTACTTTGTACGGGGAAACGAGTTTTAAGTTGTTCAAACTAACTAAGCTGATTTGATTTGTTCTTGCTGATAAAACAGCCACATATCGATATGCCACTGTAGCTCAGCAGGCAGAGCAGCTCACTCGTAATGAGCAGGTCAGCGGTTCGAATCCGCTCAGTGGCTCAGATAAAAATACCCTCATCAGAGGGTATTTTTATCTGCACCTCTATACTTCAGGGATTTTGCAATTCACCAATCTGTCATCCTTAAAGAGCCGTAGCAAAGCGGAGGCGAAGGATCTAAATCGTATTTTCTATATTCTTAAGTATTAGAATGCCTCTGTATCAACCAACACCTTATTGGTCATATGTGGACCCCCGCTGGCCTAAACTGGGTTGACAATGCTGCTGTCGGCCTTCTTTCTCGCGGTTGCTACATTAGCAAAGATGTTTCTCCCATCGATCCCAATTTGTGTTGCCTACTATTTACCATATACACAGGTGACAGGTTGAATAAGTGGTATCTTGGCAAGATAAAAAGCATAAGCCAGATAAAGAAATATGCAGACGCACTTG
>JACUUO010000173.1 GCA_014859275.1 Actinomycetota bacterium | reverse complement strand
TGGTGTAGGTGCGGCTGCACGACGCTACAAGCAATTCCCGATTTTTTCAACCTGGTCCGGCCTTTTTAACACGGCAGGCACACAGTTACCTCCATTAATGTTCGCTGCCTTTTTCAGTGCCGGTGCTGCTGGCCTCTATGCCTTGGCGCATCGTGTGCTGGCGATGCCCATGTCGATTCTGGGCGATGCCATCGGCAAAGTCTTTTTCTCCAATGCGGCCGAAGCCTTCAGAGAAGGGCGGTTAGCACCCATGGTCGAGAAAGTACACCGCAAACTGGCAGAAATCGCCATGCCAGCCACCTTACTGTTAGTCATTGCCGGGCCGGAATTATTTGCGCTGGTTTTTGGCCAAAACTGGCGTGAAGCAGGTGAGTTTGCCCGTTATATGGCCCCCTGGTTGTATATGGTGTTCATCACCTCACCCCTATCAACCCTGTTTTCAGTGCTGGAACGCCAGCGCTTGGGGATGCTTTTCCAGGCTGCATTGCTAGTTGTTCGATTAATCGCCATTCTTATTGGTGCCTATTGGCTACAAGCCCTCTTGCCGACAGTGATGCTCTTCAGTCTCGTTAGCGCGATTTACTATATAGGACTGTTGATATGGGTTAGCTTTGTTTCAGGTAATCAGTTGGCAGCCATTGCAAAGCCTACCCTGATGTCATTCAGTAAAGCTTTAGCCTGTTTACTCCCTGTCTTGCTGGCAATATGGATCAACCCCGCCAGCCCTATTGGGTTGTATCTCGCACTCTGTAGCACTGGTGTGCTGTTAGCACTCTACTATTTTTTACTATTTCGTAAGGCTTATATTTAATGACCGTACAACTTCACCTCACTTCACCTGGCTGGAAAGAAACAGCCAAGGGTCTCAAGCAACGTGGAACCTGTTGGCAATCACCAGAGTTACTGCTGGCAGCAGCAAAACGGTTTTTATGCCCTGGTCTGGGAGCGGGGCAGCCAACTGTATGCCGCAGTAGACCACATCCGCAGCATTCCCTTATTTTATGCTTTGAAGGGTAGCGTTTTTTACTTGTCCGACGATGCTGAATGGGTACGTGAGCAGGTCGGCAATACGACCATGGATGAAATCGCCAAGGAAGAGTTTCAACTAACCGGTTACGTTACAGGACAAGACACGCTCTACCCAGATGTAAAGCAACTGCAGGCGGGCGAATTCTTAACCATCAATACCCGTGCAGAGACACCACAACTCAAGACGGAACGCTATTACCGCTTTTTGCATACAGAGCCAGAGAATTACGACGAACAAGCACTGTATCAGCAACTGGATGCCGCTGCCTTGGCATCCATTGATAACCTCATTCGCTATGCGAATGGCCGACAGATTGTAATACCACTCAGTGGCGGATATGACTCGCGTTTGATTGCTACTCTTTTGAAGCGCAGGGGCTATGAAAATATTCTTACTTTCACCTATGGTGTGCCGGGTAATAAAGAATCAGCCTACAGCAAAAAAGTGGCTGATGCCCTAGGCTTGAAATGGCACTTTGTGGAATACAGTAATGAATTTTGGCGCCAGGCATGGCAAACGGAAGAGCGTTGGCAATACCAGAAATGGGCCAGTGGTTGGAATAGCATCGCCCATGTGCAAGACTGGTTGGCTGTAAAAATCTTAAAGAAGAATTCGATAGTTAAAAATGACAGTATTTTTGTGCCTGGCCATACAGGTGACTTTATCTCTGGTGGCCATATACCCGATATTGCGGTTAAAAACAAAAAATCCTCATTACGGGAGCTGTCAGAATCGATAAAGAAAAAACATTATAGCTTAGCGCCTAAAGATGAAGTGACAAAAAAAACTGAGCAAGAATGGACTGAACGTATATTTAAAAGAGCTGAGCAAGGCACGATTGCAATTGGACAAGATTTGGCTAATATATTCGAGAAGTGGGAATGGCAAGAACGCCAAGCCAAGTTTATTTGCAACTCTGTTCGCGTGTATGAATTCTATGGCTACGACTGGTGGATGCCGCTATGGGATAAGGAGTTTGTTAAATTTTGGCAAGCAGTACCGCTTGAATTAAGAAAAGGTAAGCAATGGTATTTGGAATTTGTTAAAGCGCAATACTCTGACTGGGCTGACGTTAAAGACGAAGAGCCGCTGAACAATGCATCAGATGAAGTGGGATTGAAAAGTATTATTAAAAAAATACTATACAAAAATAAATTTCTCTACAAAATTACAAATAAGTTATACAGAATATTTATAAAAAACAATACAATTAAAAGCCACTTAGCGTTTGAGGGTCGATATCCAGTCGAGGAATATGAAATTCTATTAAGAAAAGGGTATCAGTCAAATGGAATATATGCGTATTTTTACCTGTGTGAATCAGAATGTTGAGATTTACGTGTTTTTTTAAAAGCAAGATAGCTGGGTTGGCTTTTTATACTAGGAGTATTTTTAGGGTGTTTTTAGTAGCAAGAAAAGTTGGTCGCCCTGCCCCAAGAAAAGAAAAAAATTATAAATTTAGAATTGCTGGAAAAAAAGATTTTAATAAGTGTTTCGACTTGTATGCTGATCTGCACAAAGGCAATAATTTAAATAAATTAAGAAAACTAGTATTCACTGTTTCAGGTGGCAAGACAATAATAGTTGCCATGCAATGTGACTGTAATGGAAAAGAAATAATGCTTGCTGGCGTGGATATGTACTATATCAATGACCGAGATGCCAGAGAAAATACAATTCATGAAGGCTTCATCGGAGTTGCTCCCGAGTTTGAAGGTAACGGATTAGCGACGGAAATGCGGGCTTTTGCATCAAAAGTTTTTCAAGGTGCTGGGGTCTCTGGGATCTCAAGCCGTATATCTGAAGATAATGTTGGTTCTTTGAAGTCGGCAAGGAGGCAGGGCTTTTGTGTGGTTGAGAAATATTTCGACCAAACCGATAAAAAATATCGTTACTACATGAAGAAAACCTTTTAAAATAATCGTGGAAGATATAAATGAATAGTTATGATCCATTATTCCACTCGGGATGGGTCGAGTTTAATAAGGCATACTGGGGTTTGGATGCAGAGGTTCTGGAGTTTGGTCCTAAAAAAGGTACATCTTGGGAGCTAAAGACAGTTAAATATACCAACAAGAAAGGGCAACTTGTAATTCCTCCAAGAAATCCGCATATTCCTGTTGAATTCTCTTCAAGCAGTAATAAACCAAGCTCTTATAATCGCCGTAAGCGGTTAGCGATTCAGGAGATGGCTAGTTATTACGCTGAGAGAAAAGTCAAGGGGGGTGTCAATCTATCACCTGTGGTAAATGACGTCCGGCCTTTTCAATGGTGCGGAATGGAAGCCAGCCCGCGGTATACTTACCACATAGATATTCATGAATATAGCTCAAGAATGGACTCTAGCGTACTTAATAAAGCGAGGAAAGCGGAAAAGCTGGGTTACAGTTGTTGTGTAACGGAAGACTACACCAGCGTACACGAGTGCTTGATGGGACCAGAGCAGCGCAAAGGTTTTGATCATAGTGTCAGTGTTGAAGGATTAAAATTACTATCTGAACTTATGGGTGAAAAATTTGTTTGCTTTATAGCTGTCGATAATTGTGGAAGGCCCGCCGGTTCTTGGGTGAGAATTTATGAACCAAATGGGCTTGCTCTTGCTTGGTCAGCTGGAGTTAAGACGTCTGCACTGAAAGATGGCGTTAACAACCTGCTTGGTAAGTATGCGCTGGATTATTTTGCATCAAAGAACTGCCAGGTCTTTGACTTTGTGGGTGCCAATATCCCACCCGTTGCCGAAATGAAAGAGGCATGGGGTGGGGATCTTGTTTGTTACTATACAGTTAGACATCAGAGTATTAGAAATATCGCCAGGACAGCATACTTATTGGCTAAACAATACTTGAAGAAATGAGTTTAGAAAACTGATAAAAGTATTCGTGTAGCAGGGGTGATTCTCGAAAAGCGGGTGAATGCGCAGCATGA
>JACUUO010000172.1 GCA_014859275.1 Actinomycetota bacterium | reverse complement strand
TGCCGGAGCATCCAGTGCCGGAGCATCCAGTGCCGGAGCATCCAGTTAGGCAATACACCCTCAAAGGTTGTTTAACGTGCCTAGCTTAACGCAAAATGCTTATCGAGATATGTAGCTCACTTTTCTTTCCTTCTGGCTTCTGTATTCTGAAGATTATCCACCCCTCTTACCCAATGGCTATTAGCCGGGTTGCCGATATAATATGCGTTCATGGACTTCCCTTGGGGACAAGGCTAGTGTATAATATACCCGGTATGGTATATATACACTAGAAACTTCTTCGATGCGTGACAGCAGCATCGAACGCCCGCATCAATTGTCGGACATGGTTTTCAAATATTTGAAAGTCAATAAAGTGCGCAAGGGTACGAGGTGCTGGCAGTTACCGGGCGACGGAGGTGGTTGCTGACGATACAATTTTAAATTGACCTCTAGCTTGTAATCAAGTGTAGAATCAGGGATTTTGCCGATTGCATAAGCTAAATGCTTGGTATCGAGCAGATTATCCGAGCGGTAGTGGTATGGGATGGCGATTTATTTATCTACTGCTACCGAGTTTTGTAAAGCGGAAGGGATATTTAGAGGAGGCAATGTGAGCGAGGCTGTTATGACAAGGAAGGCGACTTTGATAGCTTGGAGCGATGATTTAGATAAGATTTACCCTACACTTATCCTGGCAACTACCGCAGCTGCATATGATGTGGAAGTGACGGTATTTGTCACGTTTTGGGGTCTTTTGGCGTTCAAGAAAAACAACAGAGGTATTACGGGCAAAGACTGGATGACCAAGGCGCTCTCAGTAATGAGAAAAGGTGGCACGAAGAGCCTAAAAATTTCCAGGTTGCATATGGGCGGCATGGGAACCTGGATGATGAACAAGATTTTTAAAAAGGAGAAAATAGCAAGTCTTGATAGCCTGATTGAGGAGGCTTTGATATCGGGCGTAAAGTTCGTACCGTGCCAGATGACGATGGACGCCTTTGGACTGAAGCGCGAGGATTTAATCGATGGAATGGGGGACCCCGCGGGCGCGTCGACGGCTATCAATGTGGCTTTAGATTCGCAGATTAACTGGTTTATTTAGTTCATATTTGCTAGCCAGAACTAGTGCTGGGCACAAACCTTGCATCATTCCAGCACTGGATTTTATTTCGAGTACTCCTCACACATGCTTTGATCGATAAGAAGCTATCAGCTATCAGCGGTCAGCTGCCAGCATGTGGGTATGAAACGAGGGTATTCGCCCTCATCCTACACCCTCTCCAGAGGGAGAGGAACACATAAAAGCATTCTTACGCCGATATGATATGTAATCTATGACATAAACCTTCAATGTATCTGTGACGCTGTACTAGCCCTCTACATCCAGGACCTCTACATCAAACCTCAAAGTTCTGCCAGCCATCGGATGGTTGAAATCCACGTCGACATGGTCAGGATCAACCTTGGTGATGATCCCGACGAACAATTCCCCAATTTGACTTGTTGCCTGAAGCTCCATTCCGACCTGAGGCTCGATACCCGACGGTAGATCTTCTTTGGGAACGTGCATAACTCTTTCTTCCGAGTAATTTCCGTATGCTTCTTCGGGTGGCACCGTAATCTCTTTATTATCGCCCTTTTCAAGGCCTTCAAGCCTCTTTTCAAGTCCTGGTATAATCTGACCAGAACCTTGAATGTAGGTAAGTGGCTGGCCGGGAGGAGTTTGGTCAACCATATGACCATCGACATAGGCCTTATAGTCTAGCGTTACTACAGAACCGTTCTGAATAGCCATGGGATATCCTTCCTATTCGCAATCGGTAATTCCCGTTAAGCGCTCGACTTGAATCCTACACACTCTCATCTTTTTACCGATTTACACATTTTTAAACCATGGCGTTATCGGGTGGATGTCGGAGTTAATTACCTGCGGGGAGGCCGCCATCAAGTATTCTCTAGGTTTGTCAGGCAAGCATGGAAAAGCATTAAAGTAGGTGATTAAGAGGATCCCTGGGTTCGCCTGGACCGCAATCTTGCCAGCGCTTCATCCAGTGTATCCACAATCGTGCAACTCTCCCGCACCCTTAATATTTCATAGATCTCTTCTACGCATACGCTTGGATTGACTAATACGATATCTCCACCAGCCACTTTCATTTTCATACAGCACTCTTTCATTTTCATACAGCACTCATCAAGGGCGTGAAAGCCTGCAGCATCCATATATCTAAGGTCAGTAAGATCGATAATTATTTCCTTATAACCCGCGTTGACAAGGCCGTTCACTGCGCCATGCGCGAGGGGTGCAGTGAACGCATCGCATTCTCCCTCTATGACCACTAAAGGAATGCTATCAACAGCGCTGAGCTTAACTTGAATCCGAAACTGCCTATTAGGCTCACCCACATCATACCCCCGCTTTAGTCTTCCCAACTTAAGACACCATGCAAACCGGGCCGCTGTTACCTTAGCTGATTGTAAACTATTACCATGGTTTTTTGTAAGGTTCAGCTAGTGGTTGATATTAAACGGTTAGTAAGTATTTGCTATGACGGTCTAGGGATTTAGTCTGCCTCGACCGAGGATGATAACTTTTGGTAGAGATTGAAACTTCTGATTTAAACTGGCTGCTGGTAAAATAATGTTTGAGTGCTTCCGGCTGTCGGCGCATCTTAGGTGCGCGAATCTAAGATGCGCCGATTCGTGCAGATAAGGGGTAATTTTGGGATATACAGATTACATTAACGCAAGAGAGTTCACACAGGGATTTGAGGGCTATCTTATAATTATCCTGCTCACCCTATCAGTGCTCTTAGTGTTTCTAAGCATTATGAAGAGCAAGCATATTGGGCGAGTTCTCGCAGGCAGTGTTGTCGTATTGCTGCTTGGATTCTTACTCCTCGCCTGGTTCCATCTTAAGATTTATTCGAGCATCGAGCTTATCAACCCCGCCAACGGATTTATGGTGGGTAGGGTGATGGCGCCCCTCTGGATTGAGAACGAGAAGCTCTACTTTTGGGCGGTGCTTTTAGGTCTATTTACATACCTCATCTATAGGGGGGACAGGGAAGGATTGTTTAGCAGATGGCTAAACATCGTATTCGCCGGGTTTGTCCTGCTTACCATGCTCACATCTAATCCCCTTGCATCGCCTTTACCCGGTCTTCACGAAGAAATTTCCGGTTATCAGGCGGCCATGAGCGAGGGAGACCTCCACGTCCAGATGCAAATTTTCCAGAGGTTTTACGGGCGGGTGACGTACTTTTATAACGCGATCTATATGTGGGTCCACCCGCCACTTCTTTTCATATCATATGCTGCCCTCATCGTTTCGTTCCTGGCATCTGTGTTCATGCTCATAAAGAAAAGGGAGGAGATATACGACAAAATAGCCTACAGTTACGCCAAGCTCGGCTACATTCTTCTAACATTCGGGATGCTGGTGAGCTACCCGTGGGCGCTTAAAGCCTGGGCAAATGAGCCCTGGTGGTGGTCACCAAAAATCAATATGTCGCTTATGATGTGGATGTTTTATACTGCGTACCTGCACTCAAGATTGCACTTACACCGGCGAGGGATGTGGAATACCACCGCTATTCTGGGGATTCTCTGTTTTATGACACTTGTGCTGACTTACATTACAACCTATGTTGTACCGGGGGTTCACTCGTATGGATAAAACCGGTGAGTTGGTGAATGGGTAGTCGGTGACCGGATGGCCAGAAGTGAGGGTAAGAGATGTGGGTATGGTTACCGGTACTACAGTGCTGCGGTGCTGCAGAGTGTGGGAAGAAGATGAGGGGAATTAGCCAATAGCCAATGTAGCTTAAGGGCTTTAGCCCTGATACTCTCTGGAGAAGACAGAAGATAGAATCCAGGAGCCAGAAGAAAAAACAGAATCGTAGCTCAGGGCTTTAGCCCTGATAAAAAAGCAGTAAAAAGCTATAAATTATTTAATCAGGTATTGACAATATAAATAGAAAATCAGGTACGATTCTTCTTGGCCCTTGGCCCTTGGCCCTTGGCCCTTGGCCCTTGGCCCTTGGCCCTTGGCCCT
>JACUUO010000171.1 GCA_014859275.1 Actinomycetota bacterium | reverse complement strand
CTAAATGTCGCGAATGTCGCAACTAATATGCAAACCATCTTTCGGTTGGCCTGATACCTATTTCCTCGATAACTGCATGTACTAGGCCATTTGTCATTAGCAGTTGAAACGCAGCATCCAGGCGGTCCTTCTTTACATGTTTTTTAAACAAGCCATGAGATATATCAGTTCTGGTAAGTCCGTCCTTCGCATTCTGTAACGCATAAAGTATCTTATCTGCTATGGCATCGCCTGTTGTCTCATTGAATATGTATTGTGCAGACTTAAAACAGTAACCCCACAGAGCTAGCGCAGCTTTTAGGTGCTTAGTATCCACATTCTTCTCTTGATCCAATAGAGCATACAAGCAGGCAATTCGCCTAACTTGGGCCTCAGCCCTTGAAGTAATGGCGCCGATCATACCTGTTCTACCTTCTGATAATTCATCATAGTTGGCATCCCAGATTTTCCAGGCATCTTCAGTCATATCCATCGCACCTGTTCTGCGTGCTTTATCTATAGCTTGCTTCAGGTAAAATACAGGCTTACTGAAATCAACCGTGTGCAGCTTGCCACCGCGTGGAAGCTTCTTTGAGCGCTTTGCACAGACCCATAAGAACCGGTTAGCAAATCCGTTTGCTGTCTCTGTAGCGGTAAGATGCCGCTTTAGCTCCTCTATGGTAATATGTCCCAGTATTGAAATATGAGCTCCTGTTGCTTTTAGGGGGCTGTTCTTAGTAAGAGTGCGAATATTGCCATGATCCCAGGCTTGTCTAATTATCGCTGAAAGGGTATTGCCTTCACGGCTTAACACTTTGAGTGCTGAAGCAAATTCACCCTCAAACACCATAAGCCGTTTGTCTTGCTCTCCTGGATCGATCTCTATCATCTCGCCGTCTTCCTCTCTGGTGACAGGATCCCTTACGGCAGATATTAGACCCTCCCCTGAGCTCATACCGCTAACTAGGCGATTGCCATGCCAGTGGGAATCAACGGCCTTAAACAGCTTCAACGCATGATCTGTTGCCGTTCCTTTTCTTGCTTTTGCTGTCTCTCCTGCTATAGCAGAGAAAAGGCGTAAGTGGTGGCGTGTTGCCTCAACGGTAAAGTAAGCAGTGGCACCAATCACGTTGCTGAAGAATGTGAGTATACTTATAAGGATCGCGGCGGGATCGGCCTCAGTATGTGGTTCAATTGCTCTTACAATATCACCGGCAAGGCCATGTAAAACTGTGTCTGAAAGAGTGGGCCATGCTGCGACATTTGCGACATTTGCGACATTTGCGTCGTTCCCGCCATCAACAATCCACTGATCAAGTAATAATGACTCTTTTTCATCGAATGCCACGGCGTAACCTTCCCCTCGGATATCCTGGAATGAAGTCGCCCATGGGCTGCAACCTATAAATCTCTGTGCCGTAAGAGATATACGTTACCTGCGCTAGCGTCTTAAGTGAGGACTTGTTAATTGAATTAAACCTGTCTTCTGCGGTATATTGTGTTATAGTATTGTTGATCGTTTTTCGCTTGCTCTTCTGATTGTTGCCCGCAATCGGAAGGGCTTTTCCTTTTTCATCGGTATACATCAATGACCACATCCTTCGTCGCTATGTCTGGGCCTTCTTTTTGGGCCTCGAGGAATGCCGTGACTTCCGAAGGCCGGAATCGCAGGTATTTCCCAAGCTTTATAAAAGGAATCTTCTTGCGGTGTGTAAGAGAATAAACGTAACATTCTTGCACACCCAGCAGTTTTGACAACTCTTCTACCCCGATTAAGCGCTCTAAATTATTCTGCACCCTCTACCCTCCTAATAATTGATTTGCTAGCTTTACGATCTAGCCAGTCTAGGAACTTATCGCGTGGGATAACAATTCTGCGACCGATTCTTACAGCTGGGAAGTCTTCAGCCTTAACCATGTTAAAAGCTAGCACCCTAGAAATACCTAAGACCTCCGCAACCTCTTCCACCTTAAGCATTACTGGCAATTCTTCTAGGCTCTTGATTTGCGTATTCATATTTATCTCCTTGATATCCTGGCAAATAAAAAAAGCGCACTTCTCATGAGAATGCCTATCCATTCTCCTTAGAAATGCGCTCTTGGGCGTCTCTTGTAAGTTAAAGAGATATTCAATTATCGCAAGCTTAACATGTCCTTTTAGTTATTGCAAGTGCTTTTAAAATAAAACTTACATTAAATAATTATATATAGTAAGCTATAGTTATAAGTGCATTTTAAGTGCAACCAATCAATAACCTGCAATCATAAAGGCTAAATCGGAGTAGGAATTAGAGGGTCAGCCTCATTGGAGGGGGGTCACATTATGGCAGGGCAAAGCCTAAAGCCACAGAAGACGAGCAAACCCAACATTTATAAGCGAGGGAAAAATTACCTTATCCGTTACTATGTAGATGGCGTGCAGAAGTGGGAAACTGTCGGGGTGCGAATGAAAGACGCTGAAGCCTTACTTAATGAAAGGCAGCGGCAAGTGAGGCTTGGCGAGCTTATAAGGACAGAAGACGTTACCTTTAAAGAATTTGCTGAGAAGTGGATAGCTACCCATCGATCCAAGATCCGGGAGCGCACGCTTATAAGCTACGAGGGCCACCTAAAGAAAGCTATTCCATTCTTTGGCCGGCATAAACTTCGCCAGATCACCCCTGAGCTCATCGAAGAGTTTATTTCAAGTCTGGCAAAAGAAGGATTATCCCCAGCAAGCCAGGGCACGTATTTGAGAACCTTAAAAGTGCTTTTTAATCGAGCTGTTGAGTGGAACTATATTAACCGAAGCCCCGCACAATTTGTGAGGCCTCCACGAAAGGTAAAAAGAGAGATCGACTTCTTAACGCCTGAAGAGATCGCGGCTTTAATCGATGCAGCCCTTCCAGAGCACAGAGCATTGATAATGACGGCGTGCCTTACCGGGATGCGAAGAGGTGAGCTCCTGGGGCTTCAGTGGTCAGATGTTGATTTTCGCTCCAATACCATCTTCGTGAGAAATGCCCTTTATAAAGGCAAGCTCGATGAACTTAAGAGCCAGCACTCTCGGCGAAAGATCGCAATCCCTGAGATCCTCGTGCGGGAGCTTAAGACCCACCAGGCCCGCCAGGCAGTAGAACTCCCATCAAATGAGCTTGACCTCGTATTCCCAAACACCGCCGGCAACCCAATGGATGGCAACAACCTGGTTAAGCGGATCTTTGAGCCCACGCTAAAGCGGGCCGACCTTCGTAGGATCCGCTTTCATGATCTTAGGCATAGTTTTGCAAGTCTGCTGATCAATCAGAATGAAAGCATTAAGTTCATCCAGAGGACGTTGGGTCATTCAAGCGCACAAGTAACCTTAGACGTTTACTCTCATCTAATGCCTGATGCCGGGGAACAGGCGGCTAAGCGAGTTGAGGAGTCTATCTTTGGTAAATCAGAAAACAAGAGCTTAGTTTAAAGCTGCATTCACTATTGTACCTAGCCCCTAACAGTTCCCAAATCGGTTATTGAGTGGGCTTATTTTTCAAATTAGAGGCTTTTCTGATACCCGCTCTCTTTGGGTTTCGTCTGTACCGATAGGGATGGAGCGAACAACTCTCGTGAGCGCAAAGCTTTACTTCGTTGGCGGAGCCCGCACAGCAGTCTAGACACTTCTTTCTGATCGCCTAAGCGGTGTGCTCACGTAAGCCTCCCAAAACCAAAAAACCCCTGGAGAGGTAAATATAGTAGCCCGATAGTTAAGGCTTACTACACTTTCCACTCCAGCGGTTTATGCTGGCAGATTAAAGCGCAGCTATTCAGTTATTCTGGAGAATATTATACCGGAAGAGGGCTTAAAGAGCAAAAAGGGCGAGCGAGAAAGCACTTGGCAAAGAAGTTTAAGAAACTTGAGGAATAAAGACTGTTTCGCCTGAAATCTGCTTATTAAAATGCAAAAAGGGCTTTTGCCCTTTTTGCATTAATCTTATTCTTCACGTAATAGAATCAATGTACATGCACTATATTCCGCGGATGTGCTCATTATGGATCCCCACGCCCTTACAGGCGTGGTGCCTTCTATAATTCAAGCTGCGC
>JACUUO010000170.1 GCA_014859275.1 Actinomycetota bacterium | reverse complement strand
GTAGATTAATGAGGTTGATGTTAGTATGGTGCGTCCGAGGTGACGAACGCCTCGGGGCCCTGCACGCCCTCGGTGCCCTGCACGCCCTCGGTGCTAGGCTAGCTACCCACATCGTAGTTATTGCGGAGGGTGTGAGAAAGTCATTTACCGATCAGGAACTCGACCGCTACTCGCATAAATTTGTAACGCTCCACACGGGTTTTGACGTTGGGCAGTATGTGAACTCTAGAGAGGCGCGGGGCAAGACTAGGGCAAAGTTAGGTATTGCTTCTGATGTTAGAGTTATCGGTTTGGTGGGATCAATAACACCTCGCAAGGGGCATGATTTATTGGTAGAAGCTGCTCCTAAAATCCTTGCCCATATTCCAGATGTGCATTTTTTAATCATTGGGGACGCACCGGAGGGCTATCAAGAATTCGAACGGTCACTAAAGCAAAAACTTGATGCTCTAAACCTATCATCCAGGTTCCATTGGATTGGATTTAGTAACGATATCGCATCGCTGTACTCAGCGATAGATATCCTTGTTCTACCAAGTCGCTCTGAAGGGCTGCCAAGGGCAGTCATCGAAGGCCTGGCAACAGGCTTGCCTGTAGTCGCCTCGGATGTTGGAGGCGTCCGAGAAATTATTATCTCTGAGCAATTGGGTCGCGTAATAAAGAGCGAAGATTCTAGTGCCCTATCTGATGCTGTAATTGAGGTGCTAGATTTTACTACTTGCAATCAACAGGAGCTGCGCCAAAAACGTCAAGATTACGTGACAGAGCGATTTTCTACAGAGAGCTATGTAAAGGGATTTATATCAATATTTGAAAGCTCGGCTAACGGAGGGGCTTAGATATGACAAAATACCCTTTTAGAGCATTGTTTGTTTTACTGTTGCCGCTTGCTGCGATACTCTTTGATCGCGACGAATTTGCTCTCTGGACACCCGTAGGGCGTTTTATAATTTTTGACCTCCTCACGATTTTATTTATCGCATATACGGCACTGACAACTAAACGTTTGAGGCGGATTAGTTCAATATCAGTGCTGATTGGTTTTTCGGTTATTTTACTCGGCTGCTTAGGACTTATTTCAACATTTTATCTAGAGACTCAAGCTCAGTTGCCAAATTATGGGGCAGCACTGGTTGATTCTGCAAGATATCTTATGTTTGGGGTACTTATACTGTTACTGATGTCAAAGCTTGATGCTAATCTGTTCAAGCTTTACATGCGGGTTTGGATGGCTGCTGTGTTGGTTGTTGTCACAATCGGCATAGGTCAGGTTATGGCAGTTATTGGTATATCTCCTTTTGATACCTGGTTTACGTGGGGGAATATTCGCGGTGGAGGTTACCGGATCGCCTCCACTTTTCGCTGGCAAGGGCCGTTGGTTATGTTTTTAGGCTTAAGTCTTCCACTGCTGGTTGCATTAACCATTTTATCAAGGCAAGCAACACGCGTAATAGTATATTCAATTTTCTTGACCGGGGCTCTCATCGTACTGCTTTTTAC
This sequence comes from Actinomycetota bacterium, assembly GCA_014859275.1. Classification (GTDB taxonomy): domain Bacteria; phylum Actinomycetota; class Aquicultoria; order Aquicultorales; family Aquicultoraceae; genus Kmv33. The sequence continues at coordinate 2,553 of JACUUO010000170.1, read as the reverse complement.
AGGCGCACGCTCAGTTCTTCTTGTTTTACCGCTCTCATTTCTTCCCCTGTCGCTAGCAATCCCAAGGCGGTTCGTAAGGGTACTAGCTATTCCATTATGCTTATTAAGCTTATCAGCGGCAACAGTTTATAACGGCGAACTTCCGCGTCAGATACTGAGAATCACGGGAAGTGGAGATTTGGCCTCTAATATGGTGGATGAGGGCCGGCTCTGGATCTGGGGAGAAGGATTAGAACTTTGGGGGCAGTCTCCTATTTTCGGTATCGGGCCTTCGCAGCTCGGAGAGTACATCGGCAAGGCACCTCATAACAGTTATGTCGAAGTGCTAATAGAGCATGGCATATTTGCCTTAATTCCATTGCTATTACTTGTAGGCAGCATATTGGTCATGGCGTTTAAGCTGGTTACATGCAAGGGTACGTACGGCGAACGAGTATTACGATCTGCTATGGCGGCCGCATTACTCAACACGCTGCTATACCAAATTTCGGCCTCGGCAATTACCTACCGTGTTTTCTGGCTATTCCTACCTCTGGCGCTTTGGCATTATGAACTCTTACGTGTAGAACTTGGACAGGAAACCCGGATTATGGGCACCCGCGCTAATCAAAATTGCACACAACCCGATGTTTTTGGACCAAAGCCTCTGCTTACGGTTAAAGTGAAGCGATATTAGGAGAACAAATGGTAACCAATTATAGAGCCAAAATCGTTCATGTCTCGACGGTAGGTATCACTGGAACAAAGCTTTTACTACCCCAGTGCACTTATTTCCGTGAAAAAGGATTCGAAATTAGCTTTGTTTTCAGCCCAGGACCTGAAGCACAAATACTGCGAGAGAGAGGCTTTACAGTAAAGGAAATAAAAATCGAGAGAGCGATCAATCCGCTTCAAGATTTGATAAGTATCAGGAGCTTGAGGAATTATTTTTGCCAACTAAGACCAGATATAGTGCATACCCACACCTCGAAGGCAGGACTCGCAGGTAGGTTGAGCGCCTGGCTTTCAGGTGTACCAGTTATCGTGCACACGGTTCATGGGTTTCCGTTTCACGAAGGAATGCCCAGGGTTAAAACAAGACTGTACCAAACCATGGAAAAGCTTGGTGCAAGTCTATCTACAGCTATATTAACCCAAAGCAAGGAAGATATTGATAATGCCGACCGGTTAGGTATCAGATCAAAAACCGGTGATCTCATACATATTGGGAATGGCGTAGACACCAATGAGTTTAACCCTAAGCGCTTTACAAAAGAGAGGCAGTTAGATATTAAGCGAAAACTTGGTCTAAAACCAGGAACCCTGGTATTAACCACTATAGCTAGAGTCAATCCATTGAAGGGCTATGGCGACTTAATTGGTGCTGTAGCAAAACTTCCCAAAGGAGACTGGCAGCTATTATGTGTAGGTGAAGACGAGGGTCAGGAGGCAAAGATCAAAAACAAAATCAAGCAATTATCCTTGGGAGATAAAGTGAATATATTGGGTAAACGGGATGATATAGCTGAGATATTATCAGTCTCTGATATCTACATCTTGGCATCATACAGAGAAGGTATCCCAAGATCAGCAATTGAAGCTCAGGCCATGGAAATACCTGCCGTGGTAACAAACGTCCGCGGTTCACGCGAAGTTGTTGTCGACGGCCAAACGGGCTTCATCATACCTCCCCATGAGCCAGAGATTCTGGCTGGTGCCATTGGCAAGTTGATGGAGAACGCCGAGATTCGCATAAAGTTTGGTAAAGCAGGCAGACGACGAGTACTAGAGGAGTTTAACGAAAATAAGGTTTTTGAGCGTATTATGCGAGAATATGAGAGGCTTCTGGTAGGAAAGGGTTATCCATAAGGATGGGATGGAATAAGTATGCATTACAGCCATTGTTACATAACATACGATAGTCTATGTATTGCATCTCCATCAAGCAATATGAAGAGCCTTAACAATAAAGTGGGCAGAAGAAGCATATGAAGTGCTTTATTAAACGCTGGATCGATATACTTGCTTCTTTAGTATTGTTAATATTGCTTTCCCCTTTTTTGCTGCTTATCATCCTCCTCGCACACCTGGCCATGGGCAGGCCAATCCTATTTCGCCAAATCCGCCCTGGCCTGTATGGTAAGCCCTTCGTGATATATAAGTTCCGTACCATGCATGATTTGAGAGATGAGAACGGAAATCCGCTGCCCGATGAAGAGCGCCTCAACCCTTTTGGCCGTTTCTTACGCAGCACCAGCTTAGACGAGCTACCCGAGCTTTTTAACGTGCTCAAGGGCGAAATGAGCTTAGTTGGTCCGCGCCCGCTCGTAATGGAGTATTTAGACCGCTATACGCCAGAGCAAAACAAGCGTCATGAAGTAAAACCAGGGATTACCGGGTGGGCTCAGATAAACGGGCGTAATGCCATCTCCTGGGAGGATAAGTTCAAATTGGATGTATGGTACGTGGATAACTGGTCCGCATGGTTGGATATAAAGATTTTGTGGTTAACACTAGTTAAGGTCCTCAAGCGAGAGGGAATTAGTGCGGAGGGACACGCTACGATGCCAGAGT
>JACUUO010000169.1 GCA_014859275.1 Actinomycetota bacterium | reverse complement strand
AAGAATTAGGGTGCTGCATTGCGGAAGACAGGAGATTACTGTCCTCGTTGCGGCGATGCGCTCGCGCAGGAATGCCCTAATTGCGGCCAGTCTACGAAGCTTCACCTGGCCTTTTGCCGGCATTGCGGTCATTCTTTTTAGATAGGGGACGCTGGTTTCCTGTGTATACTAGCCTCTTCTAGAAGCTTGTAAATGCCATCCCTTATAAAAGTGCTGCCTTTACCCTTTCCCGTTTTACTCAACCCTCTGTCTCCATGCGCGTGATAAACCGACCACGGCGGCAAGGCTCAAGATCACCGGGGCGAGCCAGAAAATAAACGATGGGTACCCGGGCATAATGATTGCAAGCTCGCCCAAGACCGCCTCACTTGTAAACGCCTTGATCAGGCCGAGGTAGCTCCAGTACCATGGGTTCCAACCCACAGTAACTTGCCAGGTGGGGGAGAGGATAAATGCAAGACCCGGTGCGAGCGTTATGAAACTTATGGTCTTTGTTAGCGCAAGCCCCTCGACTTTGTTGTGGGCGATAACGCCTAGCATTAGCGCCCAAAGCGGAGCGGTGAGCGCCGTTGCAAAAACCATCAAGATGAACTGTCCGGGGTTGGCCACAGGCTGCCCGTAGAGAAGCGCGGTGACAAGACTAAGCGCAAAAGCCGGGAGCGCAGTTACTGCGACGAGATAAACAAAATAGGCGGCGACGCGAAGCGGCACTACCCTGATGAGCAGCCAGGTCTGCTCTTCCTTTTCCTCGATAAGGTTAAAGCCAAATACCATCCCGAATGAGAGGGGGGCAAACATGATCATCGGCGGTGCTATGTAGATGACAAAGTGCTCTATCGGAACCATTGGCGCAACCAGGCGCGCAAGAATGGCTATCGCAATGGGATAAGCGATGAGAAATAGGAGCAAGTTATCGCGATGCAGGCGGAATACATCTCTTTGCAACAAGTTAAGCGCCTTCTTCATTTTACATAGCCTCCATTCGATCGCGGATACGCCTTTTGTAAACCCGGCGGCTCCACCAGAACGCGAGCCAGTTGAAGACGGCAAGCTCGGCGAGATATAGCACATACAGCAGCATACTAGGTTGCTCCGACACTAAGTTGGAGAACGAGAATATCGCGGGGTGCGACGGCACCCAGGCAAAGACCCACACCGGCACCAGGCCAAAGTACGCAAGATAGGGAAGCGCTAAGGGTATTTGAACCAGCGCCGACGCGAAGACAAACGCCATGAAGTCATCAAAATGCATCGAGAAGGATAAGCCCAAAAGCGCGAAAAGCGTCGCCGTTAAAAATAGCGGTGGAATCAGCAAAAGCGTCTTTACCGGAACGAGGAAAACCAGGATAAAGAGCACGATGCCGGCAAGGGTTGCAATTATGCCGTTTGAGGCTGCGCGCGCCATCAAGTACTCTTCGCCCCTAAGCGGGGTCACCGCAAGCGCGGTTAAGCTTTTTTCGTTGCGCTCAAAATAAAGCTGCCCAGCGGCAAGATAAAACCCGAGCAAGCCCGGCTCGGAGAACAAGAGTAACGGCAAGAGCAGGGTCGCATAGTCGCTTAAAGGGGTGAGCCTTATAGCTGCCACATAGGCCAGCGCCAATATCATATAGATCGGCAAGAAGTAGTAGCGTATTTGGGTCAATAGGTCGAGCTGTAGAGCGTTGGCAAGGCGACGGGGAGAGTAGGCCGTGATCATATTGATAGACCCCTCCCGGTAATTTCAATAAACACGTTTTCAAGGGATGGCTCCATGGTGTGAATTGTCTCGATAGTGGCCTTGCGCACCAGATCTATGAAGGCTTCCTTTGAGGCCGCGTCCTCGAGCGAGAAATCTCTTGCTTTAACGCTGCCATCTTCCCGGTATTCAACGCGAACCACTCTCTTTGCGTGTGCTATTTTAAGGTTGCGAGGTGTGTCAAAAGTGGCGATCCTGCCGTCAACAATGAAAGCAATCCTGTCGCACAGCTCGTCGGCAAGCGTCATATTGTGTGTGGTAAGGAAAATACTTGTGCCCTTGTTGCGTTGCTCCCGGATAATGTCTCGTATCATAACCGAGTGCTCTGGATCTTGGCCTGTGGTCGGCTCATCTAGAAACCAGAGCTGTGGGTTATTTAAAAGAGAGCGCAAGAGAGTAAGTCTCATCTTCATACCTTTAGAATACTGGCCTACCGTCCTGTTATCGCCTATGGGCAGATTAAAGCGGGCAAGTAAGGCAGCTGGCTCTTCGGTTGGAACATCGAAGAAGCGACGGTAGAAGTTAAGATTCTCCTCAGCCGTGAGCCTGTTATATAGATTTGGATACTCAAAACTTACGCCGATGCGGTTGTAATAGTCGCTTCCTAATTCTTTGAGGCTCTTGCCGAAGACGCGCACTTCACCCTCATAACCGGAGAGAATACCAGTTATGATTTTCTGAGTCGTTGTTTTGCCGGCCCCGTTTGGCCCTAAGAAACCGATGATCTGGCCCTCAGGTATCTCGAAGTTCAAATCGTGAAGGGCTTGCACCGCTGACCTGGGATATGTATAACTAAGACGACTGACTGCAAGAACCATCATCTACCTCCATAGAATCTCTTCCGTAGAGCCTACTTATTAAACCTTCGGCCACTAATTCCGCCAGCAGCTCTATCGACTGGGGATAGTTCTGGCCTCCTATTGAATCTTTAAGCAGGGAACTAGCAATTACGAACTTAATGGCGCCGGTGATGGCTTGTGGATCTGCATCGATCACGAGCCCCCGTGCCTGCCACTCGGTTACCAGGCCAAGCACCCAATCCTCGTCGCTCTTGACGTGGCGCGAAAGGCGCTCGGGTGGGACCTTGCGCAGGACCTGTTCCAGCTCGCTCTTCTCATACATCCTCCTGAATAGGGGGTTAGTCTCCATTACACGGATGCCCTCCAGGATGAAACTCTTGAAGGTTTCTTTTGTGATGGGTTTGCCCTGGATTACCTGGGCCATGAATTGCGCGCGGATGCTGTTCTCTTCCATCTCGAGGATGTCGAGATACATTTCTTCCTTAGAGTTGAAAAAGGCATAGAAGGAGCCCTTAGCGATACCAACGGCCTGGGTGAGCTCATCGATGCTCGTCTTTTTGACGCCGACGGTGCTAAATAGCTCGCGCCCCTTCTCGACGAGTCTTTGCCGTATGATCTCGCGCTCTTGCTTGCTGAATGAACGTGCCATGCTATCCTCACAATGACCAAGTGACTATAATATTCATAGATTCATAGCGTCATTGCTAGTATAGCAATGCCCGTTGTACACGTCAAGTGGGCAGGTACCGTTCCTGAAAGATCGGAAAAGTTAATATCATTCATGGGAGTTCACAGTATGAGGTTAAAAGAATAGAAAGCCAGGTATAGCATGAAGCATAGGTATCCTGCAATTACTGTATCGCTCTCGAGCGAATTGTTCGAGGATCATCCCCATCTCCACCAATACTGCCTACCGGTTTATCGATAACGATTTGGATAGAATCACCGTAAAAACAATGATCGTCAATTGCTTGAGCGTGGCATTTACGAATCCATTGTTGCGACGATTATATCTCGTTTAATGCTAAGCCTGTACGATGGCACCTCGACAAAGTCGATGTGCCTCGACACGTCGCGATTGAAAAGCCGATCAAGAACCCCTTTTTTCGGTGCGTATCCTGGTGGGACTTTATCCTTCCATATGAGTTCATACTGGAGGAAAAAAGGGTTGTATTCGGGCTCCTCACCGGGCAGCCTACTGATACGGCCATACTGCGTGCGCGCCTCAGTATAAGCAAGTTCAGATGACGCGATCTCACTGCAAAGGTACAGCACGTCGCCTATTAGCTCCCACATGTGCATTGCAGTCCATGGCACCCCCTGCTCACATATTTATTATTTACAAGTACTTTCATAAGAGAAGTCTCCTATTAAGCTTTTTTAGCATGCGATCAATACATGCCCTTATCTACTAACAAGGCTGGAGCTTAAAGAATCTAAATAATATCTTCATTATTATGCCACTAGGTAGTATATACCAATAAGGTGTTGGTTGATACAAAGGCATTCTAATACTTAAAAATATAGAAAATA